>JBGQEX010000262.1:0-5670 GCA_041496605.1 Piscinibacter sp.
CGCCCTGGGCGCAATCGCAGCCCTGTTCGTCCCGTTCGCCCCCGCGCAAACCAGCGAAGTGCACGAACGCGAGATCAGCGTGCCAAAGTGCGCCAAGCCGGTCGCCAAGGTTCTCGTCAGCGAGATCAAATGCAAGTCCGCGGACTGCAGCTCCGGCGCTGGCCAGCAAGACCCCAAGCGCTATCGCTGGGACTACATGGGCACGGGCGGCGGCAACGTCAAGCAGCCCACCTACACCGGCGTGGGCACCGGCATGACCGAGATGCTGTCGACCGCGTTGTCTCAGACCGGCTGTTTCGAGGTGATGGAGCGCGCCTCGCTCGACGAGATCAACAAGGAACTCGCGTTGGTGGGGAAGAAGGTCGAAGCCGAGGCGGCGGACTATTTGGTCACCGGCTCGATCACGTCGCTTGGCTTCGAGCAGAGCTCCACTGGCCTCGGTGCGATCGGCGGCTTGTTCAAAGGGCCGCTGGCGCTGGCTGCGGGCAGCATCGACTTCAAGAAGAGCAAGGTGCACATGAACATGGACCTGCGCGTGGTCGACGTGCGCAAGGCCAAGATCATGAGTTCGCGCACGCTGCAGGCCGACAACCAGAAGAGCGGCTTCGGCCTCAGCGCTGCCGGCTGGGGCGGTGGAGTCGGTCTGGGCGGCAGCCACGCCAGCATCAGCGGCTCGCCGTTGGAGGAAGTGGCGCGCGATCTGCTGGTGCGCTCGACCTCGTTCATCACCGACACGCTTGCAAGCAGCAATATCACCGAGCGTGTGACGCTGAAGGCTGAAGAGAAGAAGTGAACGAGGTCGCCTCACGCGGCCTGGGGGTGACGCTGAAGTTGGTCTTCGTCATCCGACCACGCGATGCCTTGCGCAATCGAGGTCGAGCCAATGACGCCCATGCGTGAAGAGCCTAGCGGGCCGGCCGCGCATAGCTCACCGTCAGCATTTCCCACTGATGCCCGTCGGGCTCATTCCAGTAGATGCCGTTACCTCCAAACTGCGTGCTGACTTGCATGTCCGTTGGCCCGCGCACCGCGCTTCGATACGGGATGCCGGCGGACTTGATTCGGCCGAGAATCGAATCGAACTCCTGCTGGAAAACCCGAAAGCAGAAGTGGTAGATGGGGAAGTCTTCCGCTGTGTCGATGAAGTCGAGCGTCAGTCCGTTGTTGACGTAGACGGGGGCGAACGGACCCACTCCCGATTCAGCCCACGCAACCCCGAGCAGTTCGGCGAGAAGCTTTGCGGCAGCAAGCTTGTTGCGCGACGGCACGATGGTGTGATCGAGATGAACTGTCATCACGGGCCTCCTGCGTCTTGGGTGGTCGGAGGACGGGGGGCGTGAATCTGCCGCCCGACGCCTGACATGAGCCGCAGCTGGAAGCGGGCGAAGTCTGCTGGAAGCCGCGCGCGCGATGGAGGGGTCGGGTGCCACCTCGTTGCACAGCAATTCAGTCGAGGTACGTCCACGTATCAGCTCCATCGAAGCGACGGATGCGCACAGACCCAAGAACGCTCGGATCAAAATTGCGGGCGTTCACACCAAGCTCGCTGTCGGGCGTTGGCTGTAGCGGCTCCCAATGTGTGACGCAGCCGCAATTGCGACACCGCACCGTCCTGAGCGTCTTGTCGCCCCATACGTACTCCGCGGTGTTCTCGGGATGCCCTAGTACGCGAACGGTTCCGACCTTGTAGTACGCCCACAGCGCCCCGTAGCGACGGCAGATCGAGCAGTTGCAGTTCGTGACCGCCTGCGGGGGCTCTGGAACTTCGACTCGGATGGCGCCGCAGTGACAAGTAGCGCAGAGCATGGTGGTAGACCTTTCACGACGCCTGACGTTTGACTGGATCGGCGTGACCCGGTTTGCCGGAGCATGTCCGCCCGATGGAAGGTTTGGATCTCATGTTACTCATTTGCGCTGGATTTCGCGTTGCATCAGCAGTTCGCCGAGCTCCACCTGGTGCTTGACGCGTTGTTCGGGCAAGGCAAGTGAGAAACCCAGGCGCTCAAGCAGGTGCAATGAGCGTAGATTCTCACGCTTCAGGACGGCACCGAGGCTGCGTACACCGTAGTGCTCGACCAGCTCCGAGATCATGGCCTGGACAGCTTGGCGCGCGAGGCCGCGGCCCCAGTAAGCGCTGGACAGTTCGTAGGCGATGGCTGCCCGACCGTTCGGTCGCACCGTGGCCTGAACATAGCCGATGAGCTCCGACCTTGGAAGGCGGATGACCCAGTTCAACCATTGTTCCTGACCGTCCGTGGATTGCCTCGACTCGAGTCTTGTGAACCGAGCGCGCAACCATTCGAGGGAAGGCGGCGGTTCATTCTCGTACTCGTAGATTGCCGGGTCGCTGAGGACCACGAACATTTCCTCCGCATGCGCCACCGTCTGAGGCTCAAGCGTGAGAGTGGCAGTCTCGATGACGCGCATGCGCTCTCTACCGTTCGACATGAGCGCCGTGACCCGGCTTGCCAGGCCATGTCAGGTCGATGGAAGGATCACGCGTGGGTTCCATGTGGAATCGATCCGAGCCAGCCGGCCAGCACACACACGGCGGCAATTGTTGCGAGCGAACTGACGGCCATGGCGGCTACGGAGGGCGGAGGCGGCGCAACCGTCATTCCAACCACGGTGAAGGCGAGGATGAGCAGAGCCAGTACAGCGAGCCCAAGCTTCTTCGGCGGCGCTAGCCCGGCTCCGGAGACGAACAGGCAGAAACCCGCTGCAGCGATGAGCCCTTCCACTGTGAGCGCCACCGGCATGATGTGCCACAGACCGAGACCTACCTTCATTGAACTCGCCCCCGCGACTGGCAACTCGGGTGCGTGAACAAGCGCGTCGAGAAGCCAGTGCGAGAAGACCGCCGCAGCGACGAGCGTTGCAGCATGCAGCCTTGCCGCCTTCAGGCGCGGATACCAGAAGACGGTGGCGACGCCAGCCAGCGCCGACCAGCCAATGCTGGCGAGCAAACCATGCGAATAAGGAAAGACGAACTCCGCCTGATGGGTGTTTGCGAAGCTGGCGGGGATGATCACGGACTCCCAGCCAACAAGAACAAGCAGCCAGAGCACGAAGTCAAGCAGGACGGCGGCAAAGATGAATGTGCCGACGCTGACACGCCTTTCGAATCGCCCGATGGCCATTGCCGCGCCTACGTGACCTGCAAACATGTTGACCTCCGTGGCGAGAGGAGCCTAACGTCTGGCATGCGCGGCCGACGCAGTCCGCAGGCCCGCCATTATCGTGAGTCCCGGACGCGCCGCAATTGCCGAAGGATGCCGAATGAGGGCCGTCACGTCGTGTCCTGCTGGCGGCAAGCGGAGCGTGCCGGAAGACGCCCGTTCGATGCAAGGGTTTGGCTCGTTGGTGGAATCGCGTATTGAAGCCTGGCGATCGTGGGCGCGACGGAGTTACTGCTGCTGCTGCTGCCAGCTCGCCAGTAGTGCTGCGCGGCGCTCCAGACTTTCCTTGGGCCACAGCTCACTGGCTCTGTAGTACTCGGCCACGGCTGGGGTGTTGGGTGGAAGGACTACCCAAGGCTGCTTCGACGCGGTGAAGATGTGAATGTCGGGCGGCAGCCGATCAGGCTCGTCAAGCGTTCCGACGCGGACGAAGCGGACCGCGTCGCCAGCGCCCGCATAGTTGCTCCAAAGGGCAATATGACATCTGGGACAGCGGGAAATCTTCTGCCCCTTGCCACTGTCGGAGGGCGTGTTGATGACCTCGACCTCGCCCTGAAGCAATTGCACTCGGTCAGCCTCGATCATTGCATTGAGCGCAAAGGAAGAACCAGTTTCGCGCTGGCACCACCGACAGTGGCAGCAGTGAACGAACAGTGGCTTCGTTGTCATGCGATAGCGCACAAATCGACAGGTGCATCCGCCATCGTAAGACGAGGTGTCAGTGCTCATGGCTTGATTCCCGCTGCGAACCTATGGATGGACATGAGGGGCACGGCCTGGCTTGCCGGGGCATGGCCCTTCGACGGGCGGGTGTAACTGAACTCACGCGACCGTTCCGCTATTTGCCGGTTGCGGGCGAAGATGCGGGTGAACCGCCCGCCTTGTTGGCAACGCGGCCGGCCGCGCTGGC
Source organism: Piscinibacter sp. (assembly GCA_041496605.1). Classification (GTDB taxonomy): domain Bacteria; phylum Pseudomonadota; class Gammaproteobacteria; order Burkholderiales; family Burkholderiaceae_C; genus Albitalea. The sequence goes on from JBGQEX010000262.1 coordinate 4,090, forward strand.
CGTTGCCTTCGCGCCATGCTCGATTCCGCGGGCCGTTGCCTTCGCTCCACGTTCGATTCCACTGGCAGCGGCCTTCACCCCGTGCTCGATGCCGCTGGCAGCAGCCTTTGCGCCTCGCACGACCGCCTTTTCCACCTTGCCAACTACGCCGGGCGCCGTGCTCGTGGTTGTCTCGACGGGTTCGTTTGAGCCGGCTTGGGCGTGGCTCAGCAGAACGAACATCGAGGAAAGCGCTACAGCGGTCTTGAGAATCGCATTCATGGAAGCTCTCCCGTCTCTGCCGTTGCGCCATGATAGTCATGCCACGTCGCTGGGCCGCAGCCACGTCTGGCCGCAGCGTGTCCCCTCGATGGAAGGGTTCGGTCGCTGGTGCGCAATGAGGCCAGCTCAGCGGCGTTGGCTGTCGACCTTGAGAACGCGCCGCTCATCTTCGCTGAGGTAGCAGGGATAGACGCGGTCTCCCGTGTAAGCACCGTTGGAGTTCTTGGTGTTGATGACCATGTTGAACCGGTGCACTGCCAACGGCTGACCGGAGTACTGGACCACCTCGGACTCTGCTTTCACAACTGACTTGATTCGCGTGCTTTCTGGATCGGGAAACTGAAGCAGGGAAACACCCTCCGTGGCACAGAGCTCCTTGCCGTGCGAACCCTCCGGCTGTCCGGGGGCGGTACCGGTTGGAATGCGTTTGGGCGTCGCATTTGGAGCGCAAGGGGTCTGGCTGTACGTATTTCCGCAGCGGTAGAGCTGCTGCGCCATGGGGAACGCAGGCAGGCCAAGTAGCGAGACGGCAAGAACAAGCTTCAATTTCATGCGAACGCAACCTTGGCTGGATTGGTCGGAACTGATTGTCAATGTCGCGCGACCCGCTTCGAGCGAACTGATGTTCGACGTGAGCGGCTGGTTGAGGCAAGCAAGGACGACGATACCAGCGCCACCGCAGAAGCCAAGCCACGAAAACGAGAGTTCAGTTTGACTGAAGCTCGGCACGCGAGCTGCCAATAGGCCGACAAGCAAAGCAACTGCCTGCATTCTGCGTTGGGTGGCGCCGCAGCCAAACGCGCCAGCGCCACCGGCACGGGCGCAGCCGGTGCCTGCACGGCCCCAGCGGCCAGGCGCTGAGGTACTCCGCAGGGCCAGCGAGAAGCCTGAGCGTGGCAAGACTGAACCGAACCCTGGCCGAGTGTTCGCGGTGTTCACGCTTTGCCTCACGAGCGACACATCGTTCGAATACGTACGAGGCATACCGCCTGTTTCCGAGCCGAGCCCGTGGTGCGCTGACCGCCGAAGGGCGGGCAGCCCGCGCAGGCGCAGCAAGAAACCTGCGTGTCGTGCCATGGCTCGCCGGCCGCCGGCCGCCGGCGGACGGACGGCCCGCGCCGATGCAACGAGCGTTTTGCTCAACGCGCCGACGCAACGCGTTGCCCAGGACAGCAGCAGCTCGATGAGGCACGGCAGTTGAGGCGTGATTGCTCATGAACTAAACGCGAGGTCTAACGTTTGACATGAGGGGCGACCGGAGGCAGGCGAAGCCTGCTGGAGGACGTCCCCTCGATGGAAGGGTTAGACCTCGCCAACGAA
>JBGQEX010000263.1:0-5659 GCA_041496605.1 Piscinibacter sp.
CGCGCGCAGTCCATCGCGGAGAACACCATCGTCGCGATGTACATGAACAACCGGGCTGCGGAGCACCTCGCCCAGGGGCGCTTGAACGACGCCTACTGGTGGGCCCGCAACGCGATCGCACAGGCACCCACGTTCCTGAGTGCCTACAACACGCTCGGCGTCGTCTATCTGCGTCATGGCAATCTGCCGCAGGCCGAACAGATCCTGAGCCACGTTCTTGCACGCGAGCCGGCGAACACCGCGGCCTTGTCCAACCTGGCCCGCGTGCTCGCCGACATGGGGCGCAGCGCGGAGTCCACACGGCTGTTGGGCAAGTTGGCGCAAGTCGAGCCCTATCCGCCGTTTCACTTCTTCGACCTCGGTCTGGCGGCGATGCGCGACGGAGACTACAAGACGGCTCGGGATCTGTTTGCCAAGGAAATCGCTCGCGCCGCCTACTATCACGAGTTCCATTTCTGGCTCGCCATCGCCGACTTCCAGCTCGGCGACATCAGGCAGGCACGCAAGCACCTGACCATCGCGATGGAGAACAGCACCACCCGCAGCGATCACGATCTGTACGCGGCGAAACTGGATCGGCTCAGGGCCTACCGCGTCCAGTAGCCGGGCCACGGCGCATTTGCCGGCGGCTCACAGCTTCTCGGTCTCCCCCGCCGACGGCTGCCACTTCATCAGGCGCCGTTCGACCCAGCCGACCATCGCGTCGAGCACCAGCGCGAACGCGGTTAGCACCAGGATGCCGGCCATCACGGTGTTGATGTCGAAGCTGCCTTCGGCCTGCAGGATGAGGTAGCCCACCCCCTGTGCCGAGCCGAGGTACTCGCCGACCACCGCACCGACGAAGGCGAGCCCGACCGAGGTGTGCAGCGAGCTGAAGACCCAGCTGGTGGCGCTGGGCAGATAGACGTGGCGCAGCAGTTGGCGCGCGCTCGCGCCCAGTATGCGGGCGCTCGCAAGCACCACCGGGCTCACCTCCTTCACGCCTTGGTAGACGTTGAAGAACACGATGAAGAACACCAGCGTCACGCCCAGCGCCACCTTGCTCGCCAACCCGAGGCCGAACCAGACCGCGAAGATGGGCGCGAGAATCACGCGCGGCATCGAGTTCAGCGCCTTGATGTAGGGGTCGAGGATCGCCGCAGCCAGCGGGCTCAGTGCGAGCCACAGCCCGCACGCGAGGCCCAGCGCGGTGCCGATGCCGAAGGCCAGCACCGTCTCGAGCAGCGTCACCCACAGGTGCTTGTAGATGTCGGCGTGGGTGACGAACCAGGCCCAGACGCGAGCGAAGATCTTCAGCGGCTCGCCGAAGAAGAACGCGGCCTGCCGGTCGTCGGCGAACAGCAGGGGCGGCAGCAGGCCCGGCGCCGTCAGCACATGCCAGGACACGAACACCACGACCAGCACGGCGAGCTGCCAGGCGCGCAGGTTGCGCGGGTTGGGTTTGATCGCTTGCCACATCGATGTCATGCGGCGAGCTGCTGCCGATAGCCCTTCAGCACTTCCTCGCGCAGCACGTCCCAGATCGCCTTGTGCAGCTCGACGAAACGCGGCGCCGTGCGCACCTCGGCCACGTCGCGCGGGCGCTCGAGGTCGATGCGGAACTCGCCGATCGGGTGCGAGGCGGGCCCCGCCGACAGCACAACGACGCGGTCGCTCATCGCAATGGCTTCGTCGAGATCGTGGGTGATGAACAGCACCGCCTTCCGAACGTGTTGGCCCCCGGTCGCGTCGCGCCCGCCCCCCAAGGGGGCTGGCGACGGGCTTGGGGCGGCCCGGCGCTCGTCGCCTGCGCCGGCCCACAGCGCCAGCACCTCGTTTTCCATCAGCTGGCGCGTCTGCACGTCGAGCGCGGAGAACGGCTCGTCCATCAGGATGATGTCGGGGTCCAGCGCGAGCGTCAGCGCAAGGCACGTGCGCTAGCGCATGCCGCCCGACAGCTGATGCGGATAGCGGTCACCGAAGCCGCCGAGACCGACGCGTTTGAGCCAGTCTTCGGCCTGCGCCTGCGCGTTGGCCACCCCGCGGAACTGCAGCCCGGCCATCACGTTGCGCAGCGCGGTGCGCCACGGCATCAGCGACTCGGCCTGGAACATGTAGCCGGCACGCGCGTTGATGGTGACCAGCGGCTCGCCGAACACGCGCAGCCGGCCGCTGCTCGGTGCGAGCAGACCCGCGGCCATGTTCAGCAAGGTGCTCTTGCCGCAGCCCGTCGGCCCGACCACCGAGACGAATTCGCCGGCGCCGACGGCGAGCGTGACGTCGCGCACCGCGGTGTAGCGTTGATCGGGAGCGTCGCGCGAGATGAAGGTGCAGCTGATGTCTTCGAACGCCAGCGCCGGTGTGCTCGCGCTCATCTGGCCTTGGCGAACTTCGCGTTGGCCTTCTTCGCGAAGTCGTTGGTATATACCGCAGCGAGGTCGAACTTCACGTCCTTGAGCGCATCGTCGACGCTCTTCAGCGCATTCACCGCGGTCGCGGCGCCGGCCTCGGGGATCAAGCCGTCGGGCGACAGCGCCCCCTTGCTGGCGAGGAAGGCGTCGATGTAGACCGCGCGGTCGCCGAGCAGGTAGCCTTCGGGCACGGCCTTGATGATGTCGGCCGGGCCGGCGGCCTGGATCCACCTGTCGGCGCGCACCAGCGCGTTCGCGAGCGCCTGCACCGTGGCCGGATTCTTGTCGATGAAGGCCTGCGGCGCATACAGGCAGCCGGCCGGCATCGGCCCGCCGAACACGCGATCGGCCTCGGCGACGACACGCGTGTCGGAGATGATCTTCAGGTCGCCGCTGCGCTGCAGCAGCGTGATCACCGGGTCGAGGTTGCTGATCGCGTCGATCTGGCCGGAACGCATCGCGGCCACCGCACCGTTGCCCGCGCCGATGCCGATGATCGACACATCGGCGGGTTTCAGGCCGGCTTTCGCCAGCACGAAATTGGCCATCACGTTGGTCGACGAGCCCGGCGCGGTGACGCCGATCTTCTTGCCCTTCAGATCGGCCACGCTCTTGTAGCCGGGCATCGTCTTCGGGTTGATGCCCATGACGATCTGCGGTGCCCGGCCCTGCAGCACGAAGGCCCGCAACTTCTGCCCCTTGGCCTGCATGTTCAGCGTGTGCTCGAAGGCGCCCGACACGACATCGGCGCTGCCGCCGACCACCGCTTGCAGCGCGCGCGACCCGCCGGCAAAGTCGGCGATCGTGACGTCGAGCCCCTCGTCCTTGAAGTAGCCCAGGCTCTCGGCGATGGTCAGCGGCAAGTAGTACAGCAGGTTCTTGCCGCCCACGGCGATCGTGAGCTTGGGCTTTTCGAGCGCCTGCGCGAACGCAAGCGACGGCACCGCCAGGGTGACCAGGCCGATCTGTGTGAAACAGCGACGTTGCATGCAGATGTCTCCAGTGCGAGGTGGCGCTGAATCTATCGCCACGCCGGCGCGCTCGCCAGCGGGGGAAACACACCCCACCCGTAGAATCAAGCCCGATGATGCTCCCGTCTTCTCGTTGGGCCTGGCTGATGCTGCTGTGTTGCACCGGCGTGGTCGCCCAGCCGCCCGGGGCCACGGCGCTGCCGCCGGAGCCTGCCGCATCGGCGCCGGTCTCGCTGTCGGCGCGCAAGGTCTACGAACAGGCACGCTCGCAGCTGGTGCAGATCCGCACCGTGCTGAAGGGCCGCGCCAGCCAGACCTCCGTCGGTTCGGGCTTCGTCGTCTCGCGCGAAGGGCACATGCTGACCAACTTCCATGTCGTCAGCGAGGTGGCGCTGGAGCCCGCCACGCACGACCTGGTCTACGTGACCGCCGACGGCCGCGAGGCGCGCCTGAACATCCTGATGCTCGACGTGCTGCACGACCTGGCACTGGTGAAGGTGGCCGACGCCAATCCGAAGGACGCGAAGGAATTCGACGTGCTGACGTTCCGCCCGGCCACGCAGGCGCTGGCCCAGGGCGAGCGCATGTACTCGCTGGGCAATCCGCTGGACGTGGGCTTCGCGGTCATCGAAGGCAACTACAACGGGCTGGTCGAACGCAGTTTCTACCCGCAGATCTTCTTTTCGGGCTCGCTCAGCGCCGGCATGAGCGGCGGCCCGGCGCTCGACCAGGAAGGCCGCGTCATCGGCGTCAACGTGGCGCGCCGCGTCGATGGCGAGCAGGTGAGCTTCCTGGTGCCGGCAGCGTTTGCCGTCACGCTGCTCGAACGCGGGCGCAACGCGCCGCCGATGAAAGGCCCGGCCCACGCCGAACTCGCGCGCCAGCTGATGGTGCACCAGGCGGCACTCACCGAGCGCTTCATCGCGCAGGGCTGGAAGAGCGCGACCCATCCGCGCTACAAGGTGCCGGTGCCGCCCGACCGCTTCATGCGCTGCTGGGGTTCGAGCGAGCCGTCGCGCACCGGCGGGCTCGACTTCGAACGCTCCGATTGCGTGATGGACACCCGCATCTTCGTCGGCAAGTTCACCACCGGTGCCTTCAGCGTGCGCCACGAAAGCTACGACGGCAGCAAGCTCGGCACGCTGCGCTTCGCGGCGCGCTATTCGCAGAGCTTTCGCAACGAAAGCTTCGCACGGCTGCGCAGCGAACACATGACCAAGCCGCAATGCCACGAGGACTTCATCGACCGCCATGGCCTGCCGCTGCGCGCCGTGGTGTGCATGCGGGCTTACAAGAAACTGCCGCAGCTGTATGACGTGTCGGTGCTCGTCGCCACGCTCGATCAGAACCAGGCCGGCGTGCAGGGCCGCTTCGATGCACAGGGCGTGAGCTTCGAGAACGCGATGAAGTTGAGCCAGCATTACCTCGATGCGTACGGGTGGCTGAAATGAGATTGCCGGTGTCAACCTGTCTTCCGCGGGCCGAGCGCCGGGCCGCTCCCAAGCCGGCCCGCGTCCCCTCGGGGGACCGGCCGATGTACGCGTCGGACGAGGGGCTCCAATGACCACCCTCGCGCTGCTCGAAGTTCTGGACCGCGACGGCCATGTGCGCCAAAGCCGCCCCATCGGCGCCTGGCCGGCGACCGTGGGGCGCGCGCTCGACAACGACCTGGTGCTCGACGACCCGCACATCGCGGCGCACCACTTCAGCATCGATGCCGACGCGAGCGGCGTGTTCGTGCAGGTCGGCGACACCCTCAACGGGCTGCGCGCCGACGGCCGCCACCTGACCCGCGGCGAACGCCTGAGCGTCGGTGCCGAGCCGCTTCACATCGGCGCCGGCGACTCGCACCTGTGCCTGCGCCTGGCCGAGCATGCCTTGGCACCCGAGCTGCCGTTGCGCACGCCGCGCAGCATGTGGCACAGCGTGTGGCCGCCGCTCGCGGCCGGCGCGCTCGTGCTGGTCGCGCTGCTGTTCGGCACCTGGCTCGACACCGACCCCGACGACTTGGTGCGCGCGCTCGGCAGCATGCTGATGGCCGCCGTCACCGCGGGACTCGCGTGGTGCGCGGCATGGGCGCTGCTGTCGAAGATCTTCACCCGGCGCAGTCACTTCTGGTGGCATGTTCGGGTGCTGCTGCTGGGCTTTCTGGCGCTCGAGGTCGGCGGCGTGGCGGCACATTTGCTCGCATTCGCGCTGTCGTGGCACTGGGCCAGCGATTTCACTTTCGTGCTCGCTTACGCCATTGGCGTCACGATGCTGTACTTCCATGTGCTCGGCCTCGAACCACGCCGGCAA
>JBGQEX010000264.1:0-5654 GCA_041496605.1 Piscinibacter sp.
CGCTACAAGGACCTGCGGCTGCACATGGTGGCCGACGACGCCGGGCTCGCCGCCTTCGACGCCCGCAGCAAGTTCAACACCGACATGGTGTTCCTCGAACAGCTGTTCGGGCTCGGGCGCGACGCAGCGTCGAGTTGGCTGCAGAAGCACCGCGCTGCCGTTGGCGTTCACAGCAGCCTGAACATCGCTCAGACGTTTCTGTCCGGGCCGCGCCGTCACCCGCCGCCGGGCTGAGTTGACGACCGCCACGTCGCTGCGGCCTTGCCCCCGCGGGGGCGTTCAGCTCTGGATGAAGCGCCGGCTCTTGGCAATCGACATCAGTATGCCCAGGCCGAGCCCGAGCGTGACCATCGCGGTGCCGCCGTAGCTGATGAAGGGCAGCGGCACGCCCACCACCGGCAAGATGCCGCTGACCATGCCCATGTTGACGAAGGCATAGGTGAAGAAACTCAGCGTGATCGCACCCGCCAACAGGCGCGTGAACATGGTGGGCGCCTCGGCGGCGATCATCAGCCCGCGCAGGATCAGGACGGTGAAGCCGAGCAGCAGCCCGCAGGCCCCCATGAGGCCGAACTCTTCGGCAAACGCGGCAAAGATGAAATCCGTGGTGCGCTCGGGAATGAATTCCAGATGGGTCTGCGTGCCCTTCATGAAGCCTTTGCCGTCGACGCCGCCGGACCCGATGGCGATCATGCCCTGGATGGTGTGGAAGCCCTTGCCCAGCGGGTCGGTGGTCGGGTCGAGCAGCGTGCAGATGCGGTTCTTCTGGTAGTCGCGCAGCAGCGGCCACTTCACTTCGGGCTGGCAGATGTGGTCTTCGGAGACGACCACCGTGGTGATGGCCGCGGCGGCCAGCACCAGCACGGGCAGGATCAACTTCCACGACAGCCCGGCGAAGAAGATCACATACAGACCGGCCGAGAACACCAGGATCGCCGTGCCCAGATCGGGCTGCTTGACGATCAGCGCCACCGGCACCGCCAGCAGCACCAGTGCCACGAGGAAGTCGACGGCGCGCGTCTGCCCTTCGCGACGCTGGAACCACCAGGCCAGCATCAGCGGCATCGCGATCTTCAGAATCTCGCTCGGCTGGATCACCACGCCGAGGTTCAACCAGCGCGTGGCGCCCTTTTTCGTGACGCCCATCACCGCCGTGGCCACCAGCAGCGCCACGCCAATCACGTACAGCGGCGCGGCGAGCGCCATCAGCCGCTGCGGCGACACCTGCGCGGCGAGGAACAGGATGCCCACGCCGAGCAGCATGTTGCGGCCGTGGTCGACGAAGCGGGTGCCGTGGTCGAAGCCGGCCGAGTACATCGTCAGCAGGCCGGCACCGCCCAGCAGCAGCACCACCACCAGCAGCGGGCCGTCGAAACCAGTGAAGATCGGCTGCAGCCGCTGCCACAACGACGGGCGGTCGAACACGGCGCTCATCGCGACCTCGACGGTGTGGCGTCGCTGGTCAGCACGACCGGCGGCGCGGCCGATGGTGCCAGCGCCGCTGCCGCGCCGTTGAACGACGCACCGGGCAGCGGCACGCTGGCCGCCGGCCGCGGCTTGCCCATCGGCGCGGTCGACAAGCCTTCACGCGTGGCAATGATGTCTTCTTCGCTCGGGTACTGGCCTTGCAGCAGATAGTCGAACACCCGCCGCGCAATCGGCGCGGCGGCGCCGGCGCCGAAGCCGGCGTTCTCCACCACCAGCGCAAGCGCGATGCGCGGCGCGTCGAGCGGCGCGAACGCGGTGTACAGCGCGTGGTCGCGATGGCGCTCCTCGACGCGGCTCGCGTTGTACTTCTCATTGGCCTTGATCTCCACCACCTGGGCGGTGCCGGTCTTGCCGCCCGACGCGTAGGCCGCGCCCGCGAACGAGCGCGCCGAGGTGCCTTCCTGCGTGACGCCGTGCAACGCCTGGCGGATCACCGCCACGTCCTCGGGCCGCCAGGCGAGCGCCGGCAGCGCGTCGCCGGACAGGCGGCGCTGTGCGCGGGTCTCGACGTTCTCGATCGCCTGCACCAGGTGCGGTTTGAAACGCTGCCCGCCGGAGGCCACCGCCGCGGTGGCCTGCGCCAGCTGCAGCATCGTGAAGGCGTTGTAGCCCTGGCCGATGCCCAACGAGATGGTCTCGCCGGCGTACCACTTCTGCTGTTCCTTCTGGCGGTACATCTTGCGCTTCCACTCGGTCGACGGCAGCGTGCCGCGCAGCTCGCCTTGCATGTCGATGCCGGTCAGCTGGCCGAAGCCGAGCGGCGCCATGAAGTCGTGGATCGCGTCGACGCCGAGGTCGTTGGCGAGCATGTAGTAGTAGGTGTCGCACGACTGCACGATCGACTTGTACATGTCCACCGCCCCGTGGCCGCCTTCCTTGTCGTCGCGGAACTTGTGGTTGCCGAACCAGAAGTAGCCGGGGTCGCTGATGGTCTGCTGCGGCGTGCGCTTGCCCAGCGTCAGCGCGGCCAGCGCCATGAACGGCTTGTAGGTCGACCCCGGCGGGTAGGCGCCGCGCAGCGCCCGGTTCAACAACGGCTTGTCTTCCGATTCATTGAGCGCCTTCCAGTTCTCGACGTCGATGCCGTCGACGAACAGGTTGGGGTCGAAGTTGGGCTTGCTGACGAAGGCGAGCACGTCGCCGTTGCGCGGGTCGATCGCCACCAGTGCGCCGCGCCGGTCGCCGAACAGCTGCTCAACCAGCGCCTGCAGCCGGATGTCGATCGACAGCACCAGTGTGTTGCCCGGCGTGGAGGGGTTGCTCTTCAAGCGCCGCACCGCGCGCCCGCCGGCACTGGTTTCCACCTCTTCGAAGCCGGTGGCGCCGTGCAGCTCGGCTTCGTAGCTCTGCTCGACGCCGAGCTTGCCGATGTATTCGGTGCCGCGGTAGTTGGCCGCGTCGTCGGACTCGTCGATCACTTCCTTCTCGGCCTCGTTGATGCGGCCGATGTAGCCGATCAGATGGCTGCCCACCTCGCCCAGCGGGTAGTTGCGAAACAGGCGCGCCTTGATGTCGACGCCGGTGAAACGGAAACGCTGCACGGTGAAACGCGCCACCTCCTCGTCGGTGAGCTTGGTGCGGATCGGCAGCGACTCGAAGTTCTTGCTCTCCTCCATCAGGCGCTTGAAGCGCTTGCGGTCGCGCGGCTGCACCTCGATGACCTGGGCGATCTGGTCGATGGTGGCGTCGAGGTCGGCCACCTTGGCCGGCATGATCTCCAGCGTGTAGGCCGAGTAGTTGTTGGCCAGCACCACGCCGTTGCGGTCGATGATGAGCCCGCGATTGGGCACGATCGGCACCACCGCGATGCGGTTGTTCTCGGCCTGCGTCGACAACTCGTCGTGCTTGACCACCTGCAGGTAGACCAGCCTCGACAGCAGCAGAGCGAACGCGAACAGAACGAACGCAGCCGCCGCCAGCAGCCGCGTGCGAAAGCGGCCCAGCTCCTGTTCGACGTTCTTGAGTTCAGTCACTGGAGCCCCCCGGCCGCCGGGTACGGCGACCGACCCCCCGCGGGGGTCGAGCCCGGCTTGGGAGCGGCCCGGCGCTCGGGCTCGCGCAACAGATGGCGGTACTTCACAGCGGTCGATTCTGATCCGGATCGGGCGGACGCCGTTGCGGCGCCAGCAGCAGCCAGGTGGCCAGCGGCCAAAGCAAGGATTCGAATACCGGTGCGAGCAGCAGTTCCCAGCCGGGCAGCATGCCGCCGGCAAACATGCGCACTATGAACGAAACCGCGTGTGCGGCCAGGAACAACGGCAGGATCTGCACTGCCTGCGACGGCACCGTGAACCACAGCAGCCGGCGGTGGATGGTGATCGCGAAGTAACTGAGCAGCGTGTAGGCGAGCGCATGCTGGCCGAGGATGGCGGCGTCATGCACGTCCATCACCAGCCCGAACATGAACGCCAGTCCGACCCCGATGCGGCGCGACTGGTGCACGTTCCAGAACACCAGCACCAGCGCCAGGAAGTCGGGCATTGCCGGGTTGCGCCCGAGCGGCACGATGTTCAGCCCGAACGCCACCAGCAGCGACACCCAGACGAACAGCGGGTTCACCGGCAACAGCAGCTGGTCGGCACCGCGCGGCATGATCATGGCGCGCCTCCTGGTGCTTGCGGCATGATCATTTGCGCGCTCCCTTCTTGGCCGGCGTGCGTTTCGGCGCTTCGGCCACCGGCTCGGGTTTCGGCGGCAACTGCAGGCCGACCGGCTCCAGCACCAGCACCTGCCGCACGCCGCCGGCAGGTGCCGCCGGGGCCAGCGCGATCCTGGCGAATCCGGTGTCCACCTTGCGGTCGACCGCCGTGACACGCGCCACCACGAGCCCGGGCGGATAGACGCCATCGACGCCCGAGGTGTAGAGCGTGTCGCCGACCTGCACGTCGGCATTGCCGGCCATGAAGCGCAGCTCCAGCGCCTCGCCAGCGGCACTGCCGAAGGCCGCGCTGCGCGCCTGCGTGCGCGGATTGAGCACGGGAATCGCCGCATCCTTGTCGGTCAGCAGCGTGACCTCCGACGACAGCGGATAGACGCGGGTGACTTGCCCCAGCACGCCGGCTTCGTTGATCACCGGTGAGCTGAGCGCCACGCCCTGGGTCGCCCCGCGGTCGAGGATGACCTTGCGCGAGAACGGGTCGGGCGCGTCATACAGCACCTCGGCCGGCTGCGAGCGAACGCTGAGCGCCGGGCGCAGCTCGAGCAGCGCACGCAGGCGTTTGTTCTCGTCCAGCAACTGCTCGACGCGCGCGGCACGCTCGGCCTGGCGCGCCAGGTCGGCGCGCGCCGCGGACTCGTTCGACAACGCGTGCTGCAAGCCCATCAGGTAGTCGCTGGCGCCGTTCCAGAGGTCCACCGGCACCCGCAAGGAACGCTCGACCGGGTGCAGCACCGTCGCCACCACCGTGCGCAGCGGTTGCGTGATATTGAACCGCGTGTCCGCGACCATCAGGAACACAGCGAGCGCCGAGCACACTGACAGTTTGGTCAACGCCGACGGGCCCTGTCGGAAGAAGGGCGGCGGGGTTCTGTCGATGGTGCCGAGCGACATCAGACGGCCCCCCAGTCGTTCGCTTCTGCCCCAGGGGCCACGAAGGGGCCCCTTCGTGGCCCCTGGTCGCCACCCATCGGACCGGCAAAGCCGGATCCTCGGGCGTGGCTTGATGTGTCGCTCGCTGAGCTCGCTCTAACCGTCATACCGGCACAAGCCGGTATCCAGCGTTGGAACACAAATGTTCACTCCGACGTGAAGATCGATCCCAGCCGTTCCATCCGCTCCAGCGCCATGCCGCAACCGCGCACGACGCAAGTCAGCGGGTCTTCGGCGACCAGTACCGGCAGGCCGGTTTCCTCGGCCAGCAGGCGGTCGAGGTCGCGCAGCAGGGCGCCGCCGCCGGTCAGCATCATGCCGCGCTCGGCGATGTCGGCGCCCAGTTCGGGGGGCGTCTGCTCGAGCGCGTTCTTCACGCTGGAGACGATCTGGTTCAGCGGGTCGGTCAGCGCCTCGAGGATCTCGTTGCTGGAAATCGTGAAGCTGCGCGGCACGCCTTCGGAGAGGTTGCGGCCCTTGACTTCCATCTCCTTGACCTCGGAACCGGGGAAGGCGCTGCCGATGTTCTTCTTGATCGACTCCGCCGTCGGCTCGCCGATCAGCATGCCGTAGTTGC
>JBGQEX010000265.1:0-5603 GCA_041496605.1 Piscinibacter sp.
AAGCTCGCGCAGCGCCACCGGCGAGGGTGGGCTGAGCGGCGTTGCGGCCAGGGCGCGGTCGGCGTGCCTCAGGAAGCGGTGCAACTGCTGCATGGCCGGCAGGTACGCCTCTTGCGTGCCGATGAAGCGGGCAGCCTGCTCGTGATCCACCGCGCCGATGCGACTCACGAAACTGTCGTAGCGCAACCGCAGGTCGGCCGCCGCCGGCTCGCCGAAGCCCTTCTGCAGCGCGTTGCGCAAGCGCAGCTGTTCCGCTTCGAGCTCGAAGAAGCTCCAGGCCAGCGCGTCGCTCTCGGCATGCGCGCCGCTGTCGAGCAGTTCGACCTGGCGCCATTGCACATACGCGGCGCCAAGCAGGGCCAACGCGAGCGCGACACCGACCAGGTGCAACCAGACACGGTGCAGCCGGCCGTGCGCGGCGACGCTTGCGTTCATGCGTCGATTTTCTCACCGCGACCTGGCCGCGTTGCACGCCGCCGCGTGATGGCGTTGCGCGCACAACAATAGAACGGTTCTTCACCGAACTCCGGGAGGGACGATGGAAGGCGTCGACAGGCTCCACCCCACGGCGTCACCCCGGCGAACGCCGGGGTCCACTGGGCGAGTCGGCGGCGTGCGACGAGTGGACCCCGGCGTTCGCCGGGGTGACGGCCCGGTTCGCATTCCGCAGATCGGTGAAGAACAAAAAAACGCCCGCGGCCCGGAGATCGGTGGGCCGCGGGCGTGTCGGCCCGGAAACAAGGGGCTCAGTTGACGCGGTGCTTGCCGGTGATCACCACCGGTTCGAGCATGACGACCTGGGCCGGCACGCTGGCCGTGGCGTGGGTGTGCTGCTGCACGGTCACGGCGTAGGCCAGCGAGGCGGTGGTGACGACGGCGAAGAAGGCGGCCATGGCGCTGAGGCGGCTGAACATGATGGGCTCCTTGAAGGTTCGTTGCCGGTTGCGATGGAACGAACTCTAGAAGCCGCCGTGCGCCGCCGACAGCGGTTTGCGACGAACTGCGCAAAGCCGCGGACAAGCTGCCTGAATTCGGCGCCGAGCCGGCCTGCCGGTCTGCTCAGATCGGTTGCGTGCGCGCCGTCAGCCAGGCCAGCGCAGCGCCGCTCACCAGCGGCGCCAGGCGCTCGCGCACCAGCGCGTGATAGCGGTTGAGCCAGTCGACCTCGTCGGCGCGCAGCAGGCCGCGTGCGATGCAGCGTGTGTCGATCGGGCACAGCGTCAGCGTCTCGAATTCGAGGAACTCGCCGAACTCGCCGTTCGCGGGCGTCCCAGCCGGCACGTTGAGCACCAGGTTCTCGATGCGTATGCCCCACTTCCCCGGCCGGTACAGCCCCGGCTCGATGCTGGTGATCATGCCGGGCTCCATCGCCATGTGGGGCTCGGGAATGACCTTCGAGATGCTTTGCGGGCCTTCGTGCACATTGAGAAAGTAGCCCACGCCGTGGCCGGTGCCGTGGCCGTAGTCCAGGCCCTGCTCCCACAGCGGCGCGCGTGCGATGGCGTCGAGCATCGGCGACAGCGTGCCGCGCGGGAAGCGCGCGCGGCTCAATGCCATCGTGCCCTTGAGCACCAGCGTGTAGTCGCGCTGCTGCTCGGCGCTCACCGGGCCGATCGGCCACACGCGCGTCACGTCGGTGGTGCCGCCGAGGTACTGGCCGCCCGAGTCGATCAGCAGCAGCCCCCCCTGATCCTTGTTTACTTGGATCACCGCGTGCGACTCGGCGCTGGCCCGGTAGTGCGGCATCGCGCCGTTGGCGTTGAAGCCGGCGATGGTGTTGAAGCTCAGGCCGACGAAGCCGGGCCGCTTGGCGCGCGCCGCCGTGAGCTGCTCGTCGATGGTCAGCTCGGTGATGCGCTCTTTGCCGAGCGCGCTTTCGAACCACGCATAGAACTCGCACATCGCCGCGCCGTCTTGTGCCATCGCGGCTCGGATGTGGGCGGCCTCGTCCGCGGTCTTGCGGCTCTTGAACAGCGTGCTCGGGTTGGTGGCCTCGATCACCTTGACGGCCGCCGGCACGGCCTGTCGCAAGCCGAGCGTGACGCGGCGCGGGTCGACGAGCAGGCACGCACTGCCGGGCAGCGCCGCCAGCGCCGCGGCGGCCTGTGCATAGGGCGCGACGCGCACACCGTCTTGCTGCAGCAGCGTCTGCAGTTCGGCCCCGATCTTGCCCTCGCCGACGAACAGCGTGGCGCCATGCGCGTCGAGCAGGGCATGGGCAAGGAACACCGGGTTGAAGCTGACGTCCGAACCGCGCAGGTTGAACAGCCACGCGATGTCGTCGACGGTCGAGACGAGATGGTGCGTGGCGCCCGAGCGCAGGAAGGCCTCGCGCACCTGCGCGAGCTTGGCCGCGCGCGCCAGCGGCGCATGCGGCGCGCGGTGCTCGTAGACGGCGGCGGCGGGCAGCCCCGGACGGTCGGGCCACACGTCGGTCAGCAGGTCGACGTCGGTGCGCAGCGTCACGCCGGCCTGGTCGAGCCGGTGGCGCAGGTATTGCGCGGCCGCGAGGCCCAGCACGTTGCCGTCGACGCCAACGCTGTCGCCTGCCTTCAGCCGGCTGGCCAGCCATGCGACATGGTGGGTCGAATCGCCGGTGGCGATCTTCACCAGTTCGATGCCGCTGCCGGCCAGCTCGGCCTCGGCCTGGGTCCAGTAGCGGCTGTCGGCGAACAGCGCCGCATGGTCGCGCGTCACCACCAGCGTGCCCATCGACCCGGTGAAGCCCGACAGCCATTGCCGGCCTTGCCAGCGCTCGGGCAGGTACTCCGAAAGGTGCGGGTCGGAACTCGGCACCAGCACGGCCGCCAGCGAGCGCTGCTGCAATGCCTCTTGGACGTGTTGGATGCGGGGGCGGATCGGTGAAGTGCGGGTGTCCATGGTGTGTCCTGTGATCCGATCCAAAGATTCTAGGAGGTCGGAACAGGTGGAAGGTCGGATTCGAGCTCCTTCAACTGATCCAGCGCGGCTTGCAGGTCTTCGATGATCTCGGCCGCGATCACCTCGGGCGGCGCCAGATTGTCGTTGTCCGACAGGCTGTCGTCCTTGAGCCAGAAGAGGTCGAGGCTGGCCTTGTCGCGCGCCAGCAATTCATCGACGCCATAGCTGCGCCAGCGGCCCTGCGGGTTGGATTCGCTGAAGGTCGCTTCGCGGGTCAGCCGGTTCTCGGCGCGGTACAGGCGCACGAATTCGTCGAGGTCGGCATGCTGCAGCGGGCGTGTCTTGAGCGTGAAGTGCTGGTTGGTTCGCAGGTCGTAGAACCACACGCGCTGCGTGTTCGGCTTGCCATCGGGGCGCGGCGGTTTGCGGTCGAAGAACAGCGCATTGGCCTTCACGCCCTGGGCATAGAACAGCCCCGTCGGGAGCCGAAGAATCGTCTGCAGGTCGCCCTGCTTCAGCAGCTCGCGGCGCACCGTCTCGCCCGCGCCGCCTTCGAACAACACGCTGTCGACCAGCTCCACGCCGGTCAGCGCCTGGGTGTTCAGGTGGGCCAGTTGCGACTTGCTCAGCTTGAGCTTGCGAAGTTCGGTGTGCGCGGCCAGCAGAAAGCCTGCGGTGCCGCAGGCGGGGTCGCAGATGGTCTCGCCCGGCTGCAGGTTCATCACCTCGACGACGCCTTGAATGAGTGCGCGCGGCGTGAAGTACTGTCCCGCGCCGCCCTTTACGTCCTCGGCATTCTTCTGCAGCAATCCCTCGTACGCATCGCCTTTCAGGTCAGTGTCCAACGACGACCAGTCTTCCTTGTCGATCAGGTCGACGATCAGGCGCTTTAGCTTGGCCGGGTCTTGAATCTTGTTCTGCGCCTTGCGAAAGATCACACCGATCACGCCATCGGCCTTGCCCAGGGCTTCGAGCGTGTGGCGATAGTGCACTTCCAGCGGGTCCGCATCGAGCTTCAGCAGCTCAGGCCATTGCCAGGGCGCTTCGATGATGGGCTTCTGGCTGAACGGCGGCTTGGTCTTCTCGTCGGCCATCTTCAGGAACAGCAGAAAGGTTAGCTGCTCCACATAGTCGCCATACGACAAGCCGTCGTCGCGCAGGATGTTGCAGTAGTTCCAGAGTTTCTGGACGAGGGTGGATGCGTTCATCGAAGGCTCAGTGAAGCGATGTGTTGAAGGCGTTCGAGCACGACGCCCGCCCGGATGGGTTGCGCAACGATGCCGGGGAGCGCGTTCTGCATGTCGGGGTGGGCGAGCAAGGCTTGGGTCTGCGCAACGACATGAGCGCGAACCGACAGCTCGGCTTGCACCAGTTCATCGGCGAGGTCGACGCGGCCGTCGATCACCGTGATGATGTCTTCGAGGTCGTGGCTCACGTACACGTCGCGTCCGCCACGATCGTTGAAGGCCTCGAACTTGGTGGCGAGAAAGTAGGGCGCGTTCAGGTGTCGCAAGGTGATGCCCGGCCCGATCTCGGCCGTCACGGCCGCTGCAAAGCCGGGTCGGTACCAGCGATTCGCGAATCCCATCACTCGTTCGTCGACGGGCACCAGATCGAGTTGCATGCCGCTCCAGAACCAGCGGAATGGCGGGGTGTTGGCTTCCATCGTCTGCTTGAAGCCGCGTTCGGCCAGCAGCGACTGCATGGCGTGATAGCCGGCAAGCGTGGCTACTTCGATGATTGCGTCCACGTCTTCAGTGGCACGTACGCCGGCCGCCGCAGGGTCCGTCAGCAGCAGGCCAGTGGCGCAACCGCCGACGAACACCATGCGCTCACGCAGCGGGCCGAGGGCGAGTGCCATCGCGTGCAGCAGCTCGAGGTTCGGGTCAGCCACGGCGAGCCTTCGCCGCTGCCGGCCGCCGCGGCGGGTCGATCAGCTTTTGCAGCCGGCTGCTTGCCATGCTGCGCTCGCGCGCGCGGCCAGCGCGCAACGCGTCGAACAGCGCCAGCAGTTCGTAGAGCGCCGCATCGCGCAAGGCCGCACCGGGCACGCAGGGGTGCAGCGGCGCGATGCCCTCGCCGCGCACCGTGCCGTGCGCATAGGGCCACACCAGTGGCTCGTGCCCCTCGACAAATACCCCCGCGAACGCCGGCGCGGCGTGGCTCGTGGGCACACCCGGGCCCACCGGCAGGCGCTGGGGTGCAAACGCGTACTTGGCGCCATGCAGCGCAAATTCGGCCAGGTTGTGGCGGTTGACCGCGGCCGCGCTGTCGAGGTGCGTGCGTTCCTCCGGGGCCTTGCGGGGCAGGGCCGTCGCGTGCAGGCCCGCGGCGCGCATGGCCGGTTCCCGTGCAACGAGCGGGGCGGTCGGCCGGGGCGCTGCGTAGGCGCGTGCGATGCTCGAATCCGTGAGCAAGCCGGCCGCCAGACCGCGTTGAACCGCCGCGTGCGCCTCTGACGTGCTCAGCCCCAACTCATGCGCCAGGCGTGCGTACGTCCAGTGCTGCTCGCCGAGGGCGAGCAGCTTCAAGGCCACGAGGAAGTCTTGCGGTTTGAGGGCCATATTCTGTATTCGCAAATCGCGAATACAGAATGTACCGCGCCGGTCGGAAACAAGCAAGCTCGTGTTCTCAGCGCTACCGCCGCCGATCTCCCCATCAAATGGCCTTCTTCAGCAGTTCAGGATGCTGTGCCTTCAGCCAGGCGCGAAGGGCCTTCAACA
>JBGQEX010000266.1:0-5566 GCA_041496605.1 Piscinibacter sp.
CTGAACGCCGGACGTTGGGACTACATCTTCAGCTGCATCAAGAAGTTCAAGGTCGACCGCAATTTCTGCCTCGCCGACCGCGCCAAGGTCACGATGACCGCGCCGTTCATGCGCGCCTACGCGCTGCTGCTGCTCAAGACCTGCCACAAGCGCGGCGCGCCGGCGATCGGCGGCATGAGCGCGCTGATCCCGATCAAGAACGATCCCGAGAAGAACGCCATCGCGATGGCCGGCATCATTGCCGACAAGCAGCGCGACGCCACCGACGGCTACGACGGCGGCTGGGTCGCGCACCCGGGTCTGGTCGAGCCGGCGATGAAGGAATTTCTCGCGGTGCTCGGCGACCGACTGAACCAGTTCGACAAGCAAAAGCCCGAGGTGGACGTGACGGCGGCGGACCTGTTGAACTTCCAGCCCGAGACGCCGATCACCGAAGCGGGCCTGCGCATGAACATCAACGTCGGCATCCACTACCTGGGCGCCTGGCTGGCCGGCAACGGCTGCGTGCCGATCCACAACCTGATGGAAGACGCCGCCACCGCCGAGATCAGCCGCTCGCAGGTGTGGCAGTGGATCCGCTCGCCCAAGGGCGTGCTCGACGACGGCCGCAAGGTCACGGCCGAGCTGGTGAAGAGCTACGTTCCCGAAGAGCTCGCGAAGATCAAGGCCGGCGGCTTCGAAGGCAAGTTCGACCGCGCAGCCGAGATCTTCACGCAGATGAGCACGCAGGATGATTTCGCGGAGTTCCTGACGCTGCCTCTGTACGAGGAGATCTGACAGCATTGCTCGACCTGCGCGGCGCGCACCACGGCGGTGTCGCGCCGCCCTTGCGCTCAGCGCAGGACCGAAGCTTGAGCCGAACTGTCGGCCGCGGCGCCATGGCGCTCGGCCGACGCGTTCCCCGCGGCCGAGCCGGAGACCGACGCCTTGCGCGTCGAGGCCTCGCTCTTGCCGCCGGCGCTCGTGGTCGCGGCGGGTTGGCTGTCGGTCGTTGCAGTTGCCTTGTCTTGCGCGGCCGCAGCCTTGTCCTTTGCGGCGTCGGTCTTCTCGTGCGCCCTGTCGGCGACACGTTTCGGTGACGGAGCCGCAAGGGCTCCCTGGCCGCTCAGGCCGTCGTTCAATGCGCCGCCCAGGCCGGGGCCGATGCCGCCGCCAAGGCTGGCGCCCAGGCCGCCCGAGCTGCCGAGCAGCCCGGCCTGGGCCGGGAACGCGAAGCCCAGCAGGGCACTGGCCAGGGTCGCGCCGGCCAGCAGGTGATGGTGGTATTTCATGGAGTGCTCCTGTCTTGCGGTTGTGGGTGCCGCGGCCTGTCCGCGGCACTCAACAGCTACAACGAGGGGCACGCCCGCCTTCTTCCATCACACCACAAAAATTCCTCATCGCGTGCACGACACGGCTCAACGATCGACCATCACCAGCGACGGCTCGGTGCGCAGCGTGCGGCCGACAAGTCCGTGCCCGTAGACCGCATCGCGCCCGACTGCGCCGAGGTCGATCGCGCTGCGCGCCAGTGCCGCCACCGCGAGCGCGGCCTTGGCTGCGTCGGGTTCGTGCAAAGAGGCGGCGAGCAGCCCGGCCACCAGCGGCGTGGCGAACGACGTGCCGCGCGCCCGCACGTAGGCCGCGGCGGCGACGCCGGCCGCGGCCATGTCCGAGCCCGGCGCGGCAAACGCCACATGCGGACCGCGCCCGGCCTCGGGCAGCACTCGCGAATGTGCATCGACGCCGGTCACGCCGACCACCTCGGGGTAGGCCGCCGGGTACAGCGGCGGCGCGGCCGGCCCGTCGTTGCCGACGGCGGCGACGAGCAGCAGCCCGCGCGCGCTGGCGCGGCGCACCACCTGCTCGAGTGTGCGGTTGGCCGGGCCGACCAGGCTGACGTTGACGACCGCCACCTGCTGGCTGAACATCCACCCGAGTGCGGCGGCAACGTTGTCGACCGAGGCGCCCGCTGCGTCGCCGCAGTACACGTCGGCCGCGTACAGCGTCGCGGCGGGCGCGGCACCACGGAAGGGCTCGGCGCGACCGACCAGCAGCGAGGCCACCGCGGTGCCGTGGGCACTCGGCACGCTCTGGTCGGCGCAGCCCCAGCGATGGATCGCGGTGCCGCGGAACACCGCGTGCGCCGACTCGACGCCGCCATCGATCAGCCCGACCTTGATGCCGATCGGCGCGGCCGCGGGCGGGCTGGACACACCCGACGCCGCGGCGTGCGGTGTTGCGGTGTCGCCGCTTTGCAGGTACAGGTGGTTGTAGTCGACCGTGGCGCTGCGGTCGATCTCGCGCAGGCGCTGCAGCGCACGCTGCGTGTCCCAGCCCGGAGGTGCGCGCAGCGTGACGATGCGCAGCTCGAGTGCATCGAGCACGCGCTCGCGTGCGATGTCGAAGCCGTCGGCGCGTGCCGCCGCGAGCAGCGCGTCCGATGGCGCGGTGAGCACGAGTTCGCCACGTCGCACCGGCTCGCCACGCGGGTCGGCCTCGACCACGTCGCCGCGCTCGCGCAGCAGCTCGCCGATGCGCCGATGGCGAGCTTGCGTCAGCTCGGCGAGCGCAGGCAGCTCGCGCCGCAAGGACGCGCTGAGTTCGGGCAAGTTGGGCCGTGGCAGGCTCGGCAGTGACGGCAGCCGCAGCTGCGCACGTGCCGGAACCGCCAGCGACGCAAGCACCAACGCGAGCGCGGCAGCGGTGAGGGAATCGAGCTTCATCGCATCGGTATCGTAATGAGCACGACGCTCCAAACGGTAACGATGGTGGGATGGAAGAAAATCCCTGGCTGCATCGTTGAACCAGGGACGGCATGAGTGAGAGCACGCACGAGGCCTTGCGCGGGGAGGTGGTGGCCCTGCTGCCGCGTCTGCGGCGGTTTGCGCGCGCGATCACGCGACATCGCGAAGATGCCGACGACCTGGTTCAACTGGCGGTCGAACGCGCACTGCTGCGCCTGGATCAATGGCAACCGGGCACGCGACTGGACAGCTGGATGTTCATGATCATGAAGAACGCCTGGATCGATGAAGTGCGCGTGCGGGTGCGGCGCGACGCCATCTTCTTGCCTGAAGAGGCCGGCGAGCATGTCGGCGAATCGCCCACCGAGCGGCAGCACGAACGGCTCGACGTGCACAAGGCGATGCGCCAGCTCAATGAAGACCAGCGCCTCGCGGTCAGCCTGGTGCTGATCGAAGGGCTGCCGTACAAGGAAGCCGCCGAAGTGCTGGGCATTCCGATCGGCACACTGACCAGCCGACTCGCCCGCGCGCGCGAGACCCTGCAGGCGGTGCTGGCCGATCGCCCGGGAGCAAGCGTATGAAGATTTCCGAAGACACGCTGCTCGCCTATGTCGACGGCGAGCTCGATGCCGCCGCACGCGACGAGGTCGAGGCCGCGATCGCCGGCGACCCGCAACTTGCGCAGCGCGTGCGGCAGGAGCAGGGCCTGCGCGGCCTGCTGCGCAACGCCTATGACCCGGTGCTGGACGAGCCGATGCCCGCGCGGCTGCTTGCGGCCGCGCAAGGCGCGGTGCCGACGGCGAAGGTGCTTGACCTGGCGGCCGAACGCGCGAGTCGCACGGCAGCGTCCGCGCCGCCGCGCGCCTGGGCCGGCGGCTGGCCACAATGGGGCGCGATGGCGGCCTGCCTGATCGTTGGCATCTTCGTCGGGCGCAGCGCCCTGATCGGATCGCCAGGCGACGACGTCGCGACGCGCAGCGGCCAGATGGTCGCGCGCGGCGAACTCGCGCACGCGTTGTCGACCCAGCTCGCGAGCGCACAAGCGGCCGATGCGCCGGTGCAGATCGGCCTGAGTTTCGTCTCGCGCGGCGACGCGTACTGCCGCACCTTCGCGCTGCGCCAGACCGCTGCCGCCGGTCTGGCCTGTCGACACGGCGAAGACTGGCAGCTGCGCGTGTGGGCGCAGGACAAGGCGCCGCCGACCGGCACCGCTCGCCTGCGCATGGCCGCGTCGCCGACACCGCCGGCAGTGCTGCGCGCGGTCGACGAGCAGATCGAGGGCAGCGCGCTCGATGCCGAGGCCGAGCGCGCCGCGTTGCAGCGCGGCTGGCGCAAGCGCTGACGTGCATCGCGTGAAATCATCGCCACCCGAACATTCGCTGGCCGCCTTGCAGGCGCGCCACGGCGAGCACTATCGCTGGCGCGTGCTGGTGACGGTGATGATCGGCACGATGGCGTCGATCATGGCGTCGACCATCGTCAACGTCGCGGTGCCCGACATGAGCCGCCAGTTCACGCTCGGCCAGGAGCGCGCGCAGTGGCTGTCGGCCGGCTTCATGGCGGCGATGACGATGTCGATGCTGACGACGCCGTGGCTGCTCGACCGCTTCGGCTACCGCCGCAGCTATGCCGGCGCGGTGCTGCTGCTGATGGCCGGCGGCATCTCCGGCGGCTTCAGCCGGACCTTCGAATGGGTGCTCGCGATGCGCGTCGCCGAAGGCCTGGCCGCCGGCGTGCTGCAGCCGATCCCGGCAATCATTATCCTGCGCGCCTTCGGGCCCACCGAGCAGGGCAAGGCGATGGGCGTGTTCGGCATGGGCGTGGTGCTGGCGCCGGCGCTGGGGCCCAGCATCGGCGGCGTGCTGGTCGAGGCTTTCGGCTGGCGCTCGATCTTCTTCGTCGTCACGCCGTTCTGCGTCGCCGCACTCGCGCTGTCGCGGCGCTACCTGCCGCACAGCGCGCCCGGCGGTGGGCCGGTCAACGAGCATGGGCGGCGGCTCGATGTCGCGGGGCTGGCGCTGCTGACGGTGGCGGTGCTCGGCACGCTCAACGGACTGGTGCAATTGCACGACCGCACGCCGACCCCGGCGCTGGCCCTGCTTGGCGTCGCGGCGGGCGCCATCGCCGCCTTCATCGTCCGCCAGCGCCGCCTCGCCGCCCGCGGTGCGAATCCGCTGATGCAGCTGAGCCTGTTCACGCACCGGCAGTTCGCGATGGGCGGCTGGGTGGCGTTCATCTACGGCATGGCGCTGTTCGGCTCGACCTACCTGGTGCCGGTGTTCATGCAGATCGCCTTGAAGTTGCCGCCATCGCAGGCAGGCGCGGTGCTGTTGCCGGCCGGGCTGGTGCTGGCGCTGACGATTCCGGTTGCCGGCCGCCTGGCCGACCGCTTGCCGGTCAGTCGGCTGGTGGTCACCGGGGTGCTGCTGCTGGCGCTGTCGTTCTGGCTGATGGTCACGGTGGGTCTGGCCACGTCGCTGTGGCTGATCACGCTGTGGGCCATCGTCGGACGTGTCGGCCTCGGATTCGTGCTGCCCTCGTTGAACCTCGGCGCGATGCGCGGGCTGCCGCAGGCGCTGATCTCGCAGGGTTCGAGCACGGTGAACTTCCTGCGCCAGCTCGGTGGCGCGGTCGGCGTGAACCTGGTGGGCATCGTGCTCGAGTGGCGGCTGCAGGTGCATGCCGGTGCGCCGCTGCAGGCCTTTCACGAGACCTTCGCGCTGCTGGGTGTCATCACCGTCTGCGCCACGCTCGCCGCGTGGCGGATGGCGCCAGCGGAGCCCGCGCCCACCGGCTGAGCGCCGGCGTGTCGCGCGGGGACGGTATCCTGTCGCGTTTTC
>JBGQEX010000267.1:0-5553 GCA_041496605.1 Piscinibacter sp.
ATGAATGCCGCCACCGGCTGGTGCGAAGGCTGCATGCGCACACTTGACGAGATCGCGGCCTGGTCAGCCATGGACGATCGCGCGAAGCGCAGCGTCTGGGCGCTGCTGCCGGCACGCCGGGAGCGTTTGCAGGCGCTGCTGCAAACCGTGAAGGAGCGCCCTGAATGAAGCACATCGACTTCTACTTCGATGTCATCTCGCCGTTTGCCTACCTGGCCTTCGAGCGCCTGCCGCAAGCACTCGAGGGCTTGAGTTACAGCGTGAGTTACCGGCCGGTGCTGTTCGCCGGCCTGCTGTCGCATTGGGGCCAGAAGGGGCCGGCAGAGATCGAGCCCAAGCGCGCGTGGACCTTTCGCCACGTGCACTGGCTGGCGCACCAGCACGGCATACCGATGCAAACGCCGGCGCAGCACCCGTTCAACCCGCTCGCGCTGCTGCGCCTCGCGCTGGCCGGTGCGAGCGATGGCGCAACACCGAACCGCTTTGTCTGCGAGCAGTTGTTTCGCCACGTCTGGCGCGGCGGCGCCGACGCCAACGACCCGGCGCGCCTGGCTGAGCTGACGCGGCAACTGGCGCCGGCGCGCGATGCAAACAGCGACACGGTCAAGCAGGCCTTGAAAGACGCCACCGCCGCTGCCATCGCCAAGGGCATCTTCGGCGTGCCCACCTTCGAGCTCGACGGTCGCCTGTTCTGGGGCCTCGATTCGCTGCCGATGCTGGCCGCCTGCCTGCGCGGCGACGCGTGGTTCGACGCTCCCGCATGGAACAGCGCAGCGGTCGCACCGCCCGGCGTGAAGCGATGAGTTCGCGACCAGGGGCAATCCCTGACGGGGCATTCCCTTGAATATCGGATCGCGAAACGCCTGCTAAGGGTTCCCACGCAGTTCGTCAGTCTCGGTTCAGCGCCACGTCAGGTCGCGGTCAGAGGACCGCTCAAAGATGCGCCGACGCACCGCCAGGGGGTGGTGTCTTTTTCACAGGAGACATCTGTATGGCAACGTCTACCGGAACTGCAGCCAAGCCGGTCGCGTACGCGGAACGGCCGATGACGGGCGAGGAGAAGAAGGTCATCTTCGCCTCCAGCCTCGGCACCGTGTTCGAGTGGTACGACTTCTACCTCTACGGCTCGCTCGCGGCAGTCATCGGTAAGCAGTTCTTCGCTGCCCTGGACCCGACCGCTGCGTTCATCGCCTCGCTGATGGCCTTCGCGGCCGGCTTCCTGGTGCGGCCGTTCGGCGCGTTGGTGTTCGGCCGCTTGGGCGACATGATCGGCCGCAAGTACACCTTCCTGGTGACGATCCTGATCATGGGCCTGTCCACCTTCATCGTCGGTGTGCTGCCCAGCTACGCGTCGATCGGTGTGGCGGCACCGATCATCCTCGTCGGCCTGCGCCTCTTGCAGGGCCTCGCGCTCGGCGGCGAGTACGGCGGTGCAGCCACCTATGTGGCCGAGCACGCGCCGCACGGCAAGCGCGGCAGCTACACGTCGTGGATCCAGACCACGGCCACGCTCGGCCTGTTCCTGTCGCTGATCGTCATCATCGGCACCAAGACCTTGTTCGGCGACACCGCCTTCAACGACTGGGCCTGGCGCGTTCCGTTCTGGATGTCGATCTTTCTGCTTGGCGTCTCGGTGTGGATCCGCTTGAGCCTGAACGAGTCGCCCGCCTTTAAGCGCATGAAGGAAGAAGGCAAGACCTCGAAGGCACCGCTGTCCGAGTCCTTCGGCCGCTGGAACAACCTGAAGGTCGTGATCCTGGCGCTGCTGGGTCTGACGGCCGGCCAAGGCGTCGTCTGGTACACGGGCCAGTTCTACGCGCTGTTCTTCCTGACCGCGCAGTTGAAGGTCGACCCGACCACCGCGCAACTGATGATCGGCGCCTCGCTGGTCCTCGGCACGCCGTTCTTCATCGTGTTCGGGTCGCTGTCGGACAAGATCGGCCGCAAGCCGATCATCATGGTCGGGTGCCTGATGGCCGCGCTGACCTTCTTCCCGTTGTTCGGCGCACTGACCCAGGCGGCCAACCCCGAGCTCGCGGCGGCGCAGGTGAAGAACAAGGTGATCGTGCACGCCGATCCGTCGCAGTGCTCGTTCCAGGGCAGCCCGATCGCCCGCGAGATCGACTTCAAGACCTCGTGTGACCTCGCCAAGCGTTTTCTGGCGCAGAGTTCGGTGAGCTACGACAACGTTGAAGCGCCTGCCGGCACACCGGCAACCATCTCGATCGGCGACAAGGTCATCACCGCTCCGTCGGCCAACGTGGTGAACCAGAAGTTCGACGAAGACAGCGTCAAGAAGGTCGGCGCCTTCAAGAAGGACGTCGCAGAGGCGCTCAAGGTCGCCGGCTACCCGGCCAAGGCCAAGCCGATCGACTTCATGGGCGGCCAGTGGTGGATGATCGTGGCGATCCTCACCGTGCTGGTGATCTACGTGACGATGGTCTATGGCCCGATCGCGGCAGCGCTGGTGGAGTTGTTCCCGACGCGCATCCGCTACACCTCGATGAGCCTGCCGTATCACATCGGCAATGGCTGGTTCGGAGGGCTGCTGCCGACCACGGCCTTCGCAATCGTCGCGTCAACCGGCAACATGTACAACGGCCTGTGGTACCCGATCGTCGTGGCCTCCATGACCTTCGTGGTCGGCATGCTGTTCGTCAGGGAAACCAAGGACGTCGACATCTACGCCAGGGACTGAATGCGCCCGGTTGCCGGTGGTCGCTGCGACCGCCGGCGACGCCGCCTTTCGCAGCCCCTTCTGCCAAGAGCCGGCGCGGTCGATGACCGCCCGGCTTTTCTCGTGGGGCACCGCGCCGGTCAGCAACCGTCAAGCAAGCGCAAGAGCAACTCGCATGCTTGATTGAACTCTTCGAGACGAAGTGCCTTTTCGATCACCGCGCCGCTGGCGGCCTCCGCGCATCGGACCAGGCGAGATACCGAGCTGGCGACCAGCGGCGGCAGCCGTGTGCGCAGTTGCGCTGCCTCGTCGTGCAGCCGGCGCACGAGCGGTCGAGCCGCGCGCTTGCTTGGCGCATGCACGACCTCGCGGGCCAGGCTCTGCAGCGCAGAAATCTGGCTGGCCGATGGGGGCTGCAGCGGTATCGAAGAGCGCATGGTTCACTCGCCTCGGACATCGTCAGGTGTGCGCCGGCGGCGAGCATATGCCGGTCTGTCTGACGGCGCACTGACACCGCCTTGCGCGGGCGGGTACCGTGCATTTTTTCGCTGTTTCGCTGCCACGCGCGCGAGTCGCCGTCGATATAGTTGTCCCTTGCGGTAAGGAGGTCGAGATGGCCCAACGTTTTTCCAAGACCGACAGCGGCCGAGCCGAGATTTCCGGTCGCGGCGGCAAGCTGCCCCGCACAGCGCGCAACCTGCTGCTGATCATCGACGGCACGCGCGCGGCGTCGAACTGGGTCGAGCTGATTCATGGCGCTACGCAGGCCGACGTCGAGCTGCTGCTCGCCAAGGGGCTGATCGAGGCGGCGCGCGTCGACGTCACCCTTCCGATTGCGCACACGCAGACGCTCGAGGCGGCGATTGCCGGATTGAACTACGACCAGCTGTACGGCTTGCTGACGAGCCAGGCCAAGGAGCGCCTCGGCCTGATCAAGGGCTTCAAGATGGTTCTCGACGTCGAAAAGTGCAGCGGTCTCGCCGAGCTGCAGCAGCTCGCGGTCCGCTTCGTCGGCATGGTGCGCGAGGCACAGGGCGATGGCGCGGCGAAGAAGATGCGCCTGGCGCTCGGCATGGCGACGTAGGCGGCGCGCAGCACGCATCACACCGCGATGTCGGTCGCGCTGCGCTTGAATATTGGATCCCGAAAAGCTTGCTAAGGGTTCGCACCGAGTTCGTCAGCGTGCGTTCAGCACCGTGTCAGGGGTGGGTCAGTGCTCGAACTGAAGATGTCGCCCACGCATCACCGGCTGGTGGTGTTCTTCCAAAGGAGACATCGACATGGCAAGCACAGTGGGCAGCATTGCAGCCCGACCCGGCGTCCGCGCTGCGGGAATGACGGCCGAGGAGAAGAAAGTCATCTTCGCCTCCAGCCTCGGCACGGTTTTCGAGTGGTACGACTTCTATCTGTATGGAACGCTGGCCGTGATCATCGGCAAGCAGTTCTTCTCCAACCTCGACCCGAGTTCGCAAGTCATCTTCTCGCTGCTCGCGTTTGCCGCCGGCTTCATCGTGCGCCCCTTCGGCGCGCTGGTGTTCGGCCGGCTCGGCGACATGATCGGGCGCAAGTACACCTTCCTGGTCACGATCCTGATCATGGGCCTGTCGACCTTCATCGTCGGTGTGTTGCCCAGCTACGCGTCGATCGGAGTGGCCGCGCCGATCATCCTGATCGGCCTGCGCATGCTGCAGGGCCTCGCGCTCGGCGGCGAGTACGGCGGTGCCGCCACCTATGTGGCCGAGCACGCGCCGCACGGCAAACGCGGCGCCTACACCTCGTGGATCCAGACCACCGCGACGGTGGGCCTGTTCCTGTCGCTGCTGGTGATCCTGGGCACGCGCACCGCGATGGGCGAAGCGGCCTTTGCCGACTGGGGCTGGCGCATTCCGTTCCTGGTCTCGATCGCTCTGCTCGCCGTCAGCGTGTGGATCCGCCTGTCGATGAACGAGTCGCCCGCCTTCAAGAAGATGAAGGCAGAGGGCAAGACCTCGAAGGCGCCGCTGACCGAATCCTTCGGCCAGTGGAAGAACCTGAAGATCGTGATCCTGGCGCTGGTGGGCCTGACCGCCGGCCAGGCCGTCGTCTGGTACACGGGCCAGTTCTACGCGCTGTTCTTCCTGACCGGCGCGCTGAAGGTCGACATGGGCACGGCCAACATACTGATCGCCATCTCCCTGGTGATCGGCACGCCGTTCTTCATCGTGTTCGGCACGCTGTCCGACAAGATCGGCCGCAAGCCGATCATCATGGCCGGCTGCCTGATCGCCGCGCTGAGCTACTTCCCGCTGTTCCGCGCGCTCACCGAAGCCGCCAACCCCGATCTCGCCAAGGCGCAAGCCACCTCCAAGGTGGTGGTGACGGCCGACCCGAACGAGTGCTCGTTCCAGTTCAACCCCACCGGCGTGGTCAAGTTTACGAGCTCATGCGACATCGCCAAGCAGGTGCTGGCCGCGGGTTCGGTGAGCTATGACAACGCCGCGGGCAGCGGCCCGGCCAAGATCACCATCGGCGACAAGGTCATCGAGTCGTACGCCGCCAAGGGCCTGCCGGCCGACGAGGCGAAGAAGAAGGACGCCGAGTTCAAGAGGGCGGTGGGTGCGGCGCTGAAGGAAGCCGGCTACCCGACCAAGGCCGACCCCGACAAGATGAACAAGCCGCTGATCGTGGCGATCCTGACCCTGCTGGTGATCCTGGTCACGATGGTCTATGGCCCGATCGCTGCGATGCTGGTCGAGCTGTTCCCGACGCGCATCCGCTACACGTCGATGAGCCTGCCGTACCACATCGGCAATGGCTGGTTCGGCGGGCTGCTGCCGGCCACCGGCCTGGCCATCGTTGCGCAGACCGGCAACATGTACAACGGCCTGTGGTACCCG
>JBGQEX010000268.1:0-5532 GCA_041496605.1 Piscinibacter sp.
CTGCTGCAGCGTGCCGCCATCGCGTTGTTGTCAGGCGAAAACGACGGCGTGACCAGCCAGTTCATGAAGACCCTCGGCCTGGACGACGTGTCGCTGCGCCAGACCGATGGCGAAGTGCGCGAAACCGTCGTCTCGCTCGGCCGGCAGTTGTCGCGCCGCTGGTACGTCGGCTACGAACGCGGCCTGAACGCCACCACCGGCACCTGGCAGCTGATCTACCGCGTGGCGCGCCGCTTCACGCTGCGCGCGCAGTCGGGGCTGGACAACTCGCTCGACGTGATCTGGACCTGGCGCTGGCAGTGACGCGGCGACGCGCTACGGGCGGGTGCTCAACAGGCCCACGAAGTTGACCGCCAGGGCCTGCACGACGGCGCCCAGCAACGCGCCGTCGGTGAATCGGCTGTCGTTCTTCATCACCTTGTGAACGATCTCGACGGCCACCCGCAGGTGGGCCTCGGTGAGTTCGGTCGCGACATTGAGTGCGGTGGTCTCGCGCTCGTTCAGGCTTGCGATTGCGTCGGCCATTGCCGGCTCCTTGAAGCGAAAGCTTCGAGTATGGCGGCTGCCCGCCGGTCGCTGGGCACCGTAGCGCGCAGGCTCACGGCGGGGCGGACTCACCCAGCAGAAAGGATGTCGCCTTGCGCCACCACGCATCGTCGAGGTGCTCGACCCAGTCGTTGTGGTCGGCTGCTGCGATGACCGCGAATCGTTTGGGATCGGGCAGCGCCGCGTAGAGCGCGCTGCCGAAGCGGGCGGGAACGATGCTGTCGCGCTCGGCGACAGCCACCACGACGGGGCGACCGAAGGCCGCGAGATGGCTGGCGCTGTCGTAACGATCGCGCAGCAGCCACTTCACCGGCAGCCACGGGTAGTGGTAGGCAGCCACGTGCTCGAGTCGATCCCACGGCGTGATGAGCAGCAGGCCCGCCGTCTTGTCCCGCTGGCGCGCGCCCGCCGCAGCCGCCACGCCGGCCCCGAGGGATTCGCCGACGAGCAGCAGCGGCGCGCCATGCAGGCGATGGGCCAGCACGATGGTCTGCTCGGCATCGTCGACGAGATGGCGCTCGCCCACCTCACCGCCACGCGGCCCGTAACCCGGATATTCGGCCAGGATCACGCGCAGCCCCAGCCGTGTCAGCGCGGCGGCGTAGAACTCGCGGTGACCGGCATGCCCTGCATTGCCGTGAAAGACGATGGCGGTGCCGCGCACGATGCCGACCGGTTCCGCGACGAGGCCGCGAAAGTCCTGCGCTGCCGGCCAGGCGCGAAGTCCGCCGGACACCATGTCCGCGACCGCGGCCTTGGCAGGCATGTAGAGCATGCGGTCCTGAAACAGGACGATCCCTGCCAACACGATCAGGCAGGCAATGGTCAGCGATAGCATTAATCCGATGGGTCTCATCGCGTAACGCTCCTCGGGCCTTCATTCATGGGCCGCTCGAAGCGGCTGAGCGGCTGTATTGCCCCCTCTCCCTCTGGTAGTGGGTTGGGGTGAGGGCCCGCACGGTTGTCATCGACACCATGCGTCTTCGTCCGCCGCGCCCTCACCCTGGCCCTCTCCCAGAGGGAGAGGGAACAACATCGAACTCAGAACCGCTTGCGCACCGTGCCGGAGAAATCGATAGCACCGATCCTGCAACTCCCCTTCGGCAATTGCCAGACTCCAGCAATCGTCACACTTGTATTGCCTCCCCGGTAGAGTCGGAGGGCTCCCTTGGTAGCTCGTGCACAAGGCCGCGTGTCGTGATGCATCAAGTGTGGCGCATCGCCGCTAAGCTCGGCATCATGAAACACCTCAGTCTGCAAGGCTGGCGCGTGTTGATCACGCAGTCCGGCGATTTCATAGGGCCCGCGCTCGGGCAGGTGTTCCCGGTCTGCGGCGGCCGGGTCGCCTGATGGCCGATCTGCGCGCGCAGCGGCGCATGCGCTGGCGACGATTCGAGTGGATGGCGCACGGCATGGCTTTCTGCCTGGCCGCTGCCTTGGGCGGCGGGGCCGGCAGCGCCTGGGCGGTGGAGCCGGCACTGTGGCTCGACGGCGACCGGCCCGGCGCGCAGGCGCAACAGGCGGTCGCGCTGCTGGCCGATGCGGCGGCCGACGGCCTGGAGCCGCGCGACTACGACGCGCCGGCGCTGCAGCGCGCCATCGGCGCAGCGGCCACAGGCCCGGCGCCCGAGCCCGCCGTGTTGGCACGGCTGGACGCCGCCTTGACGGCGGCGATGCAGCGCTACCTGGCCGACCTTCATGCCGGCCGCATCGACCCGCGCCAGATCCACGCGCACTTCGACCTGCCGCGTGGCGCGGTGTTCGACGCAGCCGCGACGCTGCGCTCGGCGGTGGCCGCGCAGCGCCTGCCCGAGGCGGTGAGCCAGACCGCGCCGCGCCTGCCCTTGTACGCCAGCCTGCGCCAGGCGCTGGCGGACTATCGGGCCCTCGGCGAGCACGCGGCCTGGCAGGAGAAGCTGCCGCCGCCGCCCGCCAACAAGCTGGAGCCGGCGCAGCCCTACCGCGGCCTGGCGCTGCTGGTGCAGCGGCTGCAGGCGCTGGGCGACCTGCCGGCCGATGCACCCGTGCCGATGGGTTACGAAGGCCCGCTGGTCGAAGCGATGCGTGCCTTCCAGCGACGCCATGGCCTGGCCGACGACGGCGTCATTGGCCAGGCCACGCTGGCGGCATTGAACGTGCCGCCGGCGCAGCGTGCGCGCCAGATCGCGTTGACGCTCGAGCGCCTGCGCTGGACCCCGCTGCTGCAGGGGCCGCGCATGATCGTGGTCAATGTGCCCGAGTTCGTGCTGCGAGCGTACGAAACCCGGGGCGACCGCATCGACGTGAAGCTGGAGATGAAGGTCATCGTCGGCCGAGCGCTGGACACCCGCACGCCGCTGATCGACGAGGACATGCGCTTCATCGAATTCAGCCCCTACTGGAACGTACCGCCGTCGATCGCGCGCGCCGAGATCGTGCCGCGCCTCAGGCGCGACCCGGCGTATTTCCAGCAGCAAGGCTTCGAGTTCGTCGCCCGCGACGGCCAGGTGTCAGCCACCCTCGGCACCGCGCAGCTGGAAGCGGTGCTGCGGGGCGAGCAGCGCATCCGCCAGCGGCCGGGACCGGCCAACGCGCTGGGCGACATCAAGTTCGTGTTCCCGAACAACGACGCGATCTACCTGCACCACACGCCGGCGCCACGGCTCTTCGAGCGCGATCGGCGCGATTTCAGCCACGGCTGCATCCGCGTGCAGGAGCCGGTGGCGCTGGCCAGGTTCGTGCTGCAGGACCAAGCGGAATGGACCGAAGCACGCCTCCGCGAAGCGATGAGCCAGGGCGTATCGCGCACGCTTCGCCTGGACCCGCCGGTGCCGGTGTTGATCGCCTACGCCACGGCGCTGGTCAAGAACGGCCGCCTCCATTTCTTCCCGGATCTCTACGGCCATGACCGGCTGCTCGACCAGGCCCTGCGCCGGCGCCCCGCGTGGTCGGCCGGCGTCTCACCGTGACGCCGCCCCGATGAGACAATGCCCATCACCATGCAGCGCCCCGCCGAGACCCCGCGACGCCAGTTTCTGCGCCGCGCCACCGCAGTGGCATTGGCGGGCGCCGTGCCGGCGGCGATGGCCGCGGTGCCGGCCGCCGAAGGGCTGCGCGGCGCACGCCGCCTGGCCTTTCACCACACCCACACCGGCGAGAGCATCGCGCTCGTATATGCCGTCGATGACCGCTATGTCCCCGAGGCCCTGGGCGCGCTGAACCACTTTCTGCGGGACCACTACAGCGGCGATGTCGGCGTGATCGCCCCGTCGCTGCTCGACCAGCTGCACCGGCTCCAGCAGGTGCTGGGCACTGCGCAGCCGTTCCAGGTGATCTCCGGCTACCGCTGCCCGGCCACCAACACCACGTTGCGCCAGACTCGCGGCGGCGGCGTCGCCGGGCACAGCCTCCACATGGAAGGCCGCGCCATCGACATCCGCTTGCCCGACGTGGCGCTGGCCGATCTGCGCGACGCGGCACTGTCGCTGCGTGCAGGCGGCGTCGGCTACTACCCGGGTGAGCGCTTCGTGCACGTGGACAACGGGGCTGTGCGTCGCTGGTAAGGCTGTGGGGCGGCGACCCGAGGTGGCGCCAGAATCCTCGCGCCTTGACGGTGTGCTGCGCGGAATGAGCGTTTCTCGGTCGTGCGGTTGCCGAGCGCGGTTTAGTCCTCCGACCCCTTGCAGCCGTTCGCAGCTTCCAGCTGAGCGGCAGCTGTGCAGCGGGAGCTGACCTTCGAGCCCGGACTGCGTACTGGAACTGTCGGCCAGAAGCGGTCGTCGTCCAACGCTGCCGGTCACTGCACAACGTGGCCGCTCTGGGGGCGCCCGCTCAGCAGGGCGTCACGATCTATTGATGTTCGCTTCAGTTTTCGATGTCAGCGGGTAGGTTATCCCTCTCTTCCTCGTGCGCTACTTCTTGTAGCCGACGTAATAGATGCCGACGACGTTACCACCCCCGTCCTTCATTGGTTCGTAGCCGGTGACGTACGGCGTACCAAGAATCGTCACCTCGCCGTAGAACGGCTTACCTTGCTTGATTTCAGCAATGGCTTTGCCGGCGGGATCGAGAATGGTTCCAATCGCCCGTCCGCTGCCATCGGGCTTCGGCACACTGGTGGAAACGCGAATGTACTCGTCTCCACTCATCACGAAGAACGTCGCTGTCATCCCTTTGCCGTCTTCCTTGCTGACTCCGTCGACGACGTCGAAATCATTGTTGATTTTGGTGGACCCGAAATACAGAGCGGGAGCATCTTTGCCGCCAACGGCCTCTCTTCCTTCGAGCTTCGGCGCTCCTAATTTCGCAGCCATGGCTTTTATGCTTGCCATTGAATTCGCAACTCGCGGGTCCGCTTGCGCGTATACAGTGCTCGGCACCAGCATGGATGTTGCGATGAAGCAACCGGCCGCCAAGATACCGACAAGAAGACTCTTCCTGTTCATGAGTAGACCCCTCTCTAAGCAAACGGGCGTGCATGCAACGCCCAGGATGACCAATGTGGTGGAAGTTGCCCGTCTTCGTATGGCGCACAGGAAATTCAAACGCCATCTGAAATGTCTCCCCGGAGGACGCCAACAAGCATGTCCCCCGGTCGCCAGCTAGCTGAAAGTCTAGTCCGTGAAACCTCGGAGAGCAAAGGTCAGCAACCACCTCGACGACGATTAGCCCAGTGGGCTCAAAGGGCTGCATGCGAACGGCGGCTTAGGGTCGTGAGCGCAAGTTCGATCCCTTGACCAGCGGGCATTCGATCGGCCTTTGATGCCGGCTGGCATCACCAGTCCGTGAGCGGCCGCTTTGGAGATTTCGTCACTTCGCACGGACGACGGTCTACGTCCGCAGTACCTTGGAGGACTAAACCGCTCGCGCGGTAGGCGCTTCGGCGAGAGTTGTGGTGCTTCGTTGTGCCGCTGGTTCGCTGGTTCTGCGAAGTTGGTGGTCGGGGCAATCCGCCTCGTTCTTCAACAGGAGCAGGATCATGGACTTCTCGACTCCAGACGTCTCGCC
>JBGQEX010000269.1:0-5522 GCA_041496605.1 Piscinibacter sp.
AGCGCATCGGCCTGGTCAACTTCCTCGAAGGCATCGGCCTCGACGTCGACCCGAACATGGTGTCGGCGCCGCGCACCAACCCCTACGTCCGCATGGACGGATGGGACGACGAGGTCGCCCGTATCCAGGCCAAGAAGGCCGCCGCCTGAGCTGCAAAGGACAAACCCCATGGCCACGATGCGACAACCGATCGAGAGCGGCGTCCCGGACAACAAGCCGTTCCTGCACCCGACGCTGCTGAAGAACTACGGCAACTGGCGCTACCACGATCGACCGCGCCCCGGTGTGCTGCACCATGTGGCGAACAGCGGCGACGAGGTCTGGTCGGTGCGCGCCGGCACGCAGCGGCAGATGGACGTCTACACGATCCGCAAGCTGTGCGACATCGCCGACACCTATGCCGAAGGGCATGTGCGCTTCACGATCCGCTCGAACATCGAGTTCATGGTGTCCGACCCGAACAAGGTCGCACCGCTCGTCGAGGCGCTCACCAGCAACGGCTTCCCGGTCGGCGGAACCGGTAATTCGGTGTCGGCCATCGCCCACACGCAAGGTTGGTTGCATTGCGACATTCCGGGCACCGACGCCTCCGGCGCGGTCAAGGCGCTGATGGACGACCTGTACGAGGAGTTCATCAAGGAGGAGATGCCCAATCGCGTGCACCTGTCGACCTCGTGCTGCGAGATCAACTGCGGCGGCCAGGCCGACATCGCGATCATCGTGCAGCACACCAAGCCGCCGAAGATCAACCACGACTTGGTGGCCAACGTCTGCGAGCGGCCCGCCGTGGTGGCGCGCTGCCCGGTGGCGGCCATTCGCCCGGCGCTGGTCAACGGCAAGCCGTCTCTGGAGATCGACGAGAAGAAATGCATGTGCTGCGGCGCCTGCTATCCGCCGTGCCCGCCGATGCAGATCAACGACCCCGAACACACCAAGCTGGCGATCTGGGTCGGCGGCAAGAACTCGAATGCGCGCGGCAAGCCCGTCTTCATGAAGATGGTCGCGAGCGGCCTGCCGAACAACCCGCCGCGCTGGCCCGAGGTGTCGGCGATGGTGAAGAAGATCCTCTACACGTACAAGGAGGACGCCCGCTCGTGGGAGCGCGTGTCCGACTGGATCGAGCGCATCGGCTGGCCGCGCTTCTTCGAGAAGTGCGACCTGCCATTCACCAAGTACCTGATCGACGACTGGCGCGGCTCGCGGGCCAACCTGAACGCGTCGACCCACATCCGCTTCTGACGAGGATTCAATGAAGTTCGGTCTGCTCGTCAGCGAGGGCCCCTACACCCACCAGGCCAGCGACAGCGCGTACCAGTTCGCGCGCGCGGCGCTGGAGAAGGGCCACGAGATCCAGCGCGTGTTCTTCTATCACGACGGTGTCTACAACGCGACCAAGCTCACCGAGCCGCCGCAGGACGACCGCCACATCGTCAACCGCTGGTCGGCGCTGGCGGCCGAGCACAAGGTCGACCTGGTGGTGTGCGTGGCGGCGGCGCTGCGGCGCGGAATCAAGGACGAGGTGCTGGCGCCCGGCTTTCGCATTTCGGGGCTGGGCCAACTTGTCGACAGCGGCATCAAGGCCGACCGGCTCGTGACCTTCGGGGACTGAAGCGATGAAGAAGTTCATGTTCGTCAACCGCAAGGCCCCGTACGGAACGATCTACGCGCTCGAAAGCCTGGAGGTGGTTCTGATCGCCGCGACCTTCGACCAGGACGTGAGCCTCGCGTTCGTCGACGACGGCGTCTACGAACTGGTCAAGGGACAGAACAGCAAAGGCACCGGCATCAAGAACTTCTCGCCCTCGTACCGCGCGCTCGAAGGCTACGACGTGGAAAAGCTCTATGTCGAACGCGAGTCGCTGGCAGCTCGGGGCCTGACGGCCGAGGACCTGTTGGTGCCGGTCGAGGTGCTCGACACGGCGCAGATGGCCGCGCTGATAGCCGAGCAGGACGTGGTGCTGAGTTTCTGACCCCCGAGGCCACGACATGCGTCATACGACCCCAGCCGTCATACCGGCGAAAGCCGGTATCCACTCCCTCGCGATTCGCGTACTCGGTCGGCGCTCGCGGGTGTTCGAGCAGTGGATCCCGGCTTTCGCCTGGATGACGTCTTTCGCGAGCGCGGAGCCAACATGACCATGCTGCACATCGTCAACAAATCACCCTCGCAGACGCGCACGCTCGAGAGCTGCCTGCGCCTGTCGCAAGACGGCCACGCGCTGCTGCTGATCGAGGACGGCGTGTACGCCGCCACCACGCGCAGCCCGGCAACCGCCGCAGTGCGCGACGCGATGACGCGCCTGAAGGTCTACGCACTGCAACCCGACCTCGAAGCGCGCGGCGTGCACAACGCCGTCATCGACGGCGTGACGCTGGTCGACTACGCCGGCTTCGTCGACCTGGTGGCCGAACACGCCAGCTCGCAATCGTGGCTGTGAGCCCGCATTCATTCCCGATCCCGAACCTGGAGACCCGCATGAGCAGCTTTGAACTGAACGGCAAGACCTACGAGACCGACGAAGAGGGCTATCTCGTCAACCTTGCCGAGTGGACGCCGGAAGCCGGGACCTACATCGCGCAGACGGAAAACGTCGAGATGAGCAACAGCCACTGGGAGGTCGTGAACTTCCTGCGCGACTACTACAACGAGTACCAGATCGCCCCGGCAGTGCGTGTGCTGACCAAGGCCATCGGCAAGCAGCTCGGGCCGGACAAGGGCAACAGCAAGTACCTCTACGAGCTGTTCCCCTACGGCCCGGCCAAGCAGGCGTGCAAGATCGCCGGCCTGCCCAAGCCGACCGGCTGCGTCTGATCGGCTCGTCGAACCGGCGCGTGGCATGTCCGCCCTCACCATCACCTATGCGCTGCTGTTCTATGCCGCGACATTGGTATTCGTGGTGGGCACCGGCGCCAAGATCCGCAGCTACCTGCGCACCCCGGCACCGCTGAAGATCCCGACCACGCCGGCGCCGACCACGCGCAGCGGTGTCGGCCTGCGCATGGCGCGCGAGGTGGTGTTCTTCGAAAGCCTGTTCCGCTCGAACAAGTGGACCTGGATTCTCGGCTGGACCTTCCATGCAGCGCTGCTGCTGGTGGTGCTGCGGCACGTCCGCTACTTCCAAGAGCCGGTGTGGACGCTGATTGCGTTGGTCCAACCCTTCGGCACCTACGCCGGCTTCGCGATGCTCGCGGGCCTGGCCGGGCTGTGGGCGAGGCGCTTCCTGGTCGACCGCGTGCGCTACATCTCGACGCCGTCGGACCACCTGATGCTCGCGCTGCTGATTGCGATCGGCGGCTCGGGCCTCGCGATGCGCTATGTCGCGCACACCGACATCGTCGCCCTGAAGGCCTTCATGCTGGGGTTGATGCGCTTCGACTGGCAGCCGCTGCCGGCCGACCCCGTGCTGCTGGTGCATCTGGCGCTGGTCGCGCTGCTGATGCTCATCTTCCCCATCAGCAAGCTGCTGCATGCGCCGGGGCTGTTCTTCAGCCCGACACGCAACCAGGTCGACAACGCTCGCGAACATCGGCACGTGTCGGCCTGGGCCGCCGCGCTCGAGAAATAGGAGCGCCACCTTGGCCACCGCCGCATTCGAAACCCCGAAGCTGAAAGCCTACCCGGTGATCCCGCTGGTGCAGGTGGGCGCGATGGCGCACAGCAAACCCTACGTCGCCGCGGCGCCGATCCAGAGAGCGATCGGATTCCCCGGCGAGCTGGTCGAGGACTGGCAAGCCAAGGCGATCGCCAAGATGGGCGAGCTGCTCGGCAAGTACCGCTCGCTGCGCGTCTACATGGACGCCTGCGTGCATTGCGGCGCCTGCTCCGACAAGTGCCATTACTTCCTCGGCACCGGCGACCCGAAGAACATGCCGGTGGCGCGACAGGACCTGATGCGCAGCGTGTACAGGCGCTACTTCACCTGGGCCGGCAAGCACTTCCCCAAGCTCGTCGGCGCGGTCGATTTGACCAAGGAAGTGCTCGACGACTGGTACACCTACTTCAACCAGTGCTCCGAATGCAGGCGCTGCTCGGTGTTCTGCCCCTACGGCATCGACACCGCCGAGGTCACGATGGCCGCGCGCGAGATCATGGCCTCGGTCGGCATGGGGCAGAAGTACAGCAACGAGATCATCGGCAAGGTCCACCGCATCGGCAACAACCTCGGCATCCCCGGACCGGCGCTGGAAAACACGCTGCTGGGGCTGGAAGAAGACACCAAGGAAGAGACCGGCGCCGACGTGCGCTTCCCGCTCAACGTAAAGGGCGCCGAGGTGCTGCTGGTCACGCCGTCGGCCGACTTCTTTTCCGAGCCGCATGTCGAGAGCCTGATCGGCTACGCCAAGGTGTTTCACGCCGCGGGCGTGAGCTGGACGCTGAGCTCGCATGCGTCGGAGGCCGGCAACTTCGGCCTGTTCATCGGCAACTACGAGCAGATGCGCAACATCTCGCTGCGGGTGCGCGAGGCGGCAATCGAACTCGGCGTCAAACGCATCATCGTCGGCGAGTGCGGCCATGCCTGGCGCGTGGCCTACAGCTTCTGGAACACGCTGATCGGTCCGTTCGACTGGCTCGATGCGCGCTACCCGGTGCCGCAGCACATCTGCGAGTTCACCCACGACCTGATCCAGCGCGGCGCGCTGCGGCTGGACCGCGAAGCCAACGACGACCGCATCGTCACCTTCCACGATTCGTGCAACGTGGCGCGCGCCTCGCGCATGGGCAGCATGCCGGGTGGCCAGTTCGTGATCCCGCGCGAGATCATCAAGGCGGTGGCCAACCGCTTCCACGACATGGCCCCCGAGACCATCCGCGACGGCACCTTCTGCTGCGGCGGCGGTGGCGGCCTGTTGACCGACGACCTGATCGAGCTGCGCGTCAAGGGCGCACTGCCGCGCATGGAAGCGCTGAAGAACGTCGTCGACGAACACGGCGTGAACTTCATGGCCACCATTTGCGCGATCTGCAAGGCCCAGTTCACCAAGGTGCTGCCGTACTACGGCTTCGACATGAGCATGGTCGGCGGCGTGCACCAGCTCGTCAGCAAAGCGATCCGGCTCGGCCGCAACGACTAGGAGATTCCCGAATGTCCGCATCCCCCGAATCGGTGCCGGCCCAGCCGCTCACCTTCCGACGCTACAAGGACGGTGACGCCAAGCCGCTGCCGTGGCAGCAGGAAATCTTCGACGGCGACCACACGCACAAGTGCCCGACCTACATCCAGAGCACGCCGCCCTGCCAAGGGGCCTGCCCGTCGGGTGAGGACATCCGCGGCTACCTGAATATCGTGCGCGGCGTTGAGAAGCCGCCCGCCGGCGTGCCGTGGCAGGAATACGCCTGGCGCCGCCTGACCGAAGCGAACCCGCTGCCGTCGGTGATGGGGCGCGTGTGCCCGGCGCCGTGCGAATCGGGCTGCAACCGCAACGAGGTCGAAGACTTCGTCGGCATCAACTCGGTCGAGCATTTCCTCGGCGAATACGCCATTAAACACAAGCTCGCCTTCAATAAGCCCGCGACGTCCAGC
>JBGQEX010000270.1:0-5513 GCA_041496605.1 Piscinibacter sp.
AGCTGAGCAGCTTGAAGCGCCCGCGCAAGCGGCTGTTGACAGGCACCGGCGCCGTGAAGCGCACCCGATTCAGCCCGTAGTTCACACCCATGTGCGAATTGCGGACTTCGAAGCCGGAGGCGAACATCTCGGGCAGCAGGCTGAGCGTGAGGAAACCGTGCGCGATGGTGGTGCCGAAGGGCCCGGCTGCCGCGCGGACCGGGTCGACGTGAATCCACTGGTGGTCGCCGGTGGCATCGGCGAACAGGTCGATACGGTGCTGGTCGACGTCGATCCAGCCGCTTTCGCCGATCGGTTGCCCGACCAGGCCTTGCAGGTCGGCGAGTTTGTCAAAGCTCTTCATCCAATACCCTCAGGCGTTGATCCAGTCGATGATCGGTTGCCATTGCTCCATGTCGCGCGCCACGCGGCTCGGCGCCACGTCCCACAGCGTGAGTCCGCGTGCGGCGAGATGCACGTAGTTCTGCGTGTCGCGCAGGAAACCGAGCACCGGCACCTTCAGCGTGTCCAGAAAGTGGCGCAGCTGGTCGGCCGAGATCGTGCCTTCCTTCATACGCATGCCGATCACGCCGACGCTGACCTTGTCGCCGCGCCGGTGTGCCACCAGTTCGCGCACGAAGGTGTGGGTGGCATGAATGTCGAAGATGCTCGGCTGCAGCGGCACCAGCACCTTGTCGGCCAGCTTCATCACTTCGTCGAGCCGCTTGCCGTGAATGGCGGCGGGGGTGTCGAGCACCACATGCGTCGTTCCCTTGGGCGGGCGCACCACCTCGTCGTGCGACACCTCCCACGGGGTGATCGCCGGCGCCGCCGCCGGGCGCAGCCCGAGCCAGATGCGCGCCGACTGCTGCCGGTCGACGTCGCCCAGCATCACCGCATGCCCCTGCGACGCCAGATAGCCGGCGATGTTGGTCGCGAGCGTGCTCTTGCCCACGCCACCCTTGGGGTTGGCCACCACGATCACCGGCATTGAATGCTCCTCGGGTTTGGTCTTGCTTTCAGGTTATGTTACCGGCGCCGCCGGCGAAGTCGCCATCGAGACTAACCACACCATGCCGAACACCCTCGTGATCGTGGCCCATCCAGCGCTGCAACAGTCGCGCGCCAACCGCACGCTGATGCAGGCTGCGCGCGGTGCCGGCAGCCATGTCGAGGTGGTCGACCTGTACGCGCTGTATCCCGACTACCTGATCGACGTGGCCGCCGAACAGGCGCGGCTCGCCGCGGCGCAGCTGGTGGTGTGGCAACACCCGATCCAGTGGTATGCCACGCCGGCGCTGATGAAGCTGTGGATCGACGAGGTGCTCGCCTTCGGCTGGGCCTACGGCCCCGGCGGTACCGCCTTGCGCGGCAAGGACCTGTGG
Source organism: Piscinibacter sp. (assembly GCA_041496605.1). Taxonomy (GTDB): domain Bacteria; phylum Pseudomonadota; class Gammaproteobacteria; order Burkholderiales; family Burkholderiaceae_C; genus Albitalea. Next base: position 1,365 of record JBGQEX010000270.1, read on the forward strand.
CTGGCCGCAAGCACCGGCGGCCCGCAGGAGTCGTACCGCCCCGACAGCTACAACCGCTACTTCTTCGACGCCTTCTTGCCGCCCTACGAGCAGACCGCCACGCTGTGCGGCATGCGCTTCCTGCCGCCGTTGATGCTGCACGGTGCGCAGCGCGCCAGCGCGGCCGAGATCGATGCCCATGCGGCCGTGTATGCGCAGCGGCTGGCCTCGTACCCGGCGTGGCCCGAACTGGCCGACTTGCCCGAATGCGTCGAGTGCGTGGTGCCGGCCAGCGCGCGCCCAGCGCCGCAGAGCGAAGCCGCCTGATGGAAAACACCTCCTGGCTCACCGGTACGCTGATCTACCTGGCCGCCGCGGTGGTGGCGGTGCCGCTGGCCAAGCTGCTGGGCCTCGGCTCGATCATCGGCTACCTCGCGGCCGGCATCCTGATCGGGCCCTGGGGCCTGCAACTGGTGACCGACCCGAAGGACATGCTGCACTTCGCCGAGTTCGGTGTCGTGCTCATGCTGTTCCTGGTCGGCCTGGAGCTCGAGCCGCGCCGGCTGTGGGCCTTGCGCCGGCCGATCTTCGGCTGGGGCACGCTGCAGCTCGCCGGGTCGGCGGCGCTGATGACCGGTGCCGGCATGCTCGCCGGGCTCGACCTGCGGCTGGCGCTGGTGGCAGCGTTCGGCCTCGCCATGTCGTCGACGGCGATCGGCTTGGGCGTACTGGCCGAGCGCAACCTGATGGCCACCACGTCGGGCCAGAGCATCCTGAGCGTCGCGCTGCTGCAAGACGTGGCCGCCATTCCGATCCTGGCGCTGCTGCCGCTGCTGGCGCTGGCTGCCGGTGCCCACGCGAACGGCGGCGGCGGCTGGTTCGACGCGGCCAAGGCGATCGGCGTCATCGCCGCGATCGTGCTCGGCGGTCGCCTCTTGCTGCGTCCCGCGCTGCGCTGGATCGCGCGCAGCGAAACGCCCGAGATCTTCACTGCCGCGTCGCTGCTGCTGGTGGTGGCCACGGCCGCATTGATGCAGGCGGTCGGCCTGTCGATGGCGCTCGGCGCCTTTCTGGCCGGCGTGCTGCTGGCCGAAAGCGAGTACCGGCGCGAGTTGGAAACCGACATCGAGCCGTTCAAGGGCCTGCTGCTCGGGCTGTTCTTCATCGCCGTGGGCATGAGCATCGACTTCGCCGTGGTGCTGCAGCGGCCCGGCCTGATCGCCTTGCTGGTGGCCGGCTTTCTGCTGCTGAAGGCCTTGGTGCTGTGGCTCATGGCCTGCGTGATGCCGCTGCCCAAGCCGGAACGGCCGGTGTTCATTCTCCTGCTCGCACAAGGCGGCGAGTTCGGCTTCGTGGTGTTTCAGAGCGCGGCACAGGCCGGCGTGGTCGCGCTGCCGGTGTCGTCGTTGCTGGTCGCGGTGGTGGCAATCTCGATGCTGCTGACGCCCTTGCTGCTGGTGGCCGCCGACCGCTGGTGGATTCCGCGGCTGGCCGCCGCGCGCCGCGCGCTGCCCGAGATCAGCGAGCCGCAGAGCGCGCCGGTGATCATCGCCGGCTTCGGCCGCTACGGGCAGATCGTCGGTCGCCTGCTGTATGCGAACGGCATCACACCGACGGTGCTGGACCATGATGCCGAGCAGATCGAGGCGATGCGCCGATTCGGCTGGCGCGTCTTCTATGGCGACGCCACGCGGCTCGACCTGATGCGCACCGCCGGTGCCGACACGGCGCGGCTGCTGGTGCTCGCCATCGACGACGTCGAGCAGAGCACCGACGTCGCGGCGATGGTGCGCCAGCACTTCCCGCAGCTGACCATCGTCGCCCGGGCGCGCAACGTCCGGCATTTCTACGCCTTGCGCGAGCTCGGCGTCAGGTTGATCGAACGCGAAACGCTGGACTCGGCGCTGATGAGCGGGCGCAGCGTGCTCGAGGCGCTGGGCTGGGAGCCGCACCACGCACGCACGCTGGCGCTGCGTTTTCGCCGCCACACGGTGCGGCAGCTCGACGCGATGGCGCCGCACTGGAAAGACGAGGCGCGCCTGATCACCGCGGCCAAGCAGTGGCGCCAGCAGCTCGAAGAGCTGTTCGCGCAGGAGCGCGACGCAGCGCGGCAGCGCGAGCTGCGCGCCAGCTGGGAAGCGCCCGCCGAACCGGCCGACGGCGACGACGAAGCACGCTGAGCGCTACTTCAAGCCGTCCCACAGCAGCTTCGTCCCGGCGAGGAACATGCCGCTGTAGGCGAGCCGATAGAACCAGGTCGGGCGAATGCGCCGCGTCAGCCACACACCCAGCCACACGCCCAGCGGCGCGAGCGGCAGCAGCAACAGCGAGGTCGCCATGTTGCGCAGATCGATCAGACCCAGCCATGCGTAGGGGATCCATTTCGACAGGTTCACCGTCGCGAAGAACACCGCCATCGTGGCGGTGAAGGTCAGCGGCGGCAGGCGCAGCGGCAGCACATAGGCGCTGATGGGCGGGCCGCCGGCGTGTGCGACGAAGCTGGTGAAGCCCGACGCGACGCCGAGCACGAAGCCGAGCGGTTTCGGCGGCGGCGGGGCATCGACATGGGGCGGGAACGCCAAGCGTTGCGCCAGGAACAGCAGCGTCAGGCCGCCGACGATGGCCGCCACCATCTTCGTCGACAGCACGCCGAACAGCACGGTGCCGACCCCCGTGCCGAGCAGCCCGGCCGGCAGCAGCAGCCGCAGCAAGGCGCGGTCGCGCTCGTGCCACAACTGCTGCAGGCCCACGCCGTCCATCACGAACAGCAGCGGCAGCATGATCGCCGCCGCCTGTGGCACCGGGATCGCCAGCGCCAGCAGCGGCACCACCAGCGAGCCGAAGCCGCTCAGGAAGCCGCTCTTGGACAGGCCCATCAACAGCACCGCCGGCACCGCGATAACGTAGAACGCGGGCTTGGTGACGAAGGGGAGTGCCGCCAACCAATCACTCAATGCGGCAGGCCTCTTCGAACCCCAGGCGCGGGCTGCGCCCGAACAGCTTGCTCGGGTCGCCGCGGCCGAGCGTGCAGACGAAGTTGGTCTTGACCGTGGTGCCGGCCCAGAAGGCGGCGTCCATCTTGGCGGCGTCGAAACCGCTCATCGGCCCGCAGTCGAGGCCGACGGCGCGCGCGGCGATGATGAAGTAGCCGCCTTGCAGGCTGCCGTTGCGAAACGCGGTGTCGGCGATCAGTTCCGGCTTGCCGGCAAACCAGGACCTGGCGTCGGTGTGCGGGAACAGCTGCGGCAGCTTGTCGTAGAACGCCATGTCCATGCCGATGACCGCGGTGACCGGCGCGCTGCGCGTCTTGGCCACGTTGCCCGGGTTCATGCACGCGAGCAGTTTTTCCTTCGCTTCGGGCGACTGCACGAACACGATGCGCGCGGGGCTGCAATTGGCCGACGTCGGGCCCCATTTCATCAGGTCGTAGAGCTGGCGCAGTTTTTCTTCGTGCACCGGCTCGGCGTGAAAGCCGTTGTGGCTGCGGGCGTGATCGAACAGTTGCTCGGTAGTGATGTTCATCGGGGCGTTCGGCGGCGGGTGGCTGAGGCGAGGGACAATTGTCAGATGTTTGCTCCTTCCCAGAACGATGTAAGGCGATTCTTCTGCGACGCCTGGCGCAAGCAGTGCGAACGCATGCCGATGACGCCGCTCGAAGTGCTGGCCGCCGACTGGATCGCCGAGCATCCCGAATACCACGCCGACCTGGCCGATGTCGACGCCGCGTTGGCTGCGGTGTTCGACGTGGAAAGCGGCCGAACCAACCCGTTCCTGCATCTGTCCATGCACCTGTCGATCAGCGAACAGGTCAGCATCGATCAGCCACGCGGCATCAAGCAGGCATTCGAGCTGCTCGCCGCGCGCCGTGGGTCGGCGCATGAGGCGCAGCATGAGGTGATGGAATGCCTGGGGGAGATGATGTGGGCGTCGCAGCGCAGTGGTTTGCCGCCGGATGGGGAGCGGTACATCGAGTGCGTGAGGGGGAGGGCTACTCGGAAGTGAGTGCTTTGCTCGTTGGTTCTTCTTTGCTCGTTGCACCGCGCCGGGTCCCGGCCCGGCGGCCGGGTAACTTTCTTCTGTGGGCCCAGAAGAAAGTCACCAAAGAAGAGGGCCTCAATACGATTTGGCCAAACACCTGGCTACAAAGAGCTCACCACTGGGTCCCACCGA
>JBGQEX010000271.1:0-5510 GCA_041496605.1 Piscinibacter sp.
AGCTGCTGGTCGTTCAGCAGGTCACAGCTTCAACCTCCAATATTCTGATTGTTGAATGTGACAAGGCAAGAAAGAGCTTGACCGTCTACGACCTGCCGCATAACGCGCGGCTGACGGCGACACGTGTCGCACCCACATCTCGACTCTACCGGGTAGCTTTCCTCCGCTTTAGGTCGTCGTCGGAATTGCAACCCGGTGAGCGCGCGAGCGTCAAAGCACCGCGGTGTCGAGGCCGTCAAGGCAGGACGTAAACCGACGCCTGGTAAGCCTGGTCGAGCACGCCCTGCGCGTTGCCGCCCGCGTTGGGCCCACCCGAGATGTCGGAGTCGAGCAACAATGTTGCAAGCACCCGCGGACCGATGCCGCTCACCGGCCCGAACACGGCCGCCGACGTCGTGATCAGCGTGCCGTTGGCACCCCAGGCGCCGTTCTTCTCGATCTCGCCATTGTTGGCGACGTCGAGCCCGAACCGGCGTGTGCGCATCTCGTCGAAGCGATCGGGCGAGGTCTTGAGGATCTTGCCGTCCTTCGCGTTCAGGCTCATCAGCACCTTCGCGATGTCCTCGGTCGACAGGTACCAGCTCGCCGCGCCGCAAACCAGCGACTCGTCGCCCCAGTCGTAGCCGGCTGAGCTGCCCGGGTAGATGTGCGCAAAGGCATACGTCGACGCACCCGGGTTCACCGTCGGCGGCTTGCAGGTCACGCCGGTCTGGCCGACCTTGTTGAACACGTTCTGCTGCACCAGCGTCTGGAACTGGTTCGCCAGCGTCTGCGGGCGTGTGGCCAGGTTGGCGTCTTCAGCATAACCGGCGACCTTCGGCAGCAGGATGCGCAGGATGGCGAAGTTGTCGTTGCTGTAGCAGTAGCCCATGTTGTTCGGGTTGATCGGGTTCACCGTGATGGTCGTCGTGTTGTTCGGGCAGGCGGTGGTCGCTCCGTTGTTGATGGCTTGCGTGTAGAACGTCTTCAGCTGCGCGTAGGTCTGCGCCACGTTGCCGTAGGTCTTTATGCCGCTGTTCTGGCTCAGCAATTGCGCGAACGTCAGGTTCTTGATGTAGGTGCTGGCCGCTGACCAGTCCGATGGCAAGAACGGCCCGATCGCCGCATCGACGCTCACGCCGTACTTGTCGAGCACGGCGATCGTGCCGACGGCCGTGATGAACTTGCTCACGCTGCCCACCGTGAGCTTGGTGACCGAGGTGAAAGGCTGCTCGGCGCCGTCGGCGCTGGTGCGCGCCAGTCCGCCGCTGGCGAAGTGGGGATATTGGCCGGCGAACAGCGAATAGCCCACCACATGGCCGTCGAGCCGCGCGCGGATGTCCTTCTCGAGCTTGCAGACGTTGATGCACTGCTTGCCGTCGCAGATGGTCGAGCTGACGCCGGCGTTGGCGTAGTCGCTCCAGCCTTCCTTGACCAGCGGCGCATGTACTTCGCTGTTCATCGGCGCGTCGTTCAGCGGACCGGCGTACTCGAGCAGACTGGCCAGCTGCAGACCGCAGTCGTCCTTGTACTGCTGCTGCCACGTCGAGGTCTTTCCATCGATCGGCATCATCGCGTCGAGGTGCACGGCGAAGGTCTGCGAAGCGCCGGGCGCGAGGCTCGGGACCGATACCTTCGGTGTGGTCTGCTTCATGAGCACGTGATCGTCCTTCACCGACAGCCAGGACGGGACCATCGTGCTGTTGCTCTTATTGCTCACGCGCACGGTGAGGTCCGCGCCGGCGGAGTTCCCGCTCAGGTACTCGTTGTAGCTGACGATCTCGACCTTCCCATAGGTGGCCGAGTCGCCGAAGGTGATTCCGCCCGACGGCGGGTACTGATAGACGGTGACGGGCGTCGATGAGTTGCCCAGCGGCTGGAATGCCGTGTCGTGCGGCGTGATCTTCACGTTGAAGGTCAGCTGCGTCGCGGAGTACGGCGACTTGAGGAACGCGTCGGAGGGGATCGTGAACCACTGGCCGTAGACCGAGGTGCGCTTCGCATCGCCGCTCGCCACCACGACTGGCAGGCAGCGCACGCACGACGTGGTCGCTACCTGCCAGGTGCCGCCGCTGGCGGCCAGCTGGTCGGTGGTCCAGTACATCTGCAGGTCGGTCGGCTGCTCGACGCTGATCCAGCTGTTGAGTTGCTTGAAGTCGCCGCTGCCGGTCATGACCTGCAGCGTCGCCGAGGCCATGGCCGAGGCGGGCGCGAGCGCGGCAGCAAGGCCGCAAAAGACGAGAGCGCCGCTGGCGAGCAGGGCGCGGGGGATTCGAAACATTGGTTGTCTCCAAAAAAGTTGCACCCTCTTTTCGAGGTGCGCGTAGCTTTCGTGGACGGTGTATCAACCGCGTTTCGCCCAGCCGCCCCTGGTGTTTCGTTTGTTGCTCATCACGCACTGATGTGATGTCGCGACAATGCAGTTCGTGGCTGCATGACGGGCCGGAACAAGCGAGGAGCCCTTTGGCGAGGGGTTATTTGGGTACCGCTGAGGCAAGGCGTAAGCGCTGAGCCAAGCGATCTCCGAACGGGTCAGGACTTTTTGCGCGCTTGCCGACAAGGGCTATTTGCGAGCCTGGACACGGTTGCGCTGTCGTCGCGCGAACTCACACAATCGGCCAATTCCGGCCCTTCACCAACAGCCGCTGACGAGTCGCCCAACGATGTCTCGCGCGCGGTGAAGCGCTTCGGATGCTCGCCCTCACTCTGTCCAGTCAGGTGGCGCAGTGTGCGTCGCGCTGTCAAACTCCGCGCAGGTCCTGCGCCCGGTCCCGACGGCTACCATGGCTACCTCGAAGGGAGACACAAGATGAACGCCAACGACATCCTGCGATGGTCGCATGTAGCCTCTCTCATCCCAGCCTTGCTCGTTGGCTGTGCGCTGCATGAAAACGTGGCCGACGGGATGTACAAGTAGCTGCTGGCCCGCGGACAAATTGTCAACATCGCCTGGGCACACGGCCTGGTCGCTTCGCCGTTCAAGTCGGCCTACGTCGCAGCCAAGCACGGCGTGGTCGGACTGACCTAAGTAGGCAGTTTAAGAAATATACACACGTATTCTGTTGATAAGTTCGGTCTCTTATGGCATCTTTGTCAGAACCTTCAGGAGGGTTCGTCGATGCCAAGGAAAAGCCCGTTCCATATCGATCTGTCTGCCGACGAGGCCACTGAGCTCAATCGTCGGGCGGCGAAATATACGTTGCCGTACTTCGAGGTCGTTCGCGCCAAGATGATCCTGATGGCCGCCACCGGTATCGACAACGACGAGATTGCCGCGCGCTTGGATACTCGCCGCGAGGTGGTCAGCCAGTGGCGCAAACGCTTCTTCAAGGAGCGATTGGCGGGCCTCGAAGAGAGAGCCCGCCCGGGACGCCCTCGGGTCTTTCCCCCCAGAGCTGACCGTTGAGATCAAGTCGATGGCCTGCGAGCTGCCTGCCACCTTGGGCGTGCCGCTGTCCAGGCTGAGCGTGGCCGATGTGACTCGACACGCGCAGCGCTCTGGCTTGGTGGCGCGCATCAGCGACAGCACGGTCTGGCGCTGGCTGCATGAAGATGCGATCCGTCCGTGGCAGCACCGGTGCTGGATCTTCCCGCGCGACCCCAACTTCCAGGCCAAAGCCGGGCGCATATTGGACCTGTAGGCGCGCTGCTGGCAGGGGCAGCCACTGCGCGAGGACGAGTTCGTCATCTCCACCGACGAGAAGACCAGCATCCAGGCCCGGCTGCGCATCCGTCCGAGTCTGCCAACCCGCCCTGGCGAGTCGATGCGAGTCGATGCGCGTCGAGCACGAGTACGCGCGCGGCGGCGCCTGGGCTTACTTGGCCGCTCTGGACGTGCACCGCGCCAAGGTGTTCGGGCGCTGCGAAGAAACCACCGGCATCGCGCCCTTCGAACGGCTGGTCGATCAGGTCATGAGTCAACCGCCGTACCGCGACGCTCGTCGAGTCTTCTGGATCATGGACAACGGCTCGTCTCATCGCGGCGAGGCTTCGGTACGGCGCCTGACGCAGGCTCATCCGCGATTGGTCCCGGTCCACGGGCCGGTGCATGCGAGTTGGCTCAACCAGATCGAGATCTACCTCTCCATCATGCAGCGCAAGGCACTCACGCCGAATGACTTCAAGTGCCTGCAGGATGTGGCCGAGCGCCTAGAGAACTTCGAGCGCTACTACGAAACCATCGCCAAGCCGTTCGAATGGAAGTTCACCCGTGCTGACCTCAACGCCCTGGTCGCGCGCATGCGCATCCGCTACGCTGAAACCCAGCAACTGAAACTCGCTGCATGAAAAATACGTGCGTGAACTTCTGAAACAGACTACTTAGCGGTGGCGCTGGAGTTGGCCGAAACCACGATCACCGTCAATGCCGTCACCCCGGCAATGTGCGCACGCCGCTGGTCGAGAGAGATCCGCGACATCGCCGGCGGTCGGCGCGGGCACCTGAGCCACGTCGGGCTGTGGACCTTCGTCGATGTGCGTCTGCGGATGCCACGCAATCCGTGATCCTGAAGTGAAAGCGGAGCGCTTGTCGAGGCGTTCTGCACTCGACGTCCCGGCCGAGTCAGTCGCAAGGGTTTGCTCGGAGAAGCCCAGCCGGAAGCCCGGACGAACCAGGTGTCGGAAATCTGGATGCCCGGCAACTCGTCGGATCAGCGCCGAGCGCAACTTCAACCAAATCAACGACTTGCGCGGCCGCTCGGGCGCCGCGCGACGTGGCATGTGAGTTGCGATAAGTGAGGGCTGGGCGCATCGGCAGATGCACGACAAGACGACGACACACAGGAGACGGCAATGAGCATGACGGGCGACCTCGACCCCATCGAAACAGGCGAATGGGTCGACGCGTTGAGCGCGGTCCAGCAGCACCGCGGCAGCGAGCGCACCAACTACCTCATCAACCGGCTGGTCGACGAGGGCCGGCGCGAAGGCGTGTATGTTCCGCGCTCGCTGACCACCGCCTACTGCAACACCATCCCGCCCGAACGCGAGGAGAAGAGCAGCGGCGATCGCGCGATCGAGCATCGCCTGCGCTCGATCATCCGCTGGAACGCGATGGCGATCATCCTGCGCGCCAACAAGGACTCGTCCGAGCTCGGCGGCCACATCGCGAGCTTCCAGTCGGCCGCGACGCTGTACGACATCGGCTTCGGCCACTTCTGGCACGCGCCGACCGACAGCCACGGCGGCGACCTGCTCTTCATCCAGGGACACAGCTCGCCCGGCATCTATGCACGCGCCTTCCTCGAAGGCCGGCTCACCGAAGCGCAGTTGCTGAACTACCGCCAGGAGACCGACGGGCAAGGCATCCCGTCGTACCCGCACCCCTGGCTGATGCCCGACTTCTGGCAGTTCCCGACCGTCTCGATGGGCCTCGGCCCGCTGATGGCGATCTACCAGGCGCGCTTCCTCAAGTACCTGCATGGCCGCGGCCTCGCCGACACGGCGCCGCGCAAGGTCTGGGCCTTCATGGGCGACGGCGAGATGGACGAGCCGGAGTCGCTCGGCGCGATCTCGCTGGCCGGCCGCGAGAG
>JBGQEX010000272.1:0-5446 GCA_041496605.1 Piscinibacter sp.
GCGCGCCGGCGAAGACGCTGTTCCCGGTGGCCGGCCGCAACGGCATCGCGACCATCAAGGGGCAGCTTGCCAACATGCGCGACGGCGGCTTCATCAGCGCGCACGACTTCCACATCTCGGCGTTGATTGCCGACGTGGTGTGCGGCGGCGACGTGGACGCCGGCTCGATGGTCAGCGAGGAATACCTGATGGTGCTGGAGCGCAAGCATTTCTGCTCGCTGCTCGAGCATCCCAAGACGCAAGAAAGAATCATGGGGATGCTGCAGACGGGCAAGCCCGTGCGCAACTGATCGCCACGCAAACGTCATGACGCAAGCGCAAGGCACGGCCGGTCCCCTCTCCCGCCAGCGGGAGAGGGTTAGGGTGAGGGCGCGCGAACTCCGCCGCGCTTCGCCCGACGCCGAGCGCGCACTGTGGCGACGCCTGCGAGATCGTCAACTCGGTGGCTACAAGTTCCGTCGCCAACACCCGGTGGGCCGGTACTTCGCCGACTTCGCATGTGTGGAAGCCAAGCTGATCGTCGAACTCGACGGCGGTCAGCACTTCGAGCCGGGCGCGATGCAGGCCGACGAAGCGCGTTCAGCCGGGCTGAATTCGCTGGGCTTTCATGTGCTGCGTTTCACCGACCGCGAAGCGCTGACAGAGCGCGTCGCTGTTCTGGCGCGCATCCTCGATTGGCTCACAACCCACCACCCTCACCCCAACCCTCTCCCGCCAGCGGGAGAGGGAGTCGCCTCACTGAAGGACTGAGACATGAGCACGCAAATTCAAGACGCCTACATCGTTGCCGCCACCCGCACGCCGATCGGCAAGTCGGGTCGCGGTTACTTCAAGAACACCCGCTCCGACGATCTGCTGGTGCTGGCGATCCGCAGCGCGCTCAAGCAGGTGCCGACGCTGGACCCGAAGGCGATCGAGGACGCCGTGATCGGCTGTTCGTTCCCCGAAGGCGAGCAGGGCATGAACATGGCGCGCATCGCCGTCGCGCTGGCCGGCCTGCCGCATTCGGTGGGCGGCATCACCGTCAACCGCTTCTGCGCGTCCGGCCTTTCGGCCATCCAGATGGCGGCGGACCGCATTCGCGTCGGCGAGGCCGACGTGATGATCGCCGGTGGCGCCGAATCGATGAGCCTGGTGCCGATGGGCGGCAACAAGCCGTCGTTCAATCCGCAGGTGTTCGCGAAGGACGAGAACATCGGCATCGCCTACGGCATGGGACTCACGGCCGAGAAGGTGGCGGCGCAATGGAAGGTCACGCGCGAGGCGCAGGACGAGTTCGCGCTGAACTCGCACCTGAAGGCGCTGCGCGCGCAACAGGCCGGCGAGTTCAGCGACGAGATGACACCGGTCGAGGTGGTGGACCGCTTCCCGAACCTGGCCACCGGCGAGCCGGCCGTGCGCACGCGCACGGTGAGCCTGGACGAAGGCCCGCGTGCCGACACCTCCCTGGAAGGCCTGGCCAAGCTGAAGCCGGTGTTCGCCGTCAAGGGCAGCGTGACCGCCGGCAACAGCTCGCAGACCTCGGACGGCGCCGGCGCGCTGATCCTCGCGAGCGAAAAGGCGGTCAAGCAGTTCGACCTGAAGCCGCTGGCGCGCTTCGTCAGCTTCGCGAGCCGCGGCGTGCCGCCAGAGATCATGGGCATCGGCCCGATCGAAGCCATCCCGGCCGCGCTGCGTTACGCCGGCTTGCAGGCCAGCGATATCGGCTGGTACGAACTGAACGAGGCCTTTGCCGCCCAGGCGCTGGCCGTGCTCAACACGCTCGATCTCGATCGGGCCCGCGTGAACCCGATGGGCGGCGCGATTGCGCTCGGCCACCCGCTGGGCGCCACCGGCGCGATCCGCGCGGCAACCGTGGTGCACGCGCTGCGCCGCCACAACCTGAAGTACGGCATGGTGACGATGTGCGTGGGCACTGGCCAAGGTGCGGCCGGGATCTTCGAACGGGTTTGACGCGTTCAGGTGCAAGGGCCGCATCGTGCGGCCCTTTTGTGTTGGAGGCAGCCGCCATGCAGCCGTGTCACCTCACCTCGACCGGCGCCGCCATCATCGCGGCGCGCTTCTACGAGCCGCTGGGCGCACCCAAGGCCGCCGTCGTCATCGGCGGCGCGATGGGCGTCAAGCAGGACTACTACGCCGCCTTTGCGCAGTGGCTCGCGTCGCAGGGCTATCTGGTCGCGAGCTTCGACTATCGCGGCATGGGCGATTCGCAGCACCGCCACTTGCGCGGTTTTCACGCCGACCTGTTCAGCTGGACCGATGACTTCGACACGGTGATCGCCGCCATCGCCGAGCGCGCCGGCGAGGTGCCGCTGTACCTCATCGGCCACAGCCTCGGCGCACAACTGCCGGGCCTGCTGAAGCACCGCGACCGCATCGACGGCCTGGTGTCGGTGGCCGCGGGCAGCGGCTACTGGCGCGACAACGCGCCGCAGCTCAAGCGCATCGTGCTGTACTTCTGGCACGTGCTGGTGCCGGTGGCGACCGCGCTGTGCGGCTACTTTCCGGGTCGGCGCATCGGCAAGGTCGGCAACCTGCCGCGCGGCGTGATCCTGCAGTGGCGGCGCTGGTGCCTGCACCCGCGCTACCACGTCGGCGCCGAAGGCGCGCCGGTGCGCGAGAAGTTCGAGGCGGCCCGCTTCCCGCTCGTCGCACTGTCGATCACCGACGACGAGTTGATGACTGAACGCGGCACCCGCGTGCTGGTGGATTGCTATGCCAACGCGCCGCGCCGCATCGAGCGCATCGCACCGGCCGACGTGCAGGCGCAGCGCATCGGCCATTTCGGCTTCTTCCGTGATCAGTTTCAATCGTCCTTGTGGGCACGCACCGTGGCGCTGCTGCAAGGTTTTCAAGTAGTCCAGGAGACACCATGAGCATCAAGACCGCCACGCTGAACGGCGTGGCCACCATCGAGATCGCGCGCCCGGAAAAGAAGAACGCGATCACCGTCGACATGTACGCCGCGATGGCCGCGGCGGTGCGCGCGGCGAATGCCGACGACAACGTGCGCGCGGTGCTGATCACCGGCCAGCCCGGCATCTTCACCTCGGGCAACGACCTCGAAGACTTCATGCAGCGCCCGCGCCAGGGCATGGACTCACCGGTGTTCCAGTTCATGCAGGCGCTTGCCGGCTGCGAGAAGCCGGTGGTGGCCGCCGTCACCGGCGCGGCGATCGGCATCGGCACCACGATGCTGCTGCACTGCGACCTGGTCTACGTGTCCGACGAGGCGCGGCTGGCGATGCCCTTCGTGAGCCTGGGCCTGGTGCCCGAGTTCGCGTCGAGCCTGATCGTGCCGCAGCTGGTGGGCCACGTGAAAGCGGCCGAGAAGCTGCTGCTCGGCGACCCGTTCAGCGCCGAAGAGGCGGTCGAAATGCACATTGCCAACGCGGTGCTGCCGGCCGGCGAGGTGGTGAACCACGCACGCCGCATGGCCGAGCGCTTCAACACGCTGCCGCCCGGCGCCGTGCGCGACAGCAAGAAGCTGTTGCGCCGCGCGAACGCCGACAAGGTGCTGCAGACGATCGCCGCGGAGGGTGAAATCTTCGGTGAGCGTCTGTCGAGTCCCGAGGCCAGGGAGGCGTTCAGCGCGTTCTTCCAGAAGCGCAAGCCGGACTTTTCGCAGTTCAGCTGAGGCGTTCCGGCCATGCCGCTCGCACTGAAGCTGGCGCTGTCGCCTTTGCTCGTGATGCAGGCGGTCGCGACGCGGCGGCGTGCGCCGCTGCTGCCCGAAGCGGCCGGCGCGCGCGCCGGCGTCGTCGGTGACGGCCCGGCGCTGCGCCTGCTCATCGTCGGTGATTCATCCGGCGCCGGTGTCGGTGTGGCCACGCAAGACCTCGCACTGGCCGGACACCTCACGCGCACGCTGGCGCAGCTGGCCCGCGCGCAAGTGCACTGGCAACTGATCGCGAAAAGCGGCATCACGACCGCGCAGGCGCTCGAGCTGGTTCAGCGCGAGCGGCCGCAGCCGGCCGACGTGGCAGTGGCGGTGCTGGGCGTCAACGACGTGATCGACCAGGTGCCCACGCGCCGCGCGGTGCAGCAGCGCGCTGCATTGGCCGATTGGCTGCGCTTGCACACCGGCGTGCGTCATGTCGTGTTCGCGCCGCTGCCGCCGATGCACCGGTTCCCGCTGTTGCCGCAACCGCTGCGCTGGATCGCCGGCAGCGATGCCCGCCGTCATGACGACGCGATGGCGCAGTGGGCCGCGGCGCGCGGCGATGTGTCGCACGTGCCGATTGCCATCAGCCTGGCCGCCGAGTGCATGGCGGCCGACGGCTTCCACCCCGGCGAACCGGTCTACCGGGCCTGCGGCGAAGCGCTCGCGCGGTTCATCGCGACAGAACTGTTCAAGACGGAGACAAGCAAATGAACCTCAACGGCAAGACCCTCTTCATCACCGGCGCGTCACGCGGCATTGGCCTGGCCATCGCCAAGCGCGCGGCGCGCGACGGCGCCAACATCGTCATCGCGGCCAAGACGACCGAGGCGAACCCGAAGCTGCCCGGCACGATCTTTTCGGCAGCGGCCGAGATCGAGGCGGCAGGCGGCCGGGCACTCGCGCTGCAGACCGACATCCGCGAGGAGGTCAGCGTGCTCGCCGCCGTCGAGCAGGCGGTGCAAGCATTCGGCGGCATCGACATCCTCGTCAACAACGCGAGCGCGATCAGCTTGACGCCGACGCCGGCCACGCCGATGAAGCGTTTCGACCTGATGTTCGGCGTCAACGTGCGCGGCACCTTCCTGTGCACGCAAGCCTGCCTGCCGCAGCTCATCAAGGCCGCACAGGCCGGGCGCAACCCGCATGTGCTGAACATGTCGCCGCCGCTGTCCATGCGCGAGCACTGGTTCAAGAACCACACCGCGTACACGATGGCCAAGTACGGCATGAGCGAATGCACGCTCGGCCACGCCGGTGAGTTCCGGCCCTACGGCATCGGCGTCAACAGCCTGTGGCCGCGCACCGCGATCGCGACCGCCGCGCTGCAGATGATTCCGGGCATCGACGTCAACAAGTGCCGCAAGCCGGAGATCCTCGCCGATGCGGCGTACTTGATCCTCACCAGCGACGCGAAGACGACCACCGGCAACTTCTTCATCGACGACGTGCTGCTCGCCCAGCACGGCGTGACCGATCTCGATGGGTACAGCGTGGTGCCGGGCACGAAAGACTTCATCCCGGATTTTTTTGTGGACTGAGCAATTGCAGCACCTCCTCATCATCGAGCTGATGGAAGTCGTCGTAGTGCAGGCCGATCGCGCGGAACGGCTCCGGTGTGGCCAGGCACACCAGCTCATCGACCAGCGGTCGCAGCGCGCTGAGGGTGTCGGCGGGCGCCACCGGCACGGCCAGCACCAGACGTGAGGGCTGGCGCCGGCGCAGCGCCTGCAGTGCAGCGCGTGCGGTGGTGCCGGTGGCCAGGCCATCGTCGACCAGGATCAC
>JBGQEX010000273.1:0-5442 GCA_041496605.1 Piscinibacter sp.
ACCTGATAGGGTTCGCCGCTGAGACTGCTATCGGTGGCAGCTCGTTCGATGAATTGCTCGGTGGTATTGACCAGATTTCTCGCCACCAGGAACTTGTACTTGTCACGCAAGTGCGATTGCGCCATCTGCGAGTTGTACCAAGTGCCGTTGCGATAGAACTCGCACCCGGACCCCTCGATGTAGCCGAGCAGATAGTTGACTTCGATCTGCACGCTGGTCGGCGGCTCCGCACGCGCGACCGACGCCAACAAAACTCCGAGCAACAGCGTCGCCCCTATCGTCGCTCGTGTGTTCACTCGCAACTCCTCGTCCAGCACTCAGCTTCCTTGCTGCCTTCCTGCGTTCGTCAAATCAAGCTCGACAACCCGCTACCGGTCAATCCGCTTGGCGGCCGCCGGCTTTGTGCGTGAGCCTTTCGCGACACGTCGCACGCGCTTGCTCGCCCGACTGGGCGTCGCAGCGCGCTGCCGCTTCATCGACGCTTCCAGTCGACGTGGCATTGCCGCGGCGCAACGCGCGCGACTCCGACTTCATTTGCGTGGGTGGTGTCTTGCCCAGCGGGATGCGGACCTGCGGTGTCACCGCGCGTTCGGGTCGCAGGTCGCCCGGCTGGGACGCACTGTCGCGCAACTCTGTGGGTGTCAGGGACCTCGGGCCGAGCTTGGCCGCACGGGGCGTCGAAACGGCGGGCAACGGCGCCGGCGCGCTCGCTTGAGCCATGGCCGCAAATGGTGAGAGGGCGACTGCTAGGACGGCCGCGAGGGGCAGGCAACGGGTCTTCATGGGGGGTGTCTCTCATACATGCGCCGCGCGGTGCGGCGAGCCAACACAGCTTGCGCCTGAGTGGCATGGGGCGGTGTAGGACGGTGCGCTGTCGGGGCATCGGCGAACCAGTCATTTCGGCGCCGCCACCGAACCGGCGTAGAACACCGCGCACTGTCCGCCAAGAAAGATGTCGCTGCCCTTCTTCAGCAACCTGAGCGCCGGTCCGGTGAGGGACTTGAGGAGGTTCGGTTGTTCCACCACCGGATCCTGGAAGCTGCCACGTATCTTCTGCCGCACCTTGGCGCAACCCTTCGCATCGATCAGCGCGATGGTCACGTCATTGAACTGGTTGTTGACGAAATCGAGCCCGCCCTGGAGGGCGATCCGGTTCTCCTTGGTCGCCATCGCCACGTCCTGGGCTTGTGCCATGCCGTGCTCGACCTTCCAGTCGGAGACAAGCGTGCGGATCTCGCTGCTGCCCCCTGCCCCTTGAGCGATGCTCGCGAAGTTGACCCCCTTGGTGACCACCAGGCCGAGCGGCCCGGCAAAGAAGAAGGCCCCCACGTCCACGAGATTGAAGTTCTGGCTCGATTCAAACCGGGCGAACTCCCGATCCAAGTCAGTGCCACTGAGCATGAGCGCCTTGCCCCGCAGCGAGATCTGTCCCTTCGCGGACTGTCGAATCTCCTTCTCGGTCTTGCCCTGCAAGGACAGGTTCGCGGAGAAATCCATCCGGCCCGCTGCGAGCTTCTGCATCGACATGGTCTTGAAGAATTCCTCGATGGGAAACTGCAAGAGAGAACAGCGGGCGTGGTACAGCGCAACAGCGCCCGAAAAGTCACCCTGGATGCTCCCCGTTCCCTGCGTGCCGAACACGCGCGCCGTGATGGGCTTCAAGTCGAGGAGCCCATTCTTCGCGTCCGCCGAGAGCTTCAGATCGGACAAGATGAAGCCATCTCTGCGCACTTCTGCGCAGGCGAGTTCCGCTGTGAACGAAATCTCCTTCATGAGCTGTGAGCGATTGCCGGCCGAAAGCCGAAGACGATGCACGTCGACGCGGCAGTCCCCGGCCTTGAATTCATTGCCGAATCGCTTGTCCGCGTAGACGAGCGTGGCGTCCGAAAGGGAAACGTTCGGCCAGTCCAGAGCGGACGAGTTTCCTTCGGCCGCCTCCGCTTGCTCGAAGTTGAACTGACCATCGCGGCCCCTTTCGACGGAGATCCTGGCGTGCTTCAGCACGATCTTCTGGACCCGGACTTCCTTTTGGAGCAAGGGAAGCAGATCGATCGCCAGGCTGGCCTCCTTCGCGGACGCGACATCCACCCCTCGGTTGCGAATGTGCACGTCCTCGAGGGTGATGAGCACGCCGGGGAAGAAGGCCATCGAGACCCGGCCGCCGACGCTGACCTCCATCCCCAAAGCGGCCGAGGTGGCTGCTTCCAGTCGTGCCTTGTAGACCTTGGCGTCCACAAGAACGAGCATGGCCGCCGCGACAAGGACGAGAATACCCACGACGCCGATGACGGTAAGGACGACGATTCTGGGCAGTCTTGACATGGGCGTGTTCCGAGCCTGCGGCAATTCTGCCGGCTTCAGGCTCAGCCACGACAGGATCGGCGCCCTTCGACTTGCGTGTCGGTGCGCTGTCCCACGCATCCAAACCTCGTTTTGGCGACACAGAAATCGCCGATTCCGATGCCCCTGATGTGCCGGTCATGGCAGGCCCGGTGCTATGGTGGGCAACTACCGGAGTTCCTCATGAATACCCATCATCCATCAACCGTCGCCGCCCTGCCCGAGTCCGCCCTGCTCGCGCAGCCACCCCCGATCCTGAGGCGCGAGCAATTGCGAATCGAACTGCTCGCCACCGTCGATTCACTGCATCGGCGGCGGGCGGACCTGGTGTCCGAAGGCTTCATCGCCGACTATGTTGCACTGCACTGGCTCGAGTGGAACGGCGGAGCGTTGCGGCTCACGGTGACCGGCCAGAACGTCTGCGCGCAGATGCGCGCCGCAATGAATTGATCGACGGGTCTGCCTGCGGCGTCGCGACGACGCACACGCCATGATCAGGCTGCGGCTCTCGCTCGAACTCGACTACGACATCGGCGAGCCGGGGTGTGATTTCATCTTCAACATCCATGCCGCCCACACGGCTCGCCAGCGGGTCGTCGAGGAAGCGCTGACGCTCAGCCAGAACGTGCCCACGAAGGTGGAGACCGACCCGGCGACGCTCAACCGCTACCTGCGCGTGCGTGCCTTGGCTGGGCCGCTGAGGCTGGCGTACAGCGCCACCATCGACCTGTCACATCACTTCGCCCAGCCGAGCCAGATCGCCGAGGTGCCGGTGGCGCGCCTGCCGGCACAGGTGCTGAGCTACATCTATCCGAGCCGCTACTGCCAGTCGGACCGGCTGCACCGGCTGGCGATGCGCGAGTTCGGCCAGCAGTGGCAGGGCTACAGCCGCGTGCAGGGGATCCGCGACTGGGTACTGCAGCGCACGACCTTTTCGCAGAACACGTCGGACTCCAACACCTCGGCGATCGACACCCTGCTCGAGACGGTGGGCGTGTGCCGCGACTTCGCGCACCTGATGATCGCGCTGTGCCGGGCCATCAACATTCCCGCGCGCTTCACCACCGGCATCGACTACGGCGCCGACCCTGCCCTCGGCCCCACCGATTTCCATGCCTATGTCGAGGTCTACCTCGGCGACCGCTGGTACATGTTCGACCCGTCGGGCACCGCCATCCCGATGGGTTTCGTGCGCTTCGGCACCGGCCGCGACGCGGCGGACGTTGCGTTTGCAACGATCTTCGGAAGCGTCACGTCCTGTGCCCCGCGCATCAGCATCGAGGCCATTGCCGGCGCCGATGGGCGCCTGCTGATGCCCTACCACTGTGCCGAGGCGCTGTCGACCGACAGTTAGGGCCTGTTCACCCTAGCTCACCTGCTTCTCGGCCAGTGCGGCCAGCAGCTTCAGCTGCTGCGCCTGCATCGCCAGCAGTTCCTCCCACTGCTTCTCGCGCAGCGCATCGAGCTTGTCGTGCAGCAGCATGATTTCCAGCTCGGCCTTGAGGTTGACCTCGTAGTCGTGCTCCGCGCTGATGCGGTCCTTCTCGGACTGCCGGTTCTGTGACATCAGGATGACGGGTGCCTGGATGGCCGCCAGCATCGAGAGGAACAGATTGAGCAGGATGTAGGGGTAGGGATCGAAGGTCTTGCCTTGGCTCGTCAGCAGGTAGGCGTTCAACCCCACCCACACCAGCATCGCCGCGGCGAAGAGCCCGACGAAGGTCCAGGAACCGCCGAATGACGCCACCGCATCCGCCGCCCGCTGGCCGCGCGTGGGCCGGGCATCGAACTCCTTCGCGACATTGCGCGCAATGTGCGTCCGCGCTGCGATGTGCCGCGCGACCTTCTTGGTCCGTTCGTCCAAGGCCTCATAGGGAACAGCCAACAGCTTCGCGGCAATCTCGTCAGGTGTGTGCATGTTGAGCTCCAGGCAAGGGCGCGTTGGCGCAGCAGCAAGGCCCGATCATCACCGCAACGCGGGAGGCGCGCGCCTGCCCTTCGCCCGCCGGCGCCAAGCCTCGTACCACTGCATCAGCGGCTGCGCCGTCACTCCGTGCGCGACGATCGACGCCGCCACGGTCCACAGCGTCAGCGACACCAGCGTGTCGGCGATGCGGCCGTCGACGCCTTGGCGCAGCGCGAACAGAAGGTAGAACACCGAGCCGATGCCGCGGATGCCGAACCAACCGATCATCGCGTGCTGCGGCACCGTCAGGCCTTCGCCCGCGGTGGAGGCCACGACCGAGAGCGGGCGCAGCACGACGATCATCAGAGGAACGAACCACCACGCTGCGGGCAGCGGCTTGGCATAGGCCAGCATCGCGCCCACCAACAGCACCAAGGCCATTTCGGCCAGCTTCTCCAGCTGTTCATTGAAGCTCTGCACGGACACCCGCATCGTGGCGCTCGCGTGGTGCGAGTGCGTAGCCAGCGTGTCGTACGAGTGCCCTTCCGGGCTGCCCGCCGCAGGGAGCGGCCGGGTGTGCGGCTGTGGCCGTTCGCGCACCCGCTGCAAGGCGAGGCCGGCCGCGAAGACGGCCAGAAAGCCGGACGCGAGGCTGAGCTGGGCAATGCCGTAGGCCGTGCCCACCAACCCGAGCCCGAGGAACTCGTCGAGCCCGACCGCTTCGCCGTGGCGGCTGCGCAAGTAGACGACGAGTCGCCCGGTCGCTGCGCCGAGCGCCCCGCCGATCGCGGCCCCTCCCACGGTGGCCCACAAGAAGTCGATGCCCCACCACCGCACGAGGTCGGGCGCCGTCGCGTGCATGCCGAGCAGGCCGAAACCCAGCATCACGAACGGGAACGCAGCGCCGTCGTTGAGGCCGCCCTCGGCAGCGAGGCTGAAGCCGACACGGTCGGGATGTGCGCCGGGTTTCGGCTGCACGTCGGAGGCCAGCACGGGGTCGGTCGGGGCCAGGATGGCACCCAACAGCACCGCCGCGCCCAGCGGCAGGTCGAGCGCCCAGACGCCGATGGCCGCGACCATCGCCACCATGGCAGCCATCGACACGAAGGCCAGGCGCAGCGGCAGCCGCCAGCGCCGGTCGCGCAGCGGCACACCCAGTCGCAAGCCGACAGCGAACAGCGAGATCAGCAACGCGA
>JBGQEX010000274.1:0-5410 GCA_041496605.1 Piscinibacter sp.
GACCTTGATTTCCTCGGCGTCCTTGGTCGGCGTGCGCAGTGCCATCGCGATGTCGCTGGTGATCAGGTCGCCGGCGATCGGGATCACCGCCGTGTGGCGGATCGCGCCGTCGGTGAAGATCGCGACGTCGGTGGTGCCGGCACCGATGTCCACCAGCGCCACGCCCAGGTCCTTCTCGTCGTCGGTGAGCACTGAGTGGCTCGACGCGCTCGGGTTCAGCACCAGCTGATCCACCTCGAGCCCGCAACGGCGCACGCACTTGACGATGTTCTCGGCCGCACTTTGCGCGCCGGTGACGATGTGCACCTTGACCTCGAGCCGGCCGCCGCTCATGCCGATGGGCTCCTTGACCTCGTGGCCGTCGATCACGAATTCCTGCGGCTCCACCAGCAGCAGCCGCTGGTCGTTCGGGATGTTGATGGCCTTGGCCGTTTCGACGACGCGTGCCACGTCCACCGGCGTGACCTCCTTGTCGCGCACGATCACCATGCCGGTGGAGTTCTGGCCGCGGATGTGGCTGCCGGTGATGCCGGTGTAGACGCGAGTGATCTTGCAGTCGGCCATCATCTCGGCCTCTTTCAACGCCTGTTGGATCGACTGCACCGTCGCGTCGATGTTCACGACCACGCCGCGTTTGAGGCCATGCGTGTGGGCGACGCCGAGGCCCGCCAGGCGCAGCTCGCCGCCGGGCAGCACTTCGGCCACCACCGCCATCACCTTGGCGGTGCCGATGTCCAGGCCGACCACCAGATCCTTGTATTCCTTGGCCATCTCGTTGTTGCCCTCAGTTCTTCTGATCTTTGGACTTGGGGATCACCGTCGTGATGCCCCTGAGTCGAACCGCATAGCCGTCGCGGTGCCGCAGGTCGGCGTACTCCAGCGGCCGCTGATAGCGCGAGATCACCTGGGTGACGGTGCTGACGAACACGTCGGTGCGCGCGATCACCTCGTCGTCGCTGCCGCGGCCGAGTTCGACCTCGGCGCCGCTGTCGAGCTCGGCCTTCCACGAGCCGCGGCCCGACAGCGTCAGCGCGTCGACGTGCAGGTCGAGCCCGGCGAACACCGGCCGCAGCCGATCGAGCATGGCGAGCATCTGCGGCGCGCTGCCGTCAGGCCCGGCCAGCGTGGGCAGGCTGTCGTCTTCGACGTCGCCGAGGTTGGCCTCGAACACCTCGCCGTAGCTGTTGACCAGCTTGTCGCCGCCCCACAGCGCCACCGGGCGGTGCTCTTCGAGCCGCACGGCGAGCCGGTTCGGCCAGATGCGGCGCACCACCGCCTGGCGCACCCACGGCACCGACTCGAAGGCACGCTTGTCGACGCCGAGATCGGTGGTGAAGAAGTTGCCGGCCAGCTTCGGCGCCGCGTTGGCGCGAATCGTCGAAACGCTGTTGCGCGTCACGTCGCCGTCGATGCGGATCACGCGCAACGCGAACAGCGGCGCGCGGACAAACCAGTTCAACGCCAATGCTGCCAACGCGAGGCCGGCCAGCACGAACAGCAGGTTCGCGGTGACGTGCATCAGCCGCACATCGCCGGGCAGCGGCGATGGGGGGGTGAAGGCGGTGCTCGAAGCCATGCGTCAGGCGTGCGGCGGCGTGTCCAGCGTCGCTTGCGAAATCAAGTGCAGGCACAGCTGCTCGTAGCTCATGCCGGCGGCCTTGGCCGACATCGGCACCAGCGAATGCGAGGTCATGCCGGGCGAGGTGTTGATCTCGAGCAGGAAGGGCTTGCGGTCGGTCTTGCGGATCATCAGGTCGGCACGGCCCCAGCCGCGGCAACCCAGCGTCGTGTAGGCCGCGACGACGATGCGCTGGATCTCGCGCTCCTCGGCTTCAGGCAGACCGCTCGGGCACAGGTACTGCACCACGTCGGTGAAGTACTTGTTCTGGTAGTCGTAGGCGCCGCCAGGTGCAACGATGCGGATCACCGGCAGCGCGCGCGCGCTGGGTCCAATCCCCAGCACCGGGCAGGTGACTTCCTCGCCGTCGATGAACTCCTCGCACAACACATCGGGGTCGTACTTCGCGGCCAGCGCCACCGCGTCGTGCATCTGCGAATAGCCGGTGACCTTGGTGATGCCGATCGACGAGCCTTCGCGCGGCGGCTTGACGATCAGCGGCAGCCCCAATTCATCGGGCACGTAGATGATGCGTTCGCGCGTCTGGTTCTCCGGCGCGAGCCAGACGTGGCGCGGCGTCGGCAGCCCTTCGGCGATCCACACGCGCTTGGTCATCACCTTGTCCATCGCGATCGCCGAGGCCATCACGCCGGAACCGGTGTAGGGGATGCCCATCAGCTCGAGCGCGCCCTGCACCGTGCCGTCTTCGCCGTGGCGGCCGTGCAGTGCGATGAAGCAGCGCGCGAAACCGTCGCGCTTCAACTCGGAGAGGTCGCGCTCGGCGGGGTCGAAGGCGTGCGCGACAACTCCTTGCGACAGCAATGCGTTCAGCACGCCGGTGCCGGACAGGAGGGAGATTTCGCGTTCGGCGGAGCTGCCGCCCATCAGCACGGCGACCTTGCCCAGAGCTTTGACATCGATGCTCATGGCGTATTCCTCAAGAGCTCAACCACCTGCGCCGGCACGTTGCCGATCGTTCCGGCGCCCATCGACATGACGACGTCGCCGCCCCGCACCTGATCGACGATGGCCTGCGGCATCGCGCCGATGTCGTCGACGAACACCGGGTCGACCTTGCCCGCCACTCGCAAGGCGCGCGCCAGCGCACGGCCGTCGGCGGCGACGATCGGCGACTCGCCTGCGGCGTACACATCGGCCAGCAGCACCGCGTCGGCGGTGCCGATGACCTTCACGAAGTCCTCGAAGCAGTCGCGCGTGCGGGTGTAGCGGTGCGGCTGGAACGCGAGCACGAGGCGCCGCCCGGGAAACGCGCCGCGCGCCGCGGCCAGCGTGGCCGCCATCTCGACCGGGTGGTGGCCGTAATCGTCGATCAAGGTGAAGTGGCCCCCATCCTTGGCCGGCAAGTCGCCGTAGCGCTGGAAGCGGCGGCCCACGCCGCGGAACTCGGCCAATGCCTTGACGACCGGCGCATCGGGCAGCTCGAGTTCGGTCGCGACGGCGATCGTCGCCAGCGCGTTCAGCACGTTGTGCTCGCCGGGCAGGTTCAGCGTGACGGCCAGGTCGGGCATGCGAACGCCGTTGGTGCGCTGCACGGTGAACAGCATCTGGCCGTCGCGCGCCTGCACGTCGACCGCGCGCACCATCGCGTCGTCGTTGAAGCCATAGCGCACCACCGGCCGCGAAATCATCGGGATGATCGAGCGCACGCCGGGGTCGTCGGCGCAGACGATGGCTGCGCCGTAGAACGGCATGCGGTGGATGAACTCGATGAAAGCCTGCTTGAGCTTTTCGAAGTCGTGGCCGTAGGTTTCCATGTGGTCGGCGTCGATGTTGGTCACCACCGCCATCACCGGCATCAGGTTGAGGAACGACGCGTCGGATTCATCGGCCTCGACGACGATGTAGTCGCCCGAGCCGAGGCGCGAATTGGCACCGGCCGCGTTGAGCCGCCCGCCGATCACGAAGGTCGGGTCGACGCCCGCTTCGGCGAGCACGCTGGCCACCAGGCTGGTCGTCGTCGTCTTGCCGTGCGTGCCGGCGATCGCTATGCCCTGCTTCAGGCGCATCAGCTCGGCCAGCATCACGGCTCGCGGCACCACCGGCACATGGTGCGCGCGCGCGGCGATGACCTCGGGGTTGTCGGACTTCACCGCGGTGGACGTGACCACCGCCTCGGCGCCGGCGATGTTCGCCGCATCGTGGCCGACCGCGACGCGGATGCCCAGTGACGCGAGACGCTGCGTGGTGGCGTTGTCGCTCTGGTCCGAGCCCGACACCGTGTAGCCGAGGTTGTGCAGGATCTCGGCGATGCCGCTCATGCCGGCACCGCCGATGCCGACGAAGTGGATGTGCTTGACGGCGTGCTTCATGCGGCCACCAGCCTTTCGAGTTCATCGGCGACGCGTGCGGCGGCCTTCGGCTTCGCTAGCGCGCGAGCTTTGGTCGCCATCGCGAGGAGCGCGTCGCGGGTCAGGCTGGCGAGCAGATCGGCAAGCTTGCGCGGCGTCAGTTCAACCTGCGGCAGGTGGATGCCCGCACCGTACGCTGCCAGCCACTGCGCGTTGTCGCGTTGATGCGAGGTCGTGCTGACGACCAGCGGCACCAGCACCGCGGCGACGCCAGCGGCGCACAGCTCGCTCACCGTCACCGCGCCGGCGCGACAGACGATCAGGTCGCAGTCGGCGAGGCGAGCGGCCATGTCGTCGATGAAGGGCAGCACCTCTGCTTGCAACTGGGATTGCGCGTAGGCCGATTGCACTGCGCCGAGGTTCGCCTGCCCGGTCTGGTGCGTGACCGTCGGGCGTTGCGCCTCAGTCAGCAAGGCCAGCGCCTGCGGCACGCAATCATTGAGCGCCTTAGCGCCCAGGCTGCCGCCGACGACCAGCAGGCGCAGCGGGCCGCTGCGGCCGGCGAAGCGCTGCTCGGGCGGCGGCAGGGATTCGATTTCGACACGCACCGGGTTGCCGGTGACCACCGCGTGCTTGATGGTCTTCGTCGCGCCGCCGTCGAAGCCGAACGCGACGCGGTCGGCCAGCGGCAGCAGCGCCTTGTTGCTCATCAACAGCGCCGCGTCGGCATTGACCAGCATCAGCGGCTTGCCGAGCAGCGAGGCCATCAGCCCGCCGGGAAAGCACACGTAGCCGCCCATGCCGAGTACCGCCTGCGCTTGGCGGCGGCGAATGATGCGCAGGCAGCTCCAGAACGCCGCCAGCATCCGCAGACCGCCGGTCAGTGTGTGCAGGAGGCCCTTGCCGCGCAGCCCGCTGAACGTGATGTTGTCCATCGGAATGCCCGAGGGCGGCACGAGTTTGTTCTCCATGCCGTGCGTCGTACCGAGCCAGCTGACAGTCCAGCCGCGTTGCTGCATTTCCTTCGCCACGGCGAGGCCGGGGATGACGTGGCCGCCGGTGCCGGCCGCCATGACGATCAGGTGGCGGCTCATTGGGCTGCTCCTGTGGCGGTTCGTTGCACCGCGCCGGGTGTTCGGCCCGGCGGCCGAGTAACTTTCTTCTGGTGGCCCAGAAGAAAGTCACCAAAGAAGAGGGCCTTAATACGATTTGGCCGAATCACTTGGCTACGGCGACTCAAGAGGCTCTGGTTCTCGCGTACCACCGCAGACCAAGCGAGCCGTGGAGAGCGACAGTGGTACGCGGGGTTCAGAGCCTCTTGAGTCGCCGTAGCCGAAGCGAGCAGGCCAAATGTGGGGCTCTTTTCTTTGGTGACTTTCTTTTGAGCCCTCAAAAGAAAGTTACCCGCCCGCCGGGGCGGAATCCCGGCGCGGTGCACCGGGCGACCACAGGAGCAGCCCAATGAGCCGCCACCTGATCGTCA
>JBGQEX010000275.1:0-5410 GCA_041496605.1 Piscinibacter sp.
CCACGCGTCGCTGATGCGCGCGATCGAACTCAACGGCGTGCAGGTCGACAACAACAAGACGGCCTTCGAATGGGGCCGCCGCGCGGCGCACGACCTCGCGTCGGTGCAAGCCCTGCTCAAGCCGGCGCAGGTCATCGAGTTCGTGAAGAAGACGACGAACCTCGACGACATGATCGCCAAGCGCGTCGAGTTCCTCACCGACTACCAGAACGCGGCCTATGCGGCGCAGTACCGCAGCGCCGTCGACACGGTGCGCGCGGCCGAAGCGCCGCTGAAAAGCAGCAAGCTCACCGAAGCCGTTGCGCGCTATTTGTTCAAGCTGATGGCCTACAAGGACGAGTACGAAGTCGCGCGGTTGCACAGCGACCCGAGCTTCCTCGGCAAAGTCGCGGCGCAGTTCGAAGGCGACTACAAGCTGCACTACCACCTGGCCCCGCCGCTGATTGCGAAAACGAACGCCAGCGGTGAACTCGTCAAGCAAGCCTTTGGCCCGTGGATGCTCGGCGCATTCCGCGTGCTCGCAAAACTCAAGGGCCTGCGCGGCGGCGCGTTCGACGTCTTCGGCCGCACCGAAGAGCGCAAGTCCGAACGCGCACTGATTGGCGAGTACCGGCAGACCGTTGACGAGCTGCTGACGGGGCTGAACGCATCGACTCTCGCGTTGGCCGTCGACATTGCGCGCATTCCCGAAGACATCCGCGGCTATGGCCATGTGAAGCAACGGCACCTCGCGCCGGCGCGTGCCAAGTGGGCCGCGCTGATGGCGCAGTGGCGCGCTCAGGCGGGGGCGAAACAAGCCGCTTGAACGGGGCGGCAGCGCATCACTCTGCCTGGACAGGCGTGTGAGAAGACCGTAACCTGCGGCTCACAACATCAGGCGGCTCAACAGTGCAAGCAACGCACCGTGCGAGCGGCCGCCGCACGCAGGGAGAAAGCATGCCACCCCCGTTGAACAACGGCAGTGCCGGACACCGCCTCGGCGCGCCAAGTGCGAACCGGCGATGCGTCGCGCGTCGTCAAGAATCCGAATCGGCGCTGCGCCGCGAGGCCGGGGCACTCGGCGCCAATGGGGATCCGGCAACCAAACTCTGGCGACTGCGCCGAGGCAACTCCAACGCCCTCGGCCCACCCGACCACGCCGCAAACGAATAGCCGCATGCGGAAATCCATCTGCAGCAATCTGTGCCTGCATCTGCCCACTTGTGGGCAGATGTGGAGAGCTTGAGCATCCGACTACATCAAGTTAGGCCTCGGAGAATCATCATGGCAACCGTCGCATGCTTGGGTTGGGGCTCTCTTGTCTGGGATCCTCGTGAACTTCCAATCCAGCGCGAGTGGTTTCAGGACGGCCCAATGATCCACGTCGAGTTTGCTCGCCAGTCACAGGATGGCCGCATTACTCTTGTTCTAGAACCGCTCGCGCTGCCCGTACGATCTCTATGGGCAGTAATGGATGCAACGACTGTCGGAGCTGCACGGGAGGCACTCGCAAGCCGCGAAGGCATTCTCCAGAAGAACGAAGCAAAACACATCGGAAGTTGGACAGTCGGCGACGCGCCATTGAACACGCTGCCAAATCTAGACTCGTGGGCTAGCGCGCAGGGCGTTCAACACGTCGTCTGGACGGCACTGCCACCGAAGTTCTCCGGTATCGATCAAACGCCGAATGAAGCCCAGGTGGTCAGCTATCTCGAACAACTCGTTGGCGCAAAGCGTGACGCCGCCGAGAAGTACATTCGTCGCGCACCTCGCCAAATCGACACGGTCTATCGGCGTCGAATCGAGGCCAACCTGCACTGGACACCCATCGATGAATAGCCAGTTCGCACAGCCGAGGCCTAACCCTTCCATCGAGGGGACGTCCACAAGCAAGCTTCGCTTGCTTGCGGCCGCCCCTCATGTCAAACGTTAGGCATCGCAAACACACCGGGAGTCTCTTATGTCACTCTGGAGCTACGTCAAGCAGAAGAAGCATGAAATCCTCACCAGTGCGGCAGTCGCTGCCGTCGGCTTCTTCCTTGCATTGCTAGCCAACTCGTATGTCGACGAATGGAAGGAGAGAAGGGTCTTCGCTTCAACACTCAATGCGATCAAGGGCGAGGCAACGTCCAACGAGACCGTCCGGCATGAAAGCTTTCTCCCTCTCTACAAGGACGGCCTTGTGCTTCGAGATTTTTCGACAACCATTGCGTCTCAAGCGCTCGCGAATCCGGCTTTTGTGAAGCATGCTTCTACGGTCCACCTTCAGGCTTTGAGCGAGTACGTAAGAGAGCTATCACTCGCGAATGCGTATCGGTTGCGTATTTCGGCGAACGTGACCGGTGATTTCGGGAACGTGACCGATTTCGATCGGTTGCTGGGTTGCGCAGGGAAGATTGTAGGGATGGGGTCGGTTTGAGCGGGTGGAACACCTCCGTTGTTTGCTTGGTTTGGGTCCTGGTGCCTGAGCGGGTTGAAGGGCTTTGCTGTTTCTTTCTTGCCTTTCTTCAAATGTGGTGGGGCCCTGTGGAGCTTGTGGGCAGCCGACGGCCTGTGGGTGGGCGCGTGGGCAACCCGCAGGGTTGTCCATCCGGCCATCCACAGGTGAGCGCCGTCGGCGCTCAGTCGGGAAGCCCGCGCGAGCGGGCCTGTCCACAAATCCACAGGGCGCGTGCCTAGCGCGACTTGCCGGTGGTGGCGCTGGGCTTGATGGGCTCGCTGTCCGCGGTGGGCGCGCTGGCCGCGCTGGCGGCCTTGCGCGGGCGCAGCGACTCGCCCTTCAACACCAAGCGATGACTACGCGAGAGCAAGCGATCGAGGATTGCATCGGCGACGGTTGCGTCGCCGATCCACGCGTGCCAGTGCTCGACCGGCAGTTGGCTTGTCACGATGGTTGAGCGCGTTCCCGCGCGGTCGTCGATCACCTCCATCAGGTCCGAGCGCGTCGGACCATCCAGTGCAGCCAGTCCCCAGTCGTCAAGCACCAGGACGTCTGTGCGGGCGACCGCGGCGAGCCACCGAGAGAAGCCGCCGTTGCCGTGCAGGATGCGCAGCTCCTCGGCCAGGCGCGGGGTGCGCAGATACAGCGCCGAGTGTCCACGTCGGCACGCGTATTGGGCCAGTGCGCATGCCAACCATGATTTGCCCGACCCTGTTGGGCCTGTCAGAAGGATCGGCGTGCCTTCCTCGACCCAGCGCGACAGCGCCAGGCTCATCATCGCGCTGCGCTCGAAGCCGCGGCCGGCGCGCCCGTCGACATCCTCGATGCAGGCCTGCGAGTACTTCAGACCCGCCTTCTTCAGCAGCGCGGCGCGGCGCTTGTCGCCGCGTTGGTTCACTTCGCGATCGACCATCAACGCCAGCCTCTCCTCGAAGCACAGCGCCGTGCTCGCGCTGCTGCAGAGTTGCTCCTCGACGGCCGAGACCATGCCGGCGAGCTTGAGTTCGCGCAGCTGCGCCAGCGTGTTGTTCATCATCATGGGGTAGTCCTTCAATGCGGTGGGTGGTGTGGAGTGCCGTGCCATCAGTGGTAGTTCGCCGCGCCGCGAACGTTGTCGTGCGCGGGTGCCACCCACTCGGGTTCGGGCGCTGCTCGCGCGATGAGATCGCGTCCGTTGGTCAGGATGTCGCGCACGTGGCGGTAGTGCCTGGCGCCCAGCTCCAGAGCCAGCGTGCAGGCGGCTTCGACGCGCTGCGGCCCATAGCGCTTGGTCATGCTCAGCAGCCCCAGACAGCTGCGGTAGCCGTGCTCGGGATGGCGGAAGCGCTGCAGCAGTTGCGTGACGAAGCGCCCGGTGTTCGCGCCGATGCTGCTGCCCCAATGGATCAGCCGTTCGGGCGTCCAGTCCTTGTGCGCGCGGTGCGCAGCAGGCATGTGTTCGTCCAGCGTGGTGAAGCCCCCGCGCCTTGAGCTGCGCGCGTGGCAAGCGACGAGTTGCCCGCGATGCAGCACCTCCACCAGCGCGTCCGTGACGCGCGCCTCCAGCGCCAATCCCACCAGCGAGTGCGGCACGCTGTAGCGATGGAAGTCGAGCTCGACGTGATAGTCGATGTGCGCCTTCACCGTCTTGAAGGTGGCCCACTGCCAGGGCTGTGCCGGCAGGCTCGACAGCGCCGGCGCGTCCAGCGCTGCGAACAGGCTCGCACGGCTACCTTCGAGCTTCTGGAACTTGCGATTGTTCAGCGACGGCAGCAGTGCGGCGATGGCAGCGTCAGCGGCGTGAACGTCGGCCAGCACGGTGTGGCGCAGCCGCGCCAGGACCCAGCGGGTCACGACTTGGACCGAACTCTCGGCACTGGCCTTATCTTTTGGCGCAAACGGACGTGCTGGAAGGAATGAGACGCTGTAGTGGCGAGCGAAGTCGCGCACCGTCTCGTTGAGCTTGGGCTCGTAGCGGCAGGCCTCGGAGACAAGCGAGCGCGGGTTGTCGGGCACGATGAGTTGCGTGCAGCCGCCGTAGAAGCTCAGCGCACGCGCCAGCGCGCCCAGCCACGAGCGCATGCTCTGATCGACGGTGGCACACGCGAAGACGCAGCTCGATGCGCCCATGGCCGCGACGAAGACCTGCGCGCGTGTCCCGTCGGTCAGCGCCAAGGTTGAACCGGCGTAGTCGATGAACAGCTTCTCGCCGGCGCGCCGCTGCTGGCGCATGGAGCGCTTGAGCGTCTTGGCGAATGCCTTGTAGTGCTCGCAGAACTGCGTGTAGGCCCAGGTGCGCCGGCCCGCGTTCGCGGCACGGTATTCCTGCCACAGCAGCATCAGCGTCACGCCCTTGCGGCGCAGTTCGATGTGTACGGTGGCAAAGTCCGCCGCAACGACAGCGGTCTCGGCCGAGCTGCGTCCGAGCAGCCGGCGTTCGAGAGATGCCTCGTCCAACTCCGCCGTTGCCTCCCAGTCCAGACCTGCCGCGCCGGCCAAGCCGAGGTACTTGGCGACGACGCCCTTGGAGATGGATAGGCTGCGGGCGATGGCCTCATGCGAGAGCCCGCCGCTGTACTTGAGTCTAAGAATGTCCTTGATCATGCGTATGTCCATGCGTTGCTGCGGCATCAGTTCTCAGGCCCAAAGGCCGTGAGGCTATGCCCCAGCGGTGGTTCATACGCAACACCAGCACCGACCGGCTTGACGGGTCGGAAAACCCGACTACGCGGGTATCAAAACTTCATCGGTCACGTCACCGAAATGACCGGTCACGTTCCCGAATTCGGCGGTCACGATGCCGAAACGGTCGGTCACGATGGTCCGAAATACGCAATTCATCTTGCGGCTCAGGCCTCAGTGGCCAGCAGCTTCAGCGACCCGGTTGCGACATTTGAGGTGAATGCGCTGGGGACGATTCGGTTGCTTGAGGCGCTCAAGTCAAGACTGGCGGGTTCCGAGGTCGCTTTCTCTTCGTCAGCTCCGGTGAGGTCTATGGCCTCGTCCGGGAAG
>JBGQEX010000276.1:0-5407 GCA_041496605.1 Piscinibacter sp.
CTGGCCAAGGAGTCGACGCTCAAGGTCGCGGTCAGCGACCAGACCTGGCGCGATGCAGCCGCGTTTCTGAGCGAGCCGGAAATGATCGCGCTGGTGCTTGTCGTCGGTTGGTACAACTCCGGCGTGCGGATCATGGCCGGCCTCGACATCGAGCTCGAAGGCGGCTATCGCTGAGTACACAGAGCAATGACAGCTGCCCGCGCGACGGGCGCTCTACCAACACACATTGGAGACATGAATGACTGAGTCGGCACTGAACAAGGATCGTCGTGGGTTCATTCTCGGCGCGGGTGGCCTGATGCTGGCCGCCGGGTTGCCCGCCTTCTCGCAGCCGGCAGCCGGCGCTCCGATCCGTGTCGGCGGAACGTTGCCCCTGACGGGGCCGCTCGCTTCGGTTGGCATGATCCACAAGATCGCCGGCGAAGTGTTCGTCGACGACCTCAACAAGCGCGGTGGCCTTCTGGGGCGCAAGCTGGAGCGGGTGCTGCTCGACGACCAGTCCCAGCCCGCGAACGCGCGCACGCTCTACGAGCGACTCATCACCTCCGACAAGGTGGATCTGCTGATGGGGCCGTACGGCACGAGCGCAATCATCGCGGCCATGGGTGTGGCCCAGCGCTTCAACAAGCTGTTCATCCAGAGCAGCCTCGGTGACCCCAGCCTCGCGCCTTACGAGATGCAGTTCCCGGCGCTGCCGCTGGGCCCGGATCCCCGCATCGCCGACACCGAGATCGTGCTCGCCGCCTATGCGAGCCTCCCCAGTCCGCCCAAGACGATTGCCTTCGTCACCAGCAAGTTCCCCTCCGCGCTCGACTTGGCCAAGGGAGGCCAGGAGGTTGCCGACAAGCACGGAATGAAGGCCGTGCTTTCGCTCGAATACGAATTCGGCACGCGCGACTTCGGCGGCATCGCCGCGCGCATCAAGGATGCGAACCCTGACCTGCTGTGGTCCGGCGCCATCGGCATGGAGGCGGTGCAACTGCTCGACGCGATGAAGCGCCTCGATTACCTGCCGAAGCGCCACTTCTACCTCTTCCCGGCGCCGGGTCCGACGGCGGCTCATCCGAACGCGAACGGTCTCACGAGCCTCACCTGGTTCGAAGACCACGAGCCCTTCAGGCACAACGCGGGTGCCTCGGAGTTCGTTGAGGCCTACACCCAGCGCGCGACGGCGGCCGGGCTGGCCTACCCGCGGGCCGAATACCAGGCGGCTGCCGAGTTTGCCGCTTGGCAGATGCTCGAGGCAGCAGCGATCGGCGCGGGGCGCCTCGACGACAAGGCCATGGCTGCGTGGCTCAAGGCGAATCTGGTCAAGACCGTCCTGGGCACCCGCAGCTTCGAAGGAAAGTTCAACAGCAGCGCCCCCGACACCAAGCTGAAGCAAGTTCAAGAGGGCAAGTGGGTGACGGTCTGGCCCAGCAAGTTCCGGCCGAGATTGGGCGGGTTCATCTCCCAGTAAGTCCGCCGGGCCATCCAGGCATCAATGAAGGATCTCTCATGAGCAAGACAATGACCGCGGCGCGACTGCACACGCTCGGCACGCCGATGACGCTCGACACTATCCCGGTTCCGAAACCACGGCCCAATGACGTCCTGGTGCGCGTCAAGGCCTGCGGGATCGTGCCAAACATGGCCAACGTCATCAACAACTGGCCGACGTGGTTCCCCCATCAGCCGCTGCCGAAGTTCCCGGCGATCTTCGGCCTGGATCCGGCGGGTGTCATCGAGGAGGTTGGCGAGGCGGTCATCAACGCCAAGCCGGGCGATCGTGTCTACGTCAGCCCGCTGCGATCCTGCGGGTCGTGCAAAGCCTGCCGGTCCGGACAGCGCAGCCAGTGTCGCTACTACACACTGAATGGCTACTTCAGCACGAGCACGGATGGCCAACGCATCTTCGATCTCTATCCATACGGTGGCTTCAGTGAGTACATGACCGCTCCCGAGTACGCGCTCGTCAACATTCCTGACAACCTGAGCTTCGAGCGCGCAGGGCGGTTCGGCTACCTCGGCACGTCGTACGGTGCGCTGAAGAACGCCGGCGCGGGCCCTGGCCAAGTGGCACTGATCGACGGGATCACCGGCACGCTCGGTGTCGCAGCGACCGTGCTCGGCTTGGCGATGGGGCTGTCGCGCATCCTCGGTACAGGGCGGGATGTCGAACTGCTGAAGCGCGTGAAGGCGCTGGCCCCCGACCGAATCGAGGTCATCCAACTGGGCGAACGTTCCACCGGCGAATGGGCCAAGTCGCTGACGGGCGGTGAGGGTGCGGACTTCACGATCAGTGCCCTGGGGGCCAAGGCCCCGGTCGCGACGATGCTCGATTCGATGAAGGGCGTGCGCCGTGGCGGCAAGGTCGTCAACGTCGGCGGCGTGGCCGACGATCTGCCGATCGACGTGAAGTGGTTGATGGACGAGCAGATTCAGCTCATCGGCTCGAACTGGTTCACCACCGCACAGGGGCAGGAGATGGCTGACATGGTGCGCACGGGCACCATCGACTTGTCCTACCTCGAGAACCGCGTCTTCCCGCTGGACCGGGTCAACGAAGCCATCTCGGGTCTGAAAGATCGCAACGGCGGCTTCTCCAACTACGTCGTTTGTCCTTGATAGCCACCCGCAAGTACGTCCACCCCCAAAAGACCGATATGACACTCCCGCAGACAAAGGCGTCCTTCCGTTGGGACGATCCGTTGCTCCTCGACGACCAACTCATCGACGAGGAGCGGATGGTGCGCGACTCCGCGTACGCCTACTGCCACGAACGCTTGCGCCCGCGTGTGCTCGAGGCGTTCCGCAAGGAGCAGACCGACCCGGACATCTTCCGCGAGATGGGCGAACTCGGCCTGCTGGGGGCGACGATCCCCGAAACGTACGGCGGCGCCGGACTGAACTACGTTTGCTACGGCCTCGTCGCGCGCGAAGTGGAGCGCGTTGATTCGGGCTATCGCTCGATGATGAGCGTGCAGAGCTCACTCGTGATGGTGCCGATCAACGAGTTCGGCACCGAGGCACAGAAACAGAAGTACCTGCCCAAGCTCACCAGCGGCGAGTGGATCGGCTGCTTCGGACTGACCGAGCCCAACCATGGATCGGACCCGGGCAGCATGGTCACGCGTGCGAAGAAGGTGCCCGGCGGGTTCAGCCTCTCGGGCAGCAAGATGTGGATCACCAACAGCCCGATCGCCGACGTCTTCGTCGTCTGGGCCAAGGACGACGAGGGCGCGATCCGCGGCTTCGTGCTCGAGAAGGGCTGGAAGGGACTGTCGGCGCCTGCGATACACGGCAAGGTCGGGCTGCGCGCGTCCGTCACGGGCGAGATCGTGATGGATGGCGTGTTCTGTCCCGAAGAGAACGCCTTCCCGGATGTACGTGGCCTGAAGGGACCGTTCACTTGCCTGAACAGTGCCCGCTACGGCATTGCCTGGGGCGCGCTCGGCGCGGCAGAGGATTGCATGCACACGGCGCGCCAATACGTACTCGATCGAAAGCAGTTCGCCAGGCCCCTGGCTGCGAACCAGCTGATCCAGAAGAAGCTCGCCGACATGCTGACCGAGATTTCGCTCGGCCTGCAGGGGTGTCTGCGTCTGGGCCGCATGAAGGACGCGGGCACCGCAGCGGTCGAGATCACGAGCATCGTGAAGCGCAACTCGTGCGGCAAGGCGCTCGACATCGCGCGTATGGCGCGAGACATGCTGGGGGGCAACGGGATCAGCGACGAGTTCGGTGTCGCCCGCCATCTTGTCAACCTCGAGGTGGTCAACACCTACGAAGGAACTCACGACGTCCACGCGCTCATCCTCGGCCGCGCCATCACGGGCATTGCGGCGTTTTGACATGAAGGTTCTTGTCGCTGTGAAGCGCGTGGTGGACTACAACGTCAAGGTACGCGTCAAGAGCGACGGCACCGGCGTGGACATCGCCAACGTCAAGATGAGCATGAACCCCTTCGACGAAATCGCCGTCGAAGAGGCCGTGCGGCTGAAGGAGAGTGGCGTGGCGACCGAGGTGGTCGCGGTGTCTTGCGGCGTCGCGCCATGCCAGGAAGTGCTGCGCACGGCGATGGCGATTGGTGCCGATCGCGGCATCCTCGTCGAGACGCCGGAGGAACTGCAGCCGTTGGCGGTGGCGAAACTGCTCAAGGCGCTGGTGGACAAGGAGCGGCCCAGCCTCGTCATTCTCGGCAAGCAAGCGATTGACGATGACTGCAACCAGGTGGGTCAGATGCTGGCCGCGTTGACCGGCATGCCTCAGGCCACCTTTGCATCCAAGCTCGAAGTGGCCGACGGCCATGCGACCGTCACACGAGAGGTCGACGGTGGCTTGGAGACCGTGAAGGCAAAGCTGCCGGCCGTCGTCACCACCGATCTGCGCTTGAACGAGCCGCGCTACGTGACTCTGCCGAACATCATGAAGGCCAAGAAGAAGGCGCTAGAGACGGTGAAGCCTTCGGACCTGGGTGTGGACGTGACGCCGCGCATCACGACACTGAAGGTCAATGAGCCCCCCAAACGGGGTGCCGGCGTCAAGGTCTCCGATGTCACGATGCTGGTCGCAAGACTGAAGAACGAAGCGAAGGTGATCTGAAATGGTGGCGCTTGTTGTTGCCGAGCACGAAAACGGCGCGCTCAAGGCCGCCACCCTCAACACCGTGACCGCGGCACGAGCCTGCAGCGAAGAGGTGCATGTTCTTGTGGCGGGCGGAGATACTGCTGGTGCGGCGCAGGCGGCGGCCCGGGTGGCTGGTGTCGCGAGAGTTCTGCAAGTCAGCGGGCCGAGCTTGGCGCAACAGCTTGCCGAGAACGTTGCAGCGCAGGTGCTGGCGGTCGCGAAGAACTACAGCCACATCCTTTTTCCCGCAACCGCGCACGGCAAGAACGTCGCGCCCCGAGTGGCGGCGTTGCTCGACGTGGCACAGATCAGTGACTCGACGAAGGTCATCGGCCCCGACACCTTCGAACGGCCGGTCTACGCCGGCAACGCCATTGCCACGGTGCGCAGCAGTGACCCGACCAAGGTCATCACGGTGCGGGTGACAGCGTTCGATGCGGCCGCGGCCACGGGCGGTAGCGCGCCGGTCGAAAGCGTCGCGGCCGTCGGCGACAGTGGCCAGTCGACCTTCATCAGACGTGAGATCGCGAAGAACGATCGTCCGGAGCTCACCGCCGCGAAGATCGTCGTCAGCGGTGGCCGCGCACTCGGCTCGAGCGACAGGTTCAACGAGGTGCTCGCACCACTCGCGGACAAGCTGGGTGCCGCCTTGGGGGCCAGCCGTGCAGCGGTTGACGCCGGCTACGCACCCAACGACTGGCAGGTGGGACAGACCGGCAAGATCGTGGCGCCGCAACTCTACGTCGCTTGCGGCATCAGCGGTGCGATCCAACACCTGGCCGGCATGAAAGACAGCAAG
>JBGQEX010000277.1:0-5400 GCA_041496605.1 Piscinibacter sp.
CGCGCAGCGCATCGTCGAGTTCGATCGTTTTCGCCAGCGCGTTGTCGAGCGCGGGCTGGCGATCTCGACGCCGCAGTGGGAAGACGTGGCGGATTTCGACATCGCCCAGCACGTCAAGCACATCGCACTGGCGACGCCGCAGGACCAAGCCGCGCTCACCGCGCTGATCGACGACATCGCAAGCGCGCCGCTCGACCACCGGCTGCCGCTGTGGCAGGTGCACGTGATCGACGGCGTCGATGGCGGCAGCGCACTGCTCATGCGCTATCACCACTGCATCGGCGACGGCTCCGCGATGATGACGGTGACGCAGCGGCTGTTCGACACCGCTCCCGGCTCGTCGCCGCCGCGCTCGCCGGCGCGCGCGGCGAAGCCCGCGCACCGGCCGCGCGGCGACCTGCTGGCGTCGGCCTGGGCCACGGTCGAACGCTCGGCGCGCAGCGCGCTGGCGACTGCCGGCTCGGCCGTCGACGCCGTCACGCAGCCGCAGCAGCTGATCGACAAGGCCGCCGTGGTGCTCGCCGGCGCCGGCATGCTGGTCGCCGAACTGCTGAAGTGGCCCGATCCGCGCTCGCCGCTGAAGGGCGAATTCGGGGTCCGAAAGCACGTGGCGTGGTCGCGGCCGGTCGCCATCGACGACGTCAAGACCATCGGCGCCGCGTCGGGCGCCAAGGTGAACGACGTGCTCGTGGCCTGCATGACCGGCGCGCTGCGCGACTACCTGGCGCGGCGCGGCGTCGACGTGGACAACACCACCGTTCGCGCGATGGTGCCGGTCGACCTGCGGCCGCCGGAACGCGCCGGCGAGCTGGGCAACGAATTCGGGCTGGTGATCCTCGACCTCGCGGTGGCCAGCCCGACACCGTCGAAACGCCTGGCGGCGACGAAGTCGCGCATGGACGCCCTCAAGCGCTCACCGGAAGCGGTGGCGATGCGGGTGCTGCTGGACATCTTCGGCCGCGGACCGAAGGCGCTCGAGGACCTGGCCAACCAGGTCTTCGGCAGCAAG
The DNA here is from genome assembly GCA_041496605.1 of Piscinibacter sp. Lineage (GTDB taxonomy): Bacteria > Pseudomonadota > Gammaproteobacteria > Burkholderiales > Burkholderiaceae_C > Albitalea. The sequence goes on from JBGQEX010000277.1 coordinate 1,010, forward strand.
GCGAGCGTCGTGATGACCAACGTTGCCGGCCCGAAGCAGGCGCTGTACCTCGCCGGGGTGGCCATCGATCGCATGATGTTCTGGGTGCCGCATCCGGGCCAGCAACTCGGCATGGGCATCAGCATCCTGAGCTACAAGGGCACGGCCACGCTGTCGGTGATCGCCGACGCGCGCCTGGTGCCCGATCCGCAGGCCATCACCGAGCAGTTCAACCGCGAGTTCGCTGCGGCACTGCGGCGCGTGCGGGCCAACGCCGCGAAGGCGGCGGCGAAGGCACGGGCAGCCGGGACGGCGCAACGTCGAAAGGCGACGGCGGTGTAGCACCGCGATGCGCTCAGCGTGCGTCCTGGACCAGGTCGATGCGCCTGCGCAGGCGTTGTGCTTCCGCGCTTTCGCCCGCCTTCTCGGCACGCAGGGCCTGCACGTTCAACCACGCGAGCAACGGGCGCCTCCAGCCCTGGGCGGACGCGGTGTCGACGGCCAGCCCGAGCACCGCCGGGCTGGCGCGGCCTGCCTGAAACAGCACGGCGGCAGCCACCAGCCGCGACAGCGGATCGTCGATGCCTTGCAGCGATCCCAACGCCGCACCCGCGTCGGCAGCGGCTGCGGCGCGCTGCTGGGGCGGCAGCAAGCCGACATCCTTCGCCTGAAGTCGTGCACCCAGGTAGTCGGCATATGCGCGTTGCTCGGCGGTCGCATCCGGCCTCAACTGCTCGAAGCCCTCGCAGGATTCCAACACCAGGCTCGCCACACGGGCGGCGCAGTGCATCAACTCGGCACGTGCGAGCAGCTCGACTCGGCCAGTCTTGGTGATCTCGCTGCGCGCGCGCGCGAACTCCAGCGTTTCGGCACGCGTGTCGCCTGCGAGCGTGGCTGCCACCGCGTGGTCCATCGCCGCGCGCGCGTTGAACTGCCAATCGGGTGGTGGCGGGCCGCCGGCACAGGCGGCCAGCAGCAGCGCCACGGCGGCGGCAGCGAGCGCTGCTGGCGTTTGCCGCGTCATGGCAGCTTCAGCTCCGTGTCGCGCGCGAACGGCCATTTGCGATTCACTTCGTCGACCAGTCCTTCCACCTTGCGCAAGCTCGATTCGACCTCGGCACGCAAGGCACCGAGGTCGGTCGTCGCGACCCGCGCATTGCTGGCGACGCCTTGCGCCTCCTCGAGCACCGCGTCGACCTTCTTCAGCGTCGCGCGCGCGTCACCCAGCATGGCATTGAGCTGCACGATGGCGGAGCGCGTTTCGGGCATCACGCCCTCCTTGCCGAAGACCTGCGTGTCGGCCCTGGCGGCCATGGCATCGATGCGGGCCAGCAGCGAATTGGCGCGGTCCAGCGCCGTGACGAGCTTGCCGGCATCGGCCTCGTTGCCCAGCAGCACGCCGAGCGCACCGCGTGGCCCTTTGAGCTTGTCGGTGGCCGACTGCACATTGGCGAGGCTTGCGCTGAGCGGCGAGTCCGCCGCGGTGAGGACGGTCAGGTTCTGGATCAGCTCCTTGGCCGCGGACAGCAGGTGTGGGATCTCGGCCGTGGCGTCGCCGATCAAGGCCTTGCGCTCGGCGCCGTCGGGCAGGGGCGGGTCGCTCAGGATGCCGCTGAAAGCCCGGATATTGGTGCTGCCGACGAGGCCGTGCACCAGCGTGAACACGCTCGATTCGCGCAGCCAGTGCGCGTCCTTGCTCGGCACGTCGATGATGATGCGCGCGTTGCCGTCCTGGCCCAGCTCGATGCGGCGCACGCGTCCGATGGGAAAGCCCGAGAACGTGAGGTCCATGCCGACCATCACGCCCTCCGCGTCGTCCGCCACCAGCACCAGCTTCTGCGTCGCCTCGAACGCGCCGCGCGCGTACATCAAGTACACGGCCGCGCCGCTCAACAGCAGCAGCATCAGCAGCAGCAGCATCGCCGCCTTGAACTCCAGGTGGGCGACCGGGGGCGGGGACGCGGACGGTTCTTCGTTCATGGATCTCGCGGAGTCAATGTCAATAGTAGTTGCCGACCAGCGAGACGCCTTCGATCAGCACGATGACCAGGAACATGCGGACCAGGCCCTGCAATTCGGCACTCGTCCTGGAACGCGCGCGCGGGGCATCGTAGAGAACCGAGGCGATGGGGATCAAGGACACGGCAAGCCCGAGAAACAGGATCTTGAGGCCAAAGACCAGCGTCACCGCCGGGTTGAACACGCGGCCGACCGTGCGCGTATAGGCCGCGAAACCACCGGCAGTGAAGCCATAGACGGACAGGTAGGCCAGCACCAGCGTCACGGCGCAACTCACCGCGGCCAGCATCAGCACCGCGAACGCGCCCGCCGCCACCCGCGGCAGCACCTCGCGCCGCAGCGGGTCCACGCCCTCGAGCTTCAGCGCATCGAGCTCGCCACCCGAACGCATCGCGGCGATGTCTGCCCCGTTGGGGATCGCGCAGCGCAGTGCCACGAAAAGTGCCGCCGTCAACGGAATCAGTTCGAGCACCAGCACCCGCACCACCATCTCCAGCGCGTACTGCGACAGGCCGTAGCTCCAGGCCGTGACCACGACGATGCGAATCAGCACCAGGCTGATCAAGGTGGACAGCACCGTGAACCACAGGAGGTTGGGTGCCGTACCCAGGTAGACATGGCGCGCCATCGCGAAGCGGTTGGCCCGCCCGTAGCTCGCCGGCGACAGCGCCAGCGCGAGAATCAGCGCGCCGAGGTGAATGATTCGCCACCAGCCGGCGAACCACCGCAGCGCCGTGCGGCCCATCTCTGCGAGCGCGCCATGCGATGAAGCCGTCCGGGTCATGGCGGGCATGATAGGCGCGCTCCGATGAGGTACGCTGCACGCTTGCCGTCCAGGCCGAGTCGCTCGGCACGGAGTTGCGGGGCGCGGCAAGGCACAGTTGCACACGAGGGCCGCCATGGCGCAGCTTGAGATTCGCAACGCGACGCGCCGCTACGGCTCGCTGACGGCTGTCGACGGCGTGAGCATGAGTGTCGAGGCCGGCGAGTTCTTCACGCTGCTCGGGCCGTCCGGGTGCGGCAAGACCACGCTGCTGCGGATGATCGCCGGCTTCGAGTCGCCCGATGCAGGCAGCATCCTGCTCGACGGGCAGGACCTCGCCGACGTGCCGCCCGAGCGCCGCCCCATCCATACCGTGTTCCAGAGCTACGCGCTGTTCCCGCACATGACGGTGGCGCAGAACGTGGCCTTCGGGCTTCGCATGGCAGGCAAGCGCGGCGCCGAGCTGCAGCGCCTGGTGGCGGAGGCGCTCGACGACGTCAGGCTCGCCGATCGCGCGGCACACTACCCTCACGAGCTGTCGGGCGGCCAGCGCCAGCGCGTGGCGCTGGCGCGCGCGCTGGTCAACCGGCCGCGCCTGCTGCTGCTCGACGAGCCGCTGGCCGCGCTCGATGCCAAGCTGCGTGAAGACATCCAGCTCGAGCTGATCAAGCTGCAGCGCGACGCCGGCATCGCGTTCATCTACGTGACGCACGCGCAGCAGGAGGCCCTGGCGATGTCGCACCGCATCGCGGTGATGCGCGCCGGGCGCATCGAACAGATTGCCGTGCCGACCGAGTTGTACGGCAAACCGGTGAATCGCTTCGTGGCCGACTTCATAGGCAACGCCAACCTGCTGGACTGCGCGGTCGCCGGCGCGAGCAACGGCCAGCTCAGCCTGCACGTGCAAGGCCTGGGCGAGGTGGCGGCAACCGGGGAGCAGCACGCCCCGGTGGGCGCGCGCGGGTGCCTCGCGCTGCGCCCCGAGCACCTGCACCTGTCGGATCCACCGGCGGCCACGACGGTCACGCACTTGAAGAACCATTTCGCCGGGCGCGTGCGCGGACAGCTCTATGCCGGTGACATCACCACCTACCAGATCGAGATGCGCGAGGGCGCGGTGCTGCAAGCGCTGCTGCCGAACGCGACGCCCGGCCCGGTGCGCCGCTTCGAACCGGGTGACGAAGTCTGGGTCGAATGGCGCCACGACGCTGGCGTTTTCCTTGCAGATTGAGCGAAGCATGGCCGCACGTCACCAACCCGTCAACGCCACCGCCGGCGGCCGGGCGCAGCGCTGGGTGGTCACCACGCCGCCGCTCGTCTTCCTGCTGCTGTTCTTCGTCGCGCCCAGCCTCATCATGCTGGTGGCGGCATTGCGCTTCCCCGGCGAATTCGGCGGCCTGGCGCCGCTGTTCGGCGTCAAGCCCGGCCAAGACGGCGGGCTCACCGGCGAGAACTTCGGCATCTTCTTCAGCGACGCGATCTACGCCGAGATCTTTGCCAAATCGCTCGGCGTCGCGGCGCTGACCACGCTGCTGTGCCTGCTGCTGGCCTACCCGCTGGCGCTGCTGATCGCGCGCAGCGACAAGCGGCGGCGCGATCTGCTGATCCTGCTGGTGGTGTTGCCCTTCGC
>JBGQEX010000278.1:0-5381 GCA_041496605.1 Piscinibacter sp.
CGACATCGCGATGGCGCTGCGCACGCCGACCAAGGACGCCGAGGAAATCAAGGTCCAGTACGGCGTCGCCAAGCAGCTGCTGGCCGACCCGAGCGAGCAGCTCGAAGTGCCGGGCCTCGGCGACCGGCCGCCGCGCATGCTGAGCCGGCAGGCGCTGGCGGGCGTGATCGAGCCGCGCGTCGAGGAAATCTATTCGCTGGTGCATCAGGTCATTCGCGAGAGCGGCTACGAGGAACTGCTGTCCTCGGGCATCGTGATCACCGGCGGCGCGGCGGTGATGCCGGGCATGGTCGAGCTGGGCGAAGACATCTTCCTGAAGCCGGTGCGCAAAGGCATTCCGACCTACCACGGCGCGCTGCACGACATGGTGGCCAACCCGCGCTCGGCCACCGTGATGGGCTTGCTCGAAGAGGCGCGCATCGCGCGCAGCCGCGGCATGCGCGCGGCGCAGCAGGCGGGGTCGGTGAAGACCCTGTTCGGCCGCGCCAAAGACTGGTTCCTGGGCAACTTCTGACGGGGGTGACCTGATGACGATCCACAAGCATCCACCCATCGCCCGCCATCCCGCCGCGAGCCGGGACCCACCGCACACGAGCTCCAAGAACCTACGACCTCGGACCCCGGCACCGCCGGGTCACCCAGGCGAGATCGACGGGATCACCGACAAACATGGCAACTGCATTGAAGGAGTTTCAAAAATGGCAATCGAAATGATCGAAGAGTTCGACCTCGGGACGCAGATCAAGGTCATCGGCGTGGGTGGCGGCGGCGGTAACGCGGTCGATCACATGATTGCGCAGGGGGTGCAAGGCGTCGAGTTCATCTGTGCCAATACCGATGCGCAGGCGTTGAACCGCTCGGCCTCGCACCAGCTGATCCAGCTCGGCACCACCGGCCTCGGCGCCGGCGCCAAGCCGGAAGCCGGGCGGGCCGCGGCCGAAGAGGCGGTGGACCGCATTCGCCAGTCGATCAACGGCGCGAACATGCTGTTCATCACCGCCGGCATGGGCGGCGGTACCGGCACCGGCGCCGCGCCGGTGATCGCGCGGGTGGCCAAGGAAATGGGCATCCTGACGGTGGGCGTGGTCACCAAGCCGTTCGACTTCGAAGGCGCGCGGCGCATGAAGGCGGCGGACGCAGGCCTCGCCGAACTGGAAGCCAACGTCGACTCGCTGATCGTCATCCTGAACGACAAGCTGCTCGACGTGCTGGGCGACGACGTGACGCAGGACCAGGCCTTCGCGCACGCCAACGACGTGTTGAAGAACGCGGTCGGCGGCATCAGCGACATCATCCACATCCCCGGCCTGGTCAACGTCGACTTCGAGGACGTGAAGACGGTGATGAGCGAACCCGGCAAGGCGATGATGGGCACGGCGATCGCGAGCGGTCCGGACCGTGCCAACAAGGCGGCCGACGGCGCGGTGGCCTGCCCGCTGCTCGAAGGCATCGACCTGTCGGGCGCGCGCGGCGTGCTGGTGCTGATCGCGGCCAACCGCAACACCTTCAAGCTGAGCGAAAGCCGCAACGCGATGAACACGATTCGCCGCTACGCAGCCGATGACGCCCATGTGATCTACGGCACCGCCTACGACGAGAGCCTGGGCGACCAGCTGCGCGTGACCGTCATCGCCACCGGCCTGTCGCCCGCCAAGCGCCAGGCCGTGCCGATCAGCGTGGTGCACAGCGCACCGGTGATGCAGCGCACCGGCACCGACAACCTGCCGGTGCTGACCCAGCCGGTGCACACCATGCCTGCCCACGACTACAGCCAGCTTACGACGCCGAGCGTGTGGCGCAATGGCCGCACCGCGGCAGCGAAGGTCGACGCGCTGGCGAGCAACGGGATGGACGAAATCGAAATCCCGGCGTTCTTGCGGAAGCAAGCCGATTGATCGATTTCGGCCGACTCCGTCGTCCCGGCGCGCGCGCGTCACCCCGGCGAACGCCGGGGTCCACCGTGGCCATCCTTGCGGTGGATCCCGGCATTCGCCGGGATGACACGGCCAGGGTGGCGCGTCCGATGCCTAAAATCCAATCCATGCTCGCCCAACGCACCCTTCAATCCCTCACCCGCGCGGTGGGCGTGGGCGTGCACGGCGGTCAACGCGTGGAGCTGACCTTTCGCCCGGCGCCGCCGGACAGCGGCATCGTGTTCCGGCGCGTCGACCTGCCGCAGCCGGTGGACATCCGCGTCGGCGTGACCGCGGTGTCGGACACGCGCATGGCCACGACCATTTCGCCCGGCGGCGACCCCGGCGGCCCGAAGGTCAACACCATCGAACACCTGCTGTCGGCGTGCGCGGGCCTGGGCATCGACAACCTGATCGTCGACATCACCGCCGAAGAGGTGCCTATCCTCGACGGCTCGGCGGCGGCCTTCGTGTTCCTGCTGCAAAGCGCCGGCATCGAGCTGCAGAACGCGCCGAAGCGCTTCATGCGCATGCTCAAGCCGGTCGAAGTGCGCGAAGGCGAGGGCGCCACGCTGAAGTGGGCGCGGCTTGAGCCGTTCGAGGGCTACAAGCTCACGTTCGAAATCGAGTTCGACCACCCGGCCGTCAACCAGACCGGCCAACGCGTCGTGTTCGACATGGGTTCCGGCCAGTACAAGCGCGAAATCGCGCGCGCCCGCACCTTCGGCTTCACCAAGGACGTGGAGATGATGCGCTCGCGCGGCCTGGGCCTGGGCGGCAGCATGGACAACGTGATCGTGGTCGACGACTACCGCGTGCTCAACAGCGACGGGCTGCGCTACGACGATGAATTCGTCAAGCACAAGATCCTCGACGCGATCGGCGACATGCATGTCGCCGGCCACCCGCTGATCGCCGCTTACACCGCGTTCAAGTCGGGACATGCGTTGAACAACAAGCTGCTGCGCGCCGTGCTGGCCGACAAGAGCAGCTACGAAATCGTGAGTTTCGACGACGCCTCGCGGGCGCCGGCCGGGCTTGCCGACTTGGCGCCGGCCTGGTGAACGAATGCCGGTCTTTCGTGCGATCGTCCTGTTGCTGCTCGTCGCGGGAGCGTTGTGCTTCGCGATGTATGTCGGCACCGGGCAGCTGCGCTATCGCGTGCTCGGCATCCGTGTCGTCAAGTGGACGGTCATCGCGGCGCTGGGCTTCTTCGCGGTGTTGATACTCGAACGACTGGCCATCATCCTATGACGATCTTCCGCTGGATCATCGGTGTGTTGACCGCATTGACGGGGGGCGGCGCCGCGCTCACCTTCGTCATCTTCATCATCAGCGGCACCGACGAGTGGCTGAAGCTGGCGCACCGCCTTCGGCGCTGGGCCTATGCCGCGGTGCTGTTCTGGTTCAACTTCGAGATCTGGCGCCGCGTCGTCCTCGTCATCATCCACTGGAAATGACGAGGAAGCGCAGCACGTCGCCCAGGTAGGCGTCGAAGTCGCTCAAGGCGTGGTCGCTGCCTTCGAGCAGCTTGAGGCGGCAGCCGGGGTAGCGTGAACTCATCTCGCGCCAGTCCATCACCTCGTCGCCCTTGGCGATGACCGCGAAGTAACGCTCGGGTCGGGTGATGGCCGGCGGCGTCAGCGCCTTCAGTTCGTCGACGAATTCGCGCTGGAAGACGAAGCGCTCGTGGCTGTGCCACGCAGTCGTCTCGCCGATGCAGTGCGCCAGGTCGCGCGCCGGATTGACGGCTGGGTTCAGCAGAACCGCCGGGCAGCCGACGCGTTCGGCCAGCAGCGTCGCGTAGAACCCGCCGAGCGAACTGCCGATCACCGCCATCCGCTCACGCGGCCAGTCGGCGGTGCCCGAGTCGATCAGCGCCACCGCCTGTTTCGGCGACGCCGGCAGCTGCGGGCACCACCAGTGCAGGTCCGGGCGATGCTGCTGCAGCCAGGCCGCGATCTGGCGCGCCTTGGTCGATTGCGGCGACGAGCGAAATCCGTGCAGGTACAAGAGGTGGCTGATTGCCATCGCGACCGGGCCTCAAACGCGCCGCACCGCCAGCGCCTCCAGCAGCTTTCCGTGCACGCCGCCGAAGCCGCCATTGCTCATGCACAGGATGTGGTCGCCCGGCCGCGCCTCGGCCACCACGCGCGCCACCAGCTTGTCGATGCTGTCGCAGACGACCGCCTGAGCCCCCATCGGTGCCAGCGCCTGCGCGGCGTCCCAGCTGAGCCCGCCGCTGTGGCAGAAAGCCAGGTCGGCCTCTTCCAGCGACCACGGCAATTGCGCCTTCATCGCGCCCAGCTTCATCGTGTTGGAACGCGGCTCGAACACCGCCAGGATGCGCGGGCGCGCCGCGTGATCCTGGCCGTGCTGGGCATCGACCCGGCGGCGCAATCCGTTGACGGTGGTGCGCATGGCGGTCGGGTGGTGTGCGAAGTCGTCGTACACCTTCACTTCGCCGGCACCGAGCTTCACGCTGCCGCGCAATTCGAGCCGACGACGCACGTTTTCGAAGTGTGCGAGCGCCGCAGCGGCGGCTTCGGGTGTCACGCCGACATGTTCGGCTGCCGCGACCGCCGCCAGCGCGTTCATCTGGTTGTGCTCGCCCAGCAGCGCCCACTCGACGCGCGCGATCTTCAGGCTGCCGCGCAACACGTCGAACGCATGCGGTTCGCCGCGTGCGCGCAATTCGCCCGGTGCTTCCTTGCGTGCGCCGAAGCGGATCACCTCGCTCCAGCAGCCCGCCGCCAGCACGCGCTGCAGCGACTCCTCGCGCGCATTCACCACCAGCCGGCCCTGCGACGGCACGGTGCGAACAAGGTGGTGGAACTGCCGCTCGATCGCGGCAAGGTCGTCGAAGATGTCGGCGTGGTCGAACTCGAGGTTGTTCAGCACCGCAGTGCGCGGCCGGTAGTGAACGAACTTGCTGCGCTTGTCGAAGAACGCCGTGTCGTACTCGTCGGCCTCGATGACGAAGGTGCTGCCACTGCCCAGCCGTGCCGACACGCCGAAGTTCAGCGGCACGCCGCCGACCAGGAAACCCGGCTGCAGACCGGCCTGCTCTAGCACCCACGCGAGCATCGACGTCGTCGTGGTCTTGCCGTGCGTGCCTGCCACGGCAAGCACATGCCGACCTTGCAGCACATGATCGGCCAGCCATTGCGGGCCGCTGGTGTAGGCAGCCCCTGCGTTGAGCATCGCCTCGACCAGCGGATTGCCGCGACTGACGACGTTGCCGACGACGAACAAGTCAGGCCGCACCGCGAGCTGGTCGGCGCCGTAGCCCTCGATGAGTTCGATGCCGAGCGAGCGCAGCTGGTCGCTCATCGGCGGATAGACGTTGGCGTCGCAGCCGGTGACCTGGTGCCCGGCTTCACGCGCGAGCGCGGCCAGGCCCCCCATGAAGGTGCCGCAGATACCGAGGATGTGGATGTGCATAGGAGGGAGATTCTAGGAGCCGCA
>JBGQEX010000279.1:0-5335 GCA_041496605.1 Piscinibacter sp.
AACAGCATGCACGGCAGCGCGAAGAACAGCACGTAGATGTTCAGCCCCGGAATCGCCGCTTCGGGCAGCACGCGGCGCTGCGACGCCAGGTAGCCGCACAGCACGAGGGCGAAGAACGGAATGGTGACGGCGAGGATCGCTTGCATCGAGACGCGAGTATCGCCGTGCGAAACACGCCTCGGCGAAACTCGCCGCCCGAGGCTTCGATGCGCTGCGCGTCGGGCCGCTAGGCTCTGATCGGCTCTTGCTCGGTCGACATGTCGCGCCGGATACGGCCTCGGTCCAGCATCACCACCCGCTGGGCCATCGCGATCGTCTCGCTGCGATGCGCGACGATGATGCGCGTCAGCGCGATCTGGCGGATGGCCGAGTTCACCGCCTGCTCGTTTCCGCTGTCGAGGTGGCTGGTCGCTTCGTCGAGCACCAGGATGCGCGGGTGGCGGTACAGCGCGCGCGCCAGCAGGATGCGCTGGCGCTGGCCGCCAGACAGCGCACTGCCGATGTCGCCGACCAGCGTGCCGTAGGTCATCGGCATCGTGTTGATTTCGTCATGGATCGCGGCGGTACGGGCGCACGCTTCGATGCGCTCGCGGTCTGGCGCCGGGTCGAAGAAGGCGATGTTGTCGGCGATCGAGCCTGCGAACAGCTGGTCTTCCTGCATTACCGTGCCGAGCAACTGGCGGTAGTTGGCCAGCCCGAGGCGGTCGATGCGTTGGCCGCCGACGCGGATCTCGCCTTCGTTGGGCACCAGCAGCCCGAGCAGCAGCTTGACCAGCGTCGTCTTGCCGCAGCCCGACGCGCCGGTGATGGCCAGACACTGCCCGGCCGGTACATCGAGGTCCAGATCCTTGATCACCCACGGCTCGCCGTCGGCATAGCGGAACGACAGGCCGCGGATTTCGATCGCCGCCGACAGATGCTGCAAGTCGATCTCGACGTCCTGCGTCTCGGGTTCGGGTTCGCTCAGCACGATGTCGGCGACGCGGTCGGCATGCAGCCGCAGCAGCCCCAAGTCGCACAGCTTGTCGATCAGCGCCGCCATGCGCTGCGCGAACTGCTCCTTGTAGGCGAGGAACGCGAACAGCATGCCGACCGAGAAGCGGCCGTCGAGCACCGCGAGTGCGGCCAGCCAGATCACGACGACGCGCTCGGCGCCGAACAGCAGCGACTGCGCGCCCTGGTACGAGATCGTCAAGCGTGCAAGCACCAAGTCGGCGTTGAATTGATCGGCCAGCGCATTCATCCATCCGGTGCGGCGCTCCGACGCGCGGTTGAACAGGCGGATCGTCTGCACGCCGCGCGCCGATTCGAGGAAGTGGGTCTGTTGGCGCGCGCCGTGCGCGAGCTGCTCCGACAAGGCCTGCCGCATGCGCCGGAACAAGGCCCAGCGCAAGCCGCCGTACAGCGCGACCGCGAGCGTCGCGACGCCGGCCAGCGCCGCGCTGTACAGCAGCATCACCGCCAGCGCCGCCAGCACCAGCACGCCGTCGACGATGCCCTCGACGAACTGCGTCGTCAGGCTGTGCTGGATCGTCTGGATCGAGCCGAAGCGCGACAGGATGTCGCCGAGGTGGCGTTTTTCGAAGTAGTCGATCGGCAGCTTCATCAGGTGCGCGAAGGCGTTGCCGAGCCACTGGAAGTTCAGATGCGTCGCCAGCACCGTCGTGACCCAGGCGCGCACCGCGCCGATCGCGGCCTGCACCCCCACCAGCAGCAGGAAGCCGAGCGAGAGCACCGTGACCAGGTCGCGGTCGGCCGCGACCACCGCTTCGTCGACGATCCATTGCAGGAAGAACGGCGCCACCAGCGCGCACACCTGCAGCGCGCCCGCCAACACCAGCAGCTGCACCAGCCCATGCTGCAGCCCGACGACGCGGCCCATCAGCGACAGCAACGTGTAGCGCCGGCGCGCGGGCTCGGGCTGGAAGCTGCTGCCCGGCGTCAACTCCAGCGCCACGCCGGTGAAATGGCCCGACAGCTCGGCGTGCGTCAGGCGGCGTTCGCCGAAGCACGGGTCGTGGATCACCGCATGTTTGGCGGACAGCGACTTCAACACGACGAAATGATTCAGGTCCCAGTGCAGCAGGCACGGCAGGCGCAGGTCGGCCAGCTGCTCGAGCTCGAGCTTCAAGGGCCGCGTCTGCAAGCCGAGCGCCTGCGCCATCGCGATCAGCCCCTTCAGCGTGCTGCCTTTCAGCGACACCGAGAAGCGCCGCCGCATGCCGGCCAGGTCGATGGCGAGGCCCCAGTAACCGGCGACCATCGCGAGGCACGCGATGCCGCACTCGGTGGCCTCGGACTGCAGCAGCATCGGCAGCTCGCGGCCGCGCCAGAAGCGCAGGCGCAATGCGGAGTCGAGGTTCATGTCAGATCCTCCCGCTGACCGTGTAGAGGGGCTCAAGCACCCACTCGTAGAGGCGGCGCTGCTCGAGCAACACCGTGGCCTCGAGCGTCGCACCGGGCCTCAGCGGGCGTTCGGCGCCATAGGCCGTCACGCCCTGGCGTTCGAGCGCAACGCGCACGCGGTACATCGGCTCGGCGGCGGGGCCGCTCGCCCGCGCCAGCTCGTCGGGCCGCATCGGGCTGGCCGAGACTTCGCGCACCCGGCCGTGCGCCTGGCCGAACTTCTGGTACGGGTAGGCCTGGTAGCGCAACAGCACCTGCATGCCGGGTTTCACGAAGCCGATGGCCCGTGAAGGGGCGTAGAGCTCGGCTTCGAGCTGCGAACCCGCCGGCAGCAGCGACACCAGCGCCTGGTTCAACGCCGCCGGCTGGCCCGGCTCGGCGGTGATCGCGGTGACCGTGCCGTCTTGCGGCGCGCGCACCAGCACGCGGCGGCGCGCGTCGTTCTCGGCCAGATCCTGCTCGAGCGTTGCGATATCGCGTTGCCCGGCCTGCAACTCGCGTGCGGCCTGCAACGGCAGCTCGCGCAGTGCGGCGCGTGCGGCGTCGAGGTCGCGCTCGATCGCCCCCTGCGCGCGGTCCAGGTCGGCCAGGCGCTGCTGCTGGTCGAGCAGGTCAGCCTGCTTGTCCTGCAGCTGCACGGCGGAGACGAAGCCTTCCGCCTGCAAGTGCGCGACACGTTGCAGCGCCGTCTCGGCGAGGCCGACGCGCCGCTGCTGCAGCGCCCGTTGCGCGGCGATGCGGCGAACCTCGGCGGACAAGTCGTCGGCACGCCGGGTGGCCGCGTCGATGCGCTGCTGCATCTGTTGACGAAGCTGCTGCTGCTCGCCCGAGAGGCTGTCGCGCCGCGCCTGCAGCAGCGTGGCGATGGCCTGCTCGACATCCCCGTGGCGCGTACTGGCACGTTCGCTGCCGAGCACGAACAGCACGTCGCCGGCCTTGACCGCCTGGCCTTCGTGCACCGGCCGCTCCAGCACGACGCCGGGCTGCGTGCACAACACTCGCAGCAAGCCCTGCGCTGGCAGCAGTACGCCGCTCACTTCGGCCTTGCGCGTGACGCCGGCGCACGCGAAGAACGCGACCACCAGCGCGGCGACCGCGGCGAAGAGCCAGGTCAGTGCGCTGTGGGCGAGCGGGCGTGCCAGCAGCACGGTGCCGTGGCTGCGCACCAACGTCTGTTCGACGGCTTCGCGGCGGAACATGTCAGTATTCAGGGTTCGAGCGCAAGGCCCGGCACCTGGTAGGGCGCGTGATGCACGCCGTCGGCGGCACAGGCGAGGTCGAAGTCGCCGCAAGCCAGGTACGCGGCATAGTTCAGCTGCTCGCTGCCGACCAGCTTCGACGAACGCGTCAGCTTGCGTTCGACCAGCAGCGTCGCGAACGCACGCAGCAGCGGGATTTCCGGCGCGCGCTCCTCGACGAACAGGAACTGGCCCATCTCGTTGACCTCGAGGAACACGTAGTCCCCTTCAGGGGTGACGATCAGGTCGATGCAGCCGAAGGCGAGCCCGAGGCGTCGCATCAGTTGCACGCACCGCTCTTCGACCTGCGGCGGCAGCTCGACGCGCTGCGGCACCAGGGGCTGGCTGAAGTCGGAGCGCCAGTCCATGCGGGTCTTCTCGCGCGACTGCGAATCGAGCCGGGCCGGGTAGCACGCCTCATCCATGCAGGTGACGCGCAGCTCGTAGCGCTTCTCGATCTTGCGCTGGTAGGTGGCCGGGCAGACCGACAACGCGGCATCGTCGCGCAAGTCCTCGTCGCGCAGCTGGGTCGTGAACAGCGCGTGGCGCGCACCGCTGGCCTGCGCGTGCCAGTACGACTGGTGCACCAGCTTGAAAATCACCCCGCTCTCGCGGTGCTCCGCGTAGAAGCGGCGGATCTCGTCGGGGTCGTTGCTGTACAGCGTGTCGGGTGTCGCGAGCCCGCATTGCCGCGCCGCTTCGAGCTGCGGCGACTTCAGCATCGCGCGTTCGCGCGCCTCGGCGTCGTTGACCCAGTAGGCATTCGGCGCCAGGTGCTGGCGCAGGATCGCGATGTGGTGGTCGCATTCACGCTCGGCGATGGTCCAGTCTGCATCCGGCATGCTCGGCGGCCGCATCGACAGGCCGCTGCGGCGGAACCACACCGTGTCGTAGTCGCCGGTCTTGCCAGCGGTGCGTGCGCAGTGGAACGAGGCCGTCGGCAACATGCCGCCGCCGAGGCGCACAGACGCGCGCAACATTTGCGGAAGGTCAGGCGTGTACAGCACCTGGTGATCGGCGCCCGCCTGGTCGAGTGCCCAGCGAACCGCGTGGATGTGCACGTCCCCCGGGAAGCCGAGGATCAGGATGCTCATGAGCTTGTCTCCAACAAAGGTGTCAGGCCGATCCGTGGGCGTGGCGGATGGGCACGCCCACGGGTGCGGTCGCGTCAGGTGCCGCAATCGCAGGTGCAGCCCGTTTCGCAGTTGGTGTCGGCACGCGATGCCATGCCGCCGGCGACGAGGTCGATCTCCTCGTCGGTCAGCGGCCGTGCCAGTTGCCGCGCGAGCATGCGCGGTGCGTTGTCGACGGGCTCGTTCGACACGCTCTGCGGCGGGGTGGTCATTTCAGGACAAGTCTTCATGGGGAACTCCTAGGCGAGGCGGCCGTCATCAAGGGCGAGATTCCCCGATCGACCGCCAAGCCTCGAGCCATCCCGCGGGAGGACCAGCATGGCTCGTCAGCGCGCGGGCACCGTCCTTGCGGATTGGGTTGCAGCGGACGCGCAAATGGTTCAGAGCCGCCACAATGAGCCTCATGCAACCCGACGTCGCCCTGGAGCCGCCGGCGGCCTGTGCGCCGCCCGGCGAGCTGTTCCATCCGGCCGTGTCCGGCTGGCTGCGTTCGCGGTTTGGCACGCCGACGGAGGTCCAGACCCAGGCCTGGCCCGTCACCGCGCTGCGCCGCCATGC
>JBGQEX010000280.1:0-5317 GCA_041496605.1 Piscinibacter sp.
GGCTTCCTGGTAGTCCGCGGTGTTCTTGCTCTTCTGGGCGCTGGCGTGATAGTGGCGCGCCAACTCGGCCAGATGCGTCTTCACGAGCGGTTGCGCGCGATCCCATCCTTGTGGGTTGGCGCGGCGGAACTCGCTGTCGACGCCGTAGCGCGACACGTAGTCCTTCTTCGCTTCGAGCGCGAGGTTGCCGAATCCCGCCGCCTCGTAGATCTCGATCACCCGCGTCTGCAGCACCGGTGCCTGTGCATGCAAGGGCTGGCGTCGCGCGAACAGGCCCAGAGTGTCGGCGGCATCCTTCGTCCGGTCCTGCCTGATGTACAGCTCGCCGAGCTGCTGGTAGACACGAAACTCGTAGCTGTGCCGCGCGTCGCTGTTCATGTAGGTGGGAATCGACTCCGCGCCTTGCAGGTTCTCGAGGCTCAGGCTCGTCACGCGGAACGTGTCTTCGACCAGTTCGCGATCGGCGCGGGACAGGTCGGACAAGGTGTCCAGCCCCCCCTCGCCCTCTCGACCGGCGACCTTCAGATCGAGAACGCCGAAGAACGAGTGCAGCGAATCTTCGAGGCGCCCTTGCTTGAACAGCGACCAGCCGTGCATGTACAGCGAGCGCTCGTGATAAGCGCTGGTCTTGTCGCCTTTCAACACGGTGGCGAAGGCCTGTTCGGCCTTCACGTAGTCGCGCGTGGTGAACAGCAGCTCACCACGACGGAAGTACGCCTCGTCGCGATACGCCGTTTTCGGGAACTCCTGCACCAGCCGATCGAGCGTCTTCAACGCCGTTTCAAGCTGGCCGCCCTGCTCGTAGGCGCGGGCCAGTTGGTACAGCACGCGGTCGTTGCCGGGATTGTTCGGATAAGTCTTCAGGAAGTCCTGGTAACGCTCGACGGCAACGCGATAGTCCGGGTCGGCGTTGGCGGCCTGGCTGGTCGCGCTGCGGCTGTCGGCGCTGTCCATCTCGAGGTCCCCGAGGCGGCGCATCGCTTCCGATCGCTGCGGAGCACGCGGAGCCACGTCGAGGAACTTCCGGTAGGCCTCGATGGCCTTTTCTTCGTTGGCGGCAATGCCCTGGTCGGGCGCCACCTCGACGACGCGGCCGGCCAGGCTCTTGAGCGTCGGCTCGTTGTCGGGCGTGCCGGTGGGCTTGCTGGCGCACGCACACAGCAGGCACACGAGGGTCAGCGCCAGGCTATTGCTTGCCCGCATGGTCTGCCTCCCTTGGGAGGTTGGCGCGGTCGTAAAGCTGGGCAACCGCGAAGCGGGCCTGCGTGGCGTAGATGGCCAAGCGTTCCTTCTGGCGAGTCAGTTCGGCGACGGCGATCTCTTGTACGGCCTGTTGCTGCTCGATGCTGAGCGCGGCCACCCGCGGGATCAGTGCCTTGACGCGAGGGTCGAGTTCATCGATGCGCTGGGCAAACCGCTCGAAGCGGGCCGGTTCGTCGCGCTGCGCCTGCGCCAGCGCGGCGTCGCGCCGACGTGCATCGGACAAGCCCTGATCGGTCGCGCTGAGGGCCTTCTTCGCTTCCCACAGACGAGCCGGATACTCCTGCGCCAGCTGCCACGTCAGCGCTCCTTCCGCGAGGCGCGCCCTCTCGCGCGCCGCCGCGAATTCCGCAGCGTTGCCCGCCTGCTTCAACATCGCCTGCACGCTGTCGAGGCGCGCGCGCAGATCGCGCTCCTTCGCGTCGGCAAAGGCGGCGGTGTCCGTCTCGGTTTCGGCACGCGTCAGCTCCGCCGCGAGAAGTGCACCGCCCAGCGACAGGGCGCGCAGGCCGCTGTCGCTCGCCTTGGCGCGGATCTGCGGCAGACGCTCGGCATAGGCCTTGCGGCGGTTCGCCAGCATGTCGCCGAACACGCCCAGGTTGTCTTGCCATTGCTGCAGGTTCTTCGCGAGGAAACGCAGGTCGCGATAGTTCTTGAACGCCTCCTGGAATTCATGCTGCGCGAGCACCTGGGCAAGGTGACCTGCATGGGGCATTTCGGGGAGCTCGCGGATGCTCCAGAACCAGCCCATTTCGTCGCCCGGATTGCGCTCGAGCAAACCGTCGACCAGCTTGCCGGCGCGGATCGCCGCGATGGATTCATCGAGGCCCGTGTTTTCGCGGTCGAAGGCCGCGATCGCCTCGTTGTAGCGCTCGAGCGACTGGCTGTAGGCCCCGAGTTCCGCAAACGCAAAGGGCACGGCGATCCTGGCTTCAAGCACGGCCGAGTCGCTGGCATCGCGCTCTGCAAGCTCCATCCAAGGCACCAGCGCCAGCTTCGGTTGCTTCATCGCCTCCGCCGCCCACCCGAAGCCGAGCAGCGCCTTGTTCGCCTGCATGCTCGTCAGGCGCACACGTTCGAGATAGGTTCTGGCAGCCTCGAAACGATTGTCTTGCAGCGCGGCGAAACCCAGGGCCACATTCGCCTTGTCGCGAAGGCTGCGGTCTTCCTCGTTGGTGGCGGGCGCCCGCCCCAGTTCGTCGAGCAAGGCGCTGCCACGCGGGGCCTCGCCGCTGCGAATCAGCGCGACGCCCAGGTTGAAGCGCGCGTACTGCCCCGCTGCCTTGCTGCTCGTCATGCTGTTCAGAACGGCTGCCGCCCCCGCGAAATCGGAGTGCGCCATCAGCAGATTGGCCTTCAGCAAGCCGCGTTCCTCTTCGAGCTCGGGAGGCAGGTGGTTCTCGATTCGGGCGACAGCGTCCTCGGCTTCGGGAATGAAGCCGCGCTGGTAGCGGATCTTGGCCAGGTAGAACCAGGCGCGGTCGCGCACTGCGGGCGCAGCCCCCTTTTCGATGAGCTGCGCGAAGATCTCGCCGGCCTCGCGATGCAGGCCGTACGACAGGAGCATGCCACCGCGCAGCACTTCCGCCTCGTCCGCGTGTTGCGACACGCGCTTGAAATGCTGCGACGCCATCAGCGTCGTCACCGACGTGAAGTAGTGCTCCTGATAGAAGTGGAACAGCGTGTCGCCGTAGTGCGGATCCTTGATCGGATGGCCCGTGGTGTCGGCGGCCGTGGCGGTGCCGGCCGCGAACACCGACACAAGCGCGGCCGCGCCGGCGACGCGCCGCAAAGCTATGCGAATGGGACTGCTCACGTGCATGAACGACTACTGCCAGACTTTGACTTCGAACTCTGGTTGCAGCTTGCCGGTGGAGTCCTTGATCTGCAGCTCGATGTACTTGGGGTCCGTTCCCTTCTCGAACTTCACCGTCGTGCCGCGTTTGTAGTCGCGGTCGTGCGGCCCCTTGCCGGTGAAGAACGCGACAAGCTGGTGCTCGCCGGCCCGCAGATTGCCGAGGTAAACACGCTGCACCCCGCCGCGATGCAGGGCCTGGACCTCGAGCGGTGTGTACAGATAGGCCGTGACGACCTTGTCGTCGAGCTTGATCTGCACCGAATCGAGTTCGAACAGCTTGCCCACGTCCATCGACAAGAACAGCGCGACCTGCGTGTTCGCCGGGAATAGCAGTTCCTCCTCGAGCACGAGGAGGTCGCGATTGAGTTTGATGACATCGAGCTTGGTGTCCTGGATGCGACTGTCCAGGCTCGTCGATCGCGCATCCGCGGCGGGAGCGCTTGCGGCCGCGGAAGTGGCAGGCGCACTTGCCGGAGCACTCGCGGCCGCACTCGCTGGCGTCGCATCTGCGGCCCAGGCAGCCGGCATGCCGGCGAATCCGATCATGAACCACGCGGCGAGCACGCTGCAGCATCGATTGAACATACGACGAACTCTCTCAGAAGGTTGCGGACACGTACAGCTGCAGTACGTTGGCGTTGAACGAATAGGGGCTGCCGGTTCGAATATCGGTGAAATCCTTGAACCTGAATTGCACCAGTTCGTACGAGCCGTTGGCTTTGATCTCGTATTGGCCCGGCACCCGCTTCCACAGATACGAGAGCTTCGCCCCCAAGCCCAGGTTGTTGAAGGTGCTCAGCTGACGGTTGCGCGAGATGTAGGCCGTCTCCGTGGTCGCGTTGTCGCTGTAGAACAGTGCGTGTTTCTGCGAATAGAAACGGACGAACGCGTCGGCGAGCCACAAGTCCCCGAAGTAACGGCTGTAGCCCAACTCCGCCGTGTGGGCCTTGATGGCCCAGTTGTCCCAGAAGTAGCGGTACTCGGCGTGCATGGCGTTGCGCGAGCCGAGGTCGCCGATGGCGCGCAACTTGAGGGCGCGGCTGGAACGCGTGCGCGGGTTGCGTTCCGGCACGAACGCACCGAACACGCGCGCTGCGCGGTACGGGCTGCCGAGGAAGCCGTCGTCGGAGACGATTTCGGCGTTCGCGCTCATCAGCCAGCGTGGCGTGAGGATCTGCGTCACCCCCAGCCGGTACTGCCAGTGCTTGACGGTGTCGGCGAAGTTTGGGTCGCCGTGCTTGCCCACCCCGTCGGACGCTCGCGTGAATCCGAGGCTCACCGTCGTCATGCCGCCGAACACTTCCTGGGTCACATCCAGGCTCGCGGCGCGGGCGGTGTAGTCGGGCTCCTTGCTGCTGGTGAGCCCCAGCGTGATCTGCGAATCGCGATAGACATAGTCCGCGCCCAGGCCGAACTCGGTGCGCCGCTCGCGAAACGGGCTGGCCGTCGTCACGACGTCGATCGATGCGTTGCTGACCGCGTCGATGTAATACGACCCGGACAATGACACGCGGTCGGCCAGGCTCTTGCGAACCAGCAGGGCCGGGCCGCTGGCCGTCACGCCGCCACCCTTGTAGAGGTGCACCATCCCCTCGGCGCGGTCTTCCGGCAGGTCGACGGCGCGCGCGCCGCTGGCCGCCAGCACACCGCCCAGCAATCCGGGCAGGTGGGCAGCGGCCGAACGCAGAAAGCGCCGCACCCGGGCGAGCCGCAGGCTAGTTGCAGCCACAGCCGCCCCCTTGCACGCCGGTCGCGCCGCGCGCCGCCTCACGCACCACGAGAACGTGCTCGCGATGTTTGTCCGGCAACGAGTCGCGCGAAAACTTCATGATCGGATCGGCCAGCCGCTCGCGTTCGTACGGCTTGACCCAGGGCTCGATCGACGCGCAACCCGACAGCACCGAAACCGAGGCCAGCGCAGCGAGTACGCAGCCTGACGACAGAATCCGAAGCCTATTCATTGTTTTAGCATCTCCCGGATCTGCGCGTCGTACGCTTCTTCAACCCCGTTCGTGTAGCCGCGGTGCACATGCGTCACCCGCCCGTTGCGATCGATCAGCACCGTCGACGGCATCGTCGCGAGTTGGTACAGGCGGCTCACCTTCTTGTCGGTATCGAGCAGCACCGGGAACTTCACGCCCAGCTTGGTCGCGACCTCAGCCGCATGGCGCGGGTCTTCGTCGACATTGACGCCCAGCA
>JBGQEX010000281.1:0-5254 GCA_041496605.1 Piscinibacter sp.
CGGAAGTGGAGGCTCGTCATTGGCTCGCCTTCACAGGGCTCGCGGGCAAGGCCGATCAGTTGCCCGCCACCCTGAACCTGCACGAGCGAAAGTTCGTGGAATTCGCGCGGGCCCTGGCTGCGCGTCCCAAGCTGCTGTTGCTCGACGAGGTGCTTTGCGGGCTGACGCCCTCGGAAGTGGACCAGGCGATCGATCTCATACGGAAGATCCGGGCGGGCGGGACCACCATCGTCTTCGTCGAACACGTGATGCGCGCGGTGGTCGCACTGGCGGACCGCGTTGCCGTGCTCGATCAAGGCAAGCTCCTCGCCTTGGGTGATCCGCAGGAGACCATGCAGAACCCCGAGGTCATCGGCGTCTACCTGGGAGCTGCCCATGCTGCTTGAGGTCCGCAACGTCCACATCGCTTACGGCGATGCGCCGGCGGTCTGGGACGTTTCCCTGGACATCGATGCCGGGCAGATCGTCTCGGTCGTGGGGCCCAACGGCGCCGGCAAGAGCACGCTGATCAATTCAATTGCGGGCATTCTTCGACCGAGCCGAGGCAGCATCAAGATCGATGGCGTGGATGTCACGACGATACCCGGTCATCGCGTGTGCGATCACGGCGTGGCAATCGTTCCGGAAGGGCGCCGGCTGTTCACGCACATGACGGTTCTGGACAACCTCGAGTTGGGCGCGTACCGCGCCGAGGCCCGCGTCAGGCGCCACCAGACATTGGAAGAGGTTTTCACGATGCTTCCAGTGCTCAGGGAACGAAGCGCCCAGATTGCCGGCACGATGTCGGGCGGCCAGCAACAGATGGTGGCCATCGGCAGGGCGTTGATGGCGCGGCCGCGGCTCCTGCTGATGGACGAGCCCTCGCTCGGGTTGTCGCCACTCATCGTCGCGGACATGTTCCGCATCATCCGCCGCATCAACGAGCGCGGCGTCGCGGTCATGTTGGTCGAGCAGAACATTCATCAGGCACTCGAAGTAGCGCACCACGCCTACGTCATCGAGCAAGGCCGAATCATCACGTTCGGCAAACCGGAAAGCTTGTTGAGCAATCCGCAGATCAGGGAGGCCTATCTTGGCGTCTGACACACATGCCCGCTCCGGTGTTCCCGTGGCGATCCAGCGTCTGGTGACCGGTCATGGCAACGACGGCTCAGGTTTCATTGCCATTCAGTCGGCCCCGCCACGGACCGACGCCTTTCGAAACATCCCGGGGATGGTTTCGCGGCTCGTCTGGGCGACTACTGCGCCGCCCAGCTTGCCCTTCGATGGCGCCGACCCTACGCCCGGCATCACGAGCTTTGTCCCCGGGCCGGGTGAGACGCGCTTCATTGTCGTGACGTTTCCGCCCGATTCCGTCTTCTCTGCGCCGGGGTTCGACCCCGACGCTGCGGTGCGGGAGAACCTGTCGGTCAGCCCCGGGCTGGCCGAGCGCTTCGAGGTCGACGGGATGCACACGACACCGACCGTGGACTACGCCATCGTGCTCGACGGCGAACTCTGGCTGGAGCTGGATGAAGGAAGGTCTGCGCTGCTGCGCCAGCATGACGTGGTGGTCCAGAACGGCACCCGGCACGCATGGCGCAACAAGACCGAGCGCCCAGCCACGGTGGCATTCGTGCTCATCGGTGCCCGATCCGAATGACGCGGCGTGTGCCACACCCGACTTAGCACTGACAAGAACATGGAACAGCGATGAGCGACACGAGAATCAAACAAATCCACGGCCGCCGAGTGTGGGACTCCCGCGGCCGCCCGACCGTGGAGGCGGAAGTGGAACTGCACAATGGCGTGAAGGCACGCGCCATCGCCCCCGCCGGCGCCTCGACGGGCAGTGGCGAAGCACTCGACCTTCGAGACGGCGGCACTCGCTTCGGCGGAATGGATGTCGGCAAGGCGTGCGCCGCCATCAACGGGCTGATCTCCAACCACCTGGCGGGACTGGAAATCGGTGACCAAGCGCAGTTGGACAGTCGGCTCGTCGCGCTGGACGGCACCAGCAACCGCAGCCGCCTTGGCGGCAATGCGATGGTTGCCACCTCGATGGCGCTGCTGCATGCTGCCGCGGCGTCCGCGGGGCAACCGTTGTGGCGTCATCTCGCCGGGGAGAAGAGAGTTCGCCTTCCGCTGCCGGAGATTCAAATCTTCGGCGGCGGTGCGCATGCTGCGCGGCGTGTCGACGTGCAGGACTTCATGATCATGTGTCCGGCCGCACGGTCCTTCGGCGAAGCGCTTGAATGGACCGCCGAGGTCTACCGGGCCGCCGGTGCACTGCTCAAGAAGTCAGGCAATCTGCGGGGTGTGGCAGACGAGGGCGGCTACTGGCCCGTCTTTGGGTCCAACGAGCAGGCGCTCGACACCTTGATGCAGGCCATCCTCGACGCCGGCCTGCGCGCGGGCGAACAGGTCGGCATCTCGCTCGACATTGCGGCCTCGGAGTTCGGGCACAGCGGCCGATACGAGCTGGCGCTGGAGGGTCGAACACTCGACTCGGACGGCATGATCGACATGCTGGGTGGATGGCTCGACAACTACCCGATCCTGTCGATCGAGGATCCGCTGGCCGAGGACGACCCGGAGGGGTTCCGGCTCTTCACCGAAGCATATGGCTCGCAATGCCAAATCATCGGCGACGACTTCCTCGTGACGAATGCCTCGCGCGTGCTTGCGGCAGCGGAGCAGGGCAGCGCCAATGCCGTGCTGATCAAACCCAATCAGGTCGGCACCCTGACGGAGGCGCACGCGGCGCTGCAAGCCGGCAAGCAGGCGGGTTTCGGGACCATTGTGTCCGCCCGATCCGGAGAGACCGAGGACGTGACGATTGCGCACCTCAGTGTCGGTTGGGATGCCGGTCAGCTCAAGGTCGGCTCGTTCTCTCGTTCCGAGCGTATGGCCAAGTGGAACGAAGTACTCCGCATCGAAGAGTCCATGGGTAGCGACGCCTGTTACTGGGGTTGGGAGGCGTTGCCGATCAAGCGTGCATCTGATGCGTGCAACTGAATTCAGCACTCGACACAAGGATCGGCGCGATACGCCGCCGAGCGACATCGTTTGAAAGGAACGACAAGATGCGTCAACTCAAGCTTGCAGGAATTTCGGGAAGCCTGCGAAAGAACTCCAACAACACGGCAATTCTTCGAACTCTGAAGGAGCGCCTGCCGGCAGACATCGAGCTCTCGCTGGTGCCTCTGGACGGGCTGCCCCTGTACAGCGGAGATCTCGAGGGGCCGGAATTGCCCGCAGCCGTGGCCGAGTTCAAGGCCGCCGTCGAGGCCGCCGACGGCCTCGTGGTCTGCTCGCCCGAGTACAACGCCGGAACGTCAGGTGTGTTGAAGAACGCGCTGGACTGGGCCTCGCGACCTGCCAATGCTTCGTCGCTCAAGGGCAAGCACGTTCTGATCATGAGCAGTTCACCCGGCTTCATGGGCGGCGTGCGTGCGCAGGCGCAGCTCCGCGAAACCTTCGCCAGCACCCTGTCGCGGGTCGTCATTCGCCCGCCGGTGGTCATCGCGGGTGTCAACGACAAGATCAAAGAAGGACGTCTCGTCGACGAACCGAACATCCAGTTCGCGCTCGACGCGATTGCAGCGCTCGCGTCCGAGATTCAAGTCGATCGCGCTTGTTGACCATCGAGCTAACGTTCGCACCACTTTCAATCGGCGCTGTCTTCTTGACCTTGATCGTCGATGGCACTAAGATTATGCTAACGTTAGCGCAATAGTTCGTTTCTCCTCGTCGCTACTGGAGGTCCCCATGCTGCCCGCCGTCAATCTCCGTCCCCCGTTCAACATCACCCGTACCAGCCACGTGGTCCTGCACGTCGCAGATCTCAAGAAGAGCCGCGACTTCTACGTGAAGATCGTCGGGCTCGTCGTCACTGAAGAGACGCCGACCGAGTGCTATCTGCGCGGGCTCTCGGAAGCCTGCCACCACAGCCTCGTGCTGATACAGACCCGCGGCGAAGCGACGTGCAAACGCATCGGCTTTCGCGTCTTCTTCGAGGAAGACCTCGATCTGGCGTACCAGTATTTCAAGGACCAGGGGCTGCCCGCCGAATGGGCCGATGTGCCCCACCAGGGCCGCACTCTGCATGTGTCCGACCCCATCGGTACCAAGCTGGAACTCTGTGCGCAGATGAAGACGTGCGAGCGCATGTACTTGAAGCGCGAACTGTTCACGGGTGCACATGCGCAGCGGCTGGACCACTTCCAGATCTTCGCGCCGGACTGCTACGCGCTGTGCGACTTCTACAGCCAGCTCGGCTTTCGCAACTCCGAGTACCTCGCCCATGGCGACAAGTTGCTGGGAGCCTTCATGTACCGCAAAGGCACATGCCTGGACCTGGCCATCGTCGAAAACGTCGGCCCGAAGCTGCATCACTTCGCGTACACGATTCCTGAATCGCACAACATCTTTACGGCCTGCGACCTGGCCGGGAACTACGGCTACTCGGCCTCGGTCGAGCGCGGGCCGGGACGGCATGGGCCCGGGGGGATGCTGTTCGTGTATCTGCGCGACCCGGACGGTCATCGAGTCGAGCTCTTTGGCAGCCATTACCAGACGATCGACATCGAGATCGAGCCGGTGCGCTGGGACGCGGCATCGCTCAGCACGAACGTACGCTGGGGCTTGCCGGCGGCCGAGCGCTGGTACTTCGAAGCCACCAGCTTCGAAGCCACACCCACCATCAAGCCCGAGAAGATGCCGAACCCTGAAACGCTGGAGACCTTCATCCAGAAGCAGATTGCGGCCAAGGCACGCTGAGACGAACCCCAAGGACATCCATGGCAAGAATCAAATACCTGCGCCGCACCGACAGCGCCAACCAAGCGATATTCGATCGCCTTGAGCGGGAGCGCAAGGTTCCCACGGCCAACATCTTTCTGGCGTTGACGCAGACGCCCGAACTGCTGGACGGCTTTCTCACCTACGCCAATGCGCTGCGCAACTCGCCGTTGAGCCCACGCCTGCGCGAACTCGCGATCCTGACCGTTGGGCATCTCACGAAGTCGGTGTACGAGGTGGCACACCACCAGTCGCATGGATTGAAGGCCGGACTCACGCAGGCGCAGCTCGACGACGTTCCGAACTTCGAAGGGTCGGCCCTGTACAGCACGCAGGAGAAGGCGGTCATGGCGCTGGCCAAGGAGTCGACGCTCAAGGTCGCGGTCAGCGACCAGACCTGGCGCGATGCAGCCGCGTTTCTGAGCGAGCCGGAAATGATCGCGCTGGTGCTTGTCGTCGGTTGGTACAACTC
>JBGQEX010000282.1:0-5221 GCA_041496605.1 Piscinibacter sp.
GCACAAGTTGGTGGCGCGGCTGTCGAATTCAAGCGCGATGCCGGTGCGGTCGAAGAATCCGGCCGCGATGCCGCGCAGCGCATGCAGCAGGCCTTGCGGGTCGAGCCGCGTGCGAAAGTGGGTCAGGATCTCGCGCAGGCTCGCATGCGCCTCGCCGACAGCGCGCTTCACGTCGCCGAAGTACTTCATCGAGCGCTCGTCGTCGTGCTGCAGCATCGCGTCCTGCAGCAGCGGCAGGCGCATCTTCATGTAGGCCAGCGTTTGCGCGACCGCGTCGTGCACCTCGCTGGCGAGCAGCTGCCGCTCGTTCATCACCGTGACGCGCAGGTTCTCGCGTTCGAGCCGCGCGTTGTGCAGCGCCAGGCCGAGCAATTCGCCGATCGAGCGCAGCACCGCCTCGATCTCGGGGCCGAGCTCGCTGCCCTCGTCGAAGAACAGCGTATAGATGCCGAGCACCGTGTCGCGATGGCGCAGCGGCACTGCCAGCACGCGGTGGCAGCGCTGGCCGAAATAGGCGGCGCTGCTGCGCTGCGCGCAAGGCCGCAGGTCGGCACCCGAGGTCAGGGTGTCGGTGTCGGCGGCGACGCCGCAGATGCCGCAGTGGCGGTCGACCAGCTGCTCGGCCGCCAGCACGTCGGCCGGCAAGCCGATCTCGCCGACGAGCTGCATGCGCTCGCCGTCGTCGGTCAGCGTTCGCACCGCGCCGGCCTGTGCGCCGGCGAGCCGCAACAGCGGCACCAGAAAGCGCACCAGCAGCGTCTCGAGGTCGCTGCCGTTGGCGAGGCCCGCCGTGATCTCGGCAAAGATGCCCGCCACCGGCAGCGTCGTGGCGCCGGCGCGGGTGTCGGTGATGGCAACAAGGGCGTTCATGGTATTCGGGTCGTGGCGCCACATTGCATGAAGGCAGCGGCCGTGTCTTTGATTGGAAACAGACATATGTCAATGCGCCATCGGTTCCGACCCGATGCCGCTCGAGGAAACGCCGGGCCGCTCCCAAGTTTCCTTGACCCCCTCGGGGGCCTGACGCGAAGCGGCAGGTTTGGGGGCGCGCATTACCCATAAGGGTTACGTTGGGATCACCCGTCCCGGCTATAGACGCTGCGCCGCGCGCTGGGCGCTAATAGCTGCGAAGACGACACCCTGCCGGGTATCCGTCCGGCAGCGCTTTGCACGTCGCCGAGGCGGCCCCAAAGTGAGACTGCGACCCCCGAATGCGCGCCCCACCGATCCACGATCCCGCCGTGCCGCCGCTGGCCGGCGCCGCCACGGAAACGCGCGACACCACCTGCTACATGTGCGCCTGCCGCTGCGGCATCCGCGTGCACCTGCGCGACGGTGAGGTGCGCTACATCGAGGGCAACCCCGATCACCCGCTGAACCAGGGCGTGATCTGCGCGAAGGGTTCGTCGGGGATCATGAAGCAGTACTCGCCGGCGCGGCTGACCCGGCCGCTCAAGCGCAAGCCCGACAGCGAGCGCGGCGACGCGCAGTTCGAAGAGATCGACTGGGACGAGGCCTTCATGCTGCTGGAGCAGCGCCTCGCGAAGATCCGCGCCACCGACCCCAAGCAGTTCGCGCTGTTCACCGGGCGCGACCAGATGCAGGCGCTGACCGGCCTGTTCGCACGCCAGTTCGGCACACCGAACTACGCCGCCCACGGCGGCTTCTGCTCGGTGAACATGGCCGCCGGAATGATCTATACGATCGGCGG
Source organism: Piscinibacter sp. (assembly GCA_041496605.1). Taxonomy (GTDB): domain Bacteria; phylum Pseudomonadota; class Gammaproteobacteria; order Burkholderiales; family Burkholderiaceae_C; genus Albitalea. Next base: position 1,712 of record JBGQEX010000282.1, read on the forward strand.
CTCGTTCTGGGAGTTCGGCGGCCCCGACCTCGACCGCGCGAAGCTGTTCGTGATGATCGGCACCGCGGAGGACCATCACTCCAACCCGATGAAGATTGCGCTGGCGAAGTTCAAGCGCAAGGGCGGGCGCTTCATCTCGATCAATCCGGTGCGCAGCGGCTACTCGGCGATCGCCGACGAGTGGGTGCCGATCAAGCCGGGCACCGATGGCGCGCTGCTGCTCGCGTTGATCCACGAAATGATCGCGCTCGGCCTGTACGACCGCGACTTCATCGCCCGCTACACCAACGCCGGCCAGCTGGTGAACCAGGACACGGCCAGCGACGAGTTCGGGCTGATGCTGCGCAACCCGGACGGCGACGTCGTCAACCCGCTGCGCCCGCACAACTTCTACTGGTGGGACCGGCTGACGCAAGCGCCGGTGGCCGACCACGCCGACGGCGCCGACCCGGCCCTGCTCGGACACTTCACGATGCCCGACGGCACGCCCGCCGTGCCGGCGTTCCAGCTGCTCGAAGAGCGCGTCAAGGCCTACACGCCGGAGTGGGCCGCCGACATCACCGGCATACCCGCCGCGACGATCCGGCGCCTCGCGCACGAGATGGGCATCACGGCGCGCGACCAGCGCATCGAGCTGCCGATCGCGTGGACCGACTGCTGGGGCCGCGAACACGACTCGGTGACCGGCAACCCGGTCGCCTTCCATGCGATGCGCGGGCTCGCGGCGCACTCGAACGGCTTCCACACGGTGCGCTCGCTGGCGATCCTGATGTCGCTGCTGGGCACCATCGACCGCCCCGGCGGCTTTCGCCACAAGGCGCCGTATCCGCGCGCGGTGCCGCCCAACGCGCGGCCGCCCAAGGGTCCCGAGGCGGTGCAGCCCGACACGCCGCTGGGCGGCGCGCCGCTCGGCTGGCCCGAGAGCCCGGAAGACCTGTTCGTCAACGCGCAAGGCGAGCCGGTGCGCATCGACAAGGGCTTCTCGTGGGAGCACCCGCTGTCGGCCCACGGCTTGATGCACAACGTGATCACCAACGCCTGGCGCGGCGACCCGTACCGCATCGACACGCTGCTGATCTTCATGGCCAACATGGCGTGGAACTCGACGATGAACACGTCCGAGGTGCGCCGCATGCTCAACGACAAGCACGAGGACGGCGAGTACAAGATCCCGTTCATCGTCGTCTGCGACGCGTTCCAGTCGGAGATGACCGCGTTCGCCGACCTGGTGCTGCCCGACACCAGCTACCTCGAGCGCCACGACTGCATGTCGATGCTCGACCGGCCGATCTCCGAGTTCGACGGCCCGGCCGATTCGGTGCGCATTCCGGTGGTGCCGCCGACCGGCGACTGCAAGCCGTTCCAGGAGGTGCTCGTGGAGCTGGCGACTCGGCTGAAGCTGCCCGCCTTCGTGCATGCCGACGGTTCGCGCAAGTACCGGGACTACCCCGACTTCATCGTCAACTACGAGACCGCCCCCGGTTCGGGCATCGGCTTTCTCGCCGGCTGGCGCGGCAAGGGCGGCGAGAAGTCGCTGCGCGGCGAGCCGAACCCGAACCAGTGGGAGATGTACGCGAAGAACAACTGCGTCTTTCACCACCGCATGCCGCCGAATTTGCAGTACATGCGCAACTGGAATCGCGACTACATGCTGTGGGCCCAGCAGGTGGGCTTGCGGCGCGATCGCGATCCGATCGTCATTCACCTCTATTCCGAATTCCTGCAGCGCTTCCGCCTCGCGGCCGAAGGCAAGGGCCAGGGCAAGCGGCCACCACAGCGGCTGCGCCAACGGGTGCAGACCTACTTCGACCCGCTGCCCTTCTTCTACGCGCCGCTGGAGGCGCAGGCCACCGACACCACGCGCTACCCGCTCAACGCGATCACGCAGCGGCCGATGGCGATGTACCACTCGTGGGATTCGCAGAACGCCTGGCTGCGGCAGATCCACACCCACAACTACCTGTTCGTCAACCCGCAGGTGGCGCGCGCCGAGGGCATCGCGGACGGCGGCTGGATGTGGGTCGAGTCGCCGTGGGGCCGCGTGCGCTGCATGTGCCGCTATTCGCAGGCCGTGGAGCCGGGCACCGTGTGGACCTGGAACGCCATCGGCAAGGCCGCCGGCGCCTGGCACCTGTCGCCCGACGCCAACGAGTCGCAGCGCGGCTTCCTGCTCAACCACCTGATCAGCGAGGAGCTGCCGTCGCGCGGCGACGCGGCACCGCTGTCGAACTCCGACCCGATCACGGGTCAGGCCGCCTGGTACGACGTGCGCGTTCGCATTCGCCGGGCCGACGCGGACGAGCCGGCCACCACCTGGCCGCAATTCAAGCCGATGCCGGCGCTGCCGGGTACCGCCGCGACGCCGCGTTGGCTCGCCTACCTGGCCGGTTCGAAGACGGCGGGGACGCACCGATGACGCAGCTCGCCTTGGTGATCGACCTGAACGTTTGCGTGGGCTGCCACGCCTGCGTGACGAGCTGCAAGCAATGGAACACCTCGGGTTCGGCCGGGCCGCTGGGCGACGAAGACCCGTATGGCGCCGACCCCCACGGCAGCTTCTTCAACCGTGTGCAGACCTTCGAGGTCGGCGAGTTCCCGAACACGCAGACCGTGCATTTCCCGAAGAGCTGCCTGCACTGCGAAGACCCGCCCTGCGTGACGGTGTGCCCCACCGGCGCGAGCTACAAGCGCGCCGAAGACGGCATCGTGCTGGTCGACTACGACAAGTGCATCGGCTGCAAGTACTGCTCGTGGGCCTGCCCCTACGGCGCGCGCGAGTTCGACGAACAACGCAAGGTGATGACCAAGTGCACGCTGTGTGTCGACCGCGTGCACGACGCGAGCCTGCCGCAGGCGCAGCGCAAGCCGGCCTGCGTGCTCGCGTGCCCGACCAGCGCGCGCCTGTTCGGCGACATCCACGACCCGGACTCGAGCGTGTCGGTGGCGATCCGCGAGCGCGCCGGCTACCAGCTGATGCCCGAGTGGGGCACGCGCCCGGCCAACCACTACCTGCCGCGGCGCAAGACCAGCATGACGGTGCACCCGGAGGACCTGCAGCGCGTGGACAACCCGCTGAAGGTCGACGGCAAGTTGCCCGAGATGCCGCCGCTCGAACACGGGCGCGAGGACTTCGCGACATGAACGACAAGCTTCTTCCATCTGCGCGCCGGCTGGCGGTGGATCCCGGCTTTCGCCGGGATGACATCGACTGGCCCCGCGAATCCGTCATCCCGGCGAAAGTGCCACCCCGTGCTCGACACGGGGCCGGGATCCACGCCCCATGAACCCCGCCTTCTCGGTCATCTTCCTGACCACGCTGATCGGTGCGGGGCAAGGCCTGTTCCTCGCGCTCTATGCGGCCGAACTGGGCGCCTTCGGCGCCACGTCGGCGACCGATCTGCGCGCCTTCATGCTCGCCGGCAGCGCGCTGGCGCTGGGCTTGAGCGGCCTCGGCCTGTTCGCCTCGTTTTTTCACCTCGGGCACCCGCTGCGCGCCTGGCGCTCCGCGGC
>JBGQEX010000283.1:0-5214 GCA_041496605.1 Piscinibacter sp.
CCAGGGCTTCATGGACGAGATTCCGCGCGAGTACGAAGAAGCGGCCATGGTCGACGGCTACACGCGCTGGCAGGCCTTCGTCAGGGTCGTGCTGCCGCAGGCGGCCACCGGCATTGCCACCACCGCGATCTTCTGCCTGATCTTCGCCTGGAACGAGTACGCCTTTGCGTTGCTCTTGACCAGCGGCACGGCGCAGACCTCGCCACCGTTCATTCCCACCATCATCGGCGAGGGCGGCCTCGACTGGCCCGCGATGGCGGCCGGCACCGCGCTGTTCCTGCTGCCGGTGCTGATATTCACCGTGCTGCTGCGCAAGCACCTGCTGCGTGGAGTCACCTTCGGAGCGATCCGCAAATGAGTAGTACAAAACGCGCCACCCCGCGCTGGCTGCGCCGCGCGCCGTGGGAACACAGCACCACCGGGCTCATCGGCCTGGGCCTGGTGATGCTGATGCAGCCTTGGTCCATCGACGTCTACAGCTACGGTTTCACCGTGCTGCTGGCCGGCGTGATCGGCTACTCCATCGCCGGCCACTTGCCGCAGAGCTGACCATGGCTGAAATCCGAATCAAGAATCTGCAAAAGAGCTTCGCCGACTTCACGGCGGTGCACAACTCCTCGCTGGTGCTCGAAGACGGCAAGTTCGTCGTGCTGCTGGGCCCTTCGGGCTGCGGCAAGACGACCACGCTGCGCATGATCGCCGGGCTCGAATACCCGACCGCCGGCACGATCACGCTCGACGGCGACGACGTCACCTACCTGCGTCCGCGCGAACGCGACATCGCGATGGTGTTCCAGCTGTTCGCGCTCTACCCGCACATGGGCGTGCGCGACAACCTCGAGTTCCCGCTGCGCAACGAAGGCGTGCCGCGTGCCGAGATCGACAAGCGCATCAAGGATGTCGCAAGCATCCTGCGCATCGAGCACCTGCTCGGGTCGCGCGTCGGCGGCCTGGCCGGCGGCGACCGCCAACGTGTTGCCCTCGGCCGAGCCATCGTGCGCGAGCCCAAGGCCTTCCTGATGGACGAGCCACTGGGCACGCTCGACGCCGAGTTTCGCGAACTGATGTGCGTCGAGCTGCGCAAGCTGCACGAGCGCTTGAAGACCACCACCGTGTTCGTGACCCACGACCAGAACGAGGCAATGGCCCTCGCGGACCACATCGTGGTGATGAACAAGGGCGAGATCCTGCAGGCCGACGACCCGCACGGCATCTACAACTTTCCCTCTTGCGTGTTCGTCGCCCGCTTCATCGGCCGTCCACCGATGAACCTGCTCGACGTGCGCGGCGCCGTGGCGGCCGGCGCCAGCAAGGTGCAGGTCGATGGCCGGCCGGTCGACGTGCCGATCGTCGAAGCACCGGCCGCGCGTGCGCTGCTGGGTGCGCGGCCCGAGCATGTGCGCCTGGTGGCGCCCGGCGAGGGGCTGGCGGGCAAGGTCCAGCGCGTCGAGTACTTCGGCTCGCACTGGATCGCCGAGGTGCAGACCGACGCGGGCGTGCTGAAGGCCCTCGCCGACAAGTCCACCCGCCCGGTCGAAGGCGAGCGCGTCGGCATCGTGTTCGACAAGAGCCGCCTCGTTCTGTTCGACGCCGAAACCGAGCGCCTGCTTCCCAGCGTCACCACCACCGCCCACCGACCGAGCATGCGCCATGGCTAGCATTTCCCTGCAAGGCATCACCAAGCGCTTCGGCGACGTGACCGCGGTCGACGACATGCGGCTCGACATCGCCGACGGCGAGTTCTTCGTGCTGCTCGGCCCGAGCGGTGCCGGCAAGACGACCACGTTGCGCCTGATCGCCGGCCTCGAAACGCCGGACGTCGGCAGCCTGCGGATGAACGGCGAGGACGTGACCGCAGCGGCGCCCGCGCTGCGCGACTGCGCCTTCGTGTTCCAGCAGTACTCGCTGTACCCACACCTGACGGTGTTCGACAACATCGCGTTCCCCCTGCGCGCACCGATGCGCCGCATCGCTGAGGCGGAGATCCGCCGCCGCGTCGAGCAGGTCGCCACCATGCTGCACATCGAGAGCAAGCTGCAACGCAAGTCCACGGCGCTGTCCGGCGGCGAGATGCAGCGCGTCGCGATCGGCCGCGCGCTGGTGCGCCAGCCGCGTGTCTACCTGATGGACGAGCCGCTGTCGTCGCTCGACGCGGGGCTGCGCGAGGAATTGCGCGTCGAGCTCAAGCGGCTGCAACGCAGCAGCGGCGCCACCGTCGTCTACGTCACCCACGACCAGGTCGAGGCGACCACGCTCGCCGACCGCATCGCCATCCTGGAGCACGGTCACATCCGGCAGGTCGGCACGCCGTTGGAGATCTACGACCAGCCGCAGTCGCTGGAGGTCGCGCAGCGGCTCGGATCGCCGGCCGTCAACGTGTTGCCAGCGGCGTGGTTCACCGGCACCGCGGACCCACACGCGACGCATGTCGCGATCCGCCCCGAGGACGTGGTGCTCGCGCCCGACGACGGTTCGCAGGCCTACGCGGTCATCGAGTGCTCCCTCGTCAAGCACCTCGTGGTCGCGGAGCGTTCGGGCGTCGAGGTTCGCGCGCGAACCATGCTCGACCAGGCCCTGGTTCCCGGCGCCCGCGTGCGGCTGACCTTCCCGCCCGAGCGCTGCATGTTCTTCGACGCTTCCGGGCGACGCCTCGCCGCCTGAGCGCAGCCCAAGGAGACCGCTCATGAACGACTCGTACAAGTTGCGCTTCCGCTCGCTGTTCGATCCCGGCCGCGCCTATGTCTTCCCCTGCGACGCGGCAGGCCGCGTCGACATGGACGCACTCAGCGAGCGGGCGCGGGCCAACTACCTCTATGCCAGAGCCGTCATAGGACGCGAGTTCACGGCGCCGGACGTGCAGCCCGGTTCGGTTCACTAAAGCGGGCCGCTCGGGCACGACCCCATCACGAGACAAGGAGAGACCTTGAACACCCCCATGATCCTCGATGCGCTCGCCGCCGTGCAGCGCTCCATCCTCGCCAACGAATCGCAGATCGAGTCGCTCGACCGCGCGATCGGTGACGGCGACCACTTCATCAACGTGCGACGCGGCTGCGAGGTGCTCGTCGCCCTTAGCCCCGACCTGAAGGGCATGCCGCCCGGGCTGGCGCTGCACAAGATCGGCATGAAGCTGCTCGGCACCATCGGCGGCGCATCGGGCCCGCTGATCTCCAGCTTCTTCATGGCGATGGGCAAGACGCTGGAGGGCGCCGAAGAACCCGACCGGCGCCAGTTCGCCGCGGCGTTTGCCAGTGGTGTCGAGGCTATCAAGCTGCGCGGCAAGGCCGACGTCGGCGAGAAGACGATGCTCGACGTGCTGATCCCCGTGTCGCGCCTGCTGCTCAAGCTGGCCGACGAGGACACGCCGCTGCCCGCACTGTGCGCGCAGTTGAAGGAGGAGGCGAGCCGCAACATGCTGGCCACCAAGGACATGATCGCCAGCAAGGGGCGGGCCTCCTTCCTCGGCGAGCGCGCGCTCGGCCACATCGACCCCGGCTGCAAGACCTGCGAGGTCGCGATCGCCGCCGTCTGCGACACCGTGCTTCAGTAATCCTTTCGCATGGCAGGAAGGCATATGTACCCCCACGCTCACATTCGTTCGCTGCCCCCCGAGGGGGCGCAGGCCTCCTTTGAGGCGGCTCGGCAGGAGGCCTGACATGAAGAAGTTCATCAACGACATCGACTCGGTGATGCGCGAGTCGCTCGGCGGGCTGGTCGAGGCGCATCCCGGCTTGCTGCGGGTCGAGTTCGAGCCGACCTTCGTCGCCCGCGCCGAGCGGGCCAGCAAGAAGGTGGCGCTGTTGTCGGGCGGCGGCTCGGGGCACGAGCCGCTGCATGCCGGCTTCGTCGGTCGCGGCATGCTCGACGCGGCCTGCGCGGGGCAGGTGTTCACCTCGCCCACGCCCGACCAGATGCTGGCCGCCGCGGCCGCCGTCCATTCCGACCGCGGCGTGCTGTTCATCGTCAAGAACTACTCCGGCGATTTGATGAACTTCCAGATCGCCAGCGAAATGCTCGACCTGGAGAACGCGACGGTGCTTGTCAATGACGACGTCGCGGTCGAGAACTCCAAGCACACCACCGGCCGGCGCGGCGTGGCCGGCACGCTGATGGTCGAGAAGATGGTCGGCGCCGCGGCCGAAGCCGGCGCCGTGCTGCTCGAGTGCAAGGCGGTCGGCGACCGCGTCAATGCGGCGACCGCGTCGATGGGGGTGGCGTTCACCAGCTGCACCGTGCCGGCGGCCGGGCGCACGACCTTCGACATCGACGCCGACGAGATGGAGGTCGGCGTCGGCATCCACGGCGAGCCGGGGCGGCGGCGCGAGAAGATCAAGCCCGCGGCGCTGATCGTCGACGACTTGCTGGGCGCGATCCTCGCCGACCTGAAGCCCGAACGCGGCCGCGACGTGCTGCTGCACGTCAACGGCTTCGGGGGCACGCCGCTGATGGAGCTGTACCTGCTGTACCACTGCGCCGCCGAACGCTTGCGCGCACAGGGGCTGAACCCGGTGCGCTCGCTGGTGGGCAACTACACGACGGCGCTCGAGATGGCCGGCGCGTCGCTCACCGTGACGCTGCTCGACGACGAGATGAAGACATTGTGGGACGCGCCGGTACACACCGCCGCCCTGCGCTGGTGAGCCGATCATGCGACGCCGTTCGTTGCTCCTGAGTGTGCCGGCAGCCTCGCTGCTGTCGTCGCTGACCGTGCCGTGCAGCGCGCTTGCGCGTACCGGCGTTTCACCACCGCCGATCCGGATCGGCCAGTCGGCACCGGTCTCGGGGCCGCTGGCCCGGGTCGGCATCGCGTGTCGCGACGCGGCACTCGCGGTCTTCGCCGAAGTCAACGCCCAGGGTGGCGTCGGTGGTCGCGAGATCGAGCTGGTGACGCTCGACGACGAGGACCGCGCCGAACGCACGGCGGTCAACGTCAAGCTGCTGGCGTCGCAGCACCAGGTCGTCGCGCTGTTCGGCTTTGTCGGCGCCGGGGCACACCGCGCCGGAGCTCGCGGCGCGGCGGAAGAGGGCCTGCCCTACGTTGCCGCGTTCAGCGGTTCGCAGGAGCTGCGCTCGGGCGCGCTGCCCTGGATCTACAACCTGCGCGCCGGCCACATCGAAGAGATCGAATACATCGCCCGCCACACGCGCCAGATCGGCATCCGCCGCGTCTCGCTGGTGTCCGAATACAACTCGCAGGGCTGGGAGCTTCGCGAC
>JBGQEX010000284.1:0-5185 GCA_041496605.1 Piscinibacter sp.
CGCGGACATGCCCTTGGCGCGCAGCCAGATCAACACGCCGATAGCCAGCGCGAGCGCGCCGGAGATCATGCCGATGCGCGTGAGAGAGGCCGACATCGGCCCCAGGACATCGGCCGCCGGTGCGGGCAAGGCCGCCAGCGCCAGCTCTGCGGGGACTCGCACCAGCATGAAGCCCAGCATTGGCGCCACGCCGAGCGCGACGACACCGGCGGCGTGCACGCCCATCGGCAGCAGCATCCAGCGGCTGACCTCGGTGGGCGGCTTCACGTCGGCATCCCGCGCTGCGCCCAGGAAAACAACACCGAAGGCGCGCGTGATGCTCAAGGCGGAGACCGCGCCCACGAAGGCCAGCACCGCGCCGCCGGCACACAGCGCCACCTTGGCCCACACGGCGATGGGCTCCCCGGTGAACAGGCCCGAATAGATGACGAACTCGCTGGTGAAGCCGTTGAGCGGCGGCAGGGCCGAGATCGCGACACCACCGAGGAGGAAGCTCAGCGCCGTCCACGGCATCAGGCGCGACAGGCCGCCGAGCTTCTCCATGTCCACCGTGTGCGTCGACTGGTAGACCGCGCCGGCCGCGTAGAACAACTGGCACTTGAAGAACGCATGGTTCAGCACGTGCAGCAGGCCGCCCGCGAAACCGAGGGCCACCAGCGTGGCATTGCCCCAGGCCAGGCCGAGGCAGCCGACACCGAAACCGATACCGGCGATACCGACGTTCTCGGTCGACGAATAGCCGAGCAGCCGTTTCAGGTCGCGCTGGCCGACCGTGTACAGCGCGCCGATCACCGCCGAGAGCGCCGAGAAGCCGATCAGGAACCAGCCCATCCACTCGTCTGGCTGGCCGATCAGGAACACGAAGCGCACCAGCGCGTAGAGGCCGGCCTTGTGGATGACGCCGGACATCAGCGCCGACACATGCGCCGGGGCTGCCGCATGGGCGCGCGGCAGCCAGGAGTGGAACGGAAAGAATGCCGACTTGAGGCCGAAGCTGGTGACCAGCAGCAGGAACACGCCGTTGCGCTCCGCGCCCGGGTGGGTCTTGAGCCACTGCCCGAAGCTGCCCAGCTCCCACGAGGCCGAGTGCGTGTACAGAATCATGAAGGCCGCGACCAGGAAGATCAGGCCGATGTGCGTAGACACCAGGTAGTTGAAGCCGGCGAAGCGCACCTTCTGGTTCGTGTAGTCCCAGATCACGAGCAGCCAGGCGGCGAGCGCCGCGATTTCCCAGCCGAGCAGGAAGACCAGCGCGTGGTCGCCGGTATAGACGAGTACGAAGGACAGCGACGTCAGGTTCAGCAACGCGTAGTGCAGCCCGAGATGCCGCTTCGAATCGAAGTAGGGCCGCAGATAGCCGACCGCGTAGACGCTGCCCAGCAGGGTCATCGGCAGCGACCAGGCGAGGAAGAACGCCCCCAATGCGTCCAGCCGCATGCGCAACGTGCCCACCGGGTAGGCCCATGCCAGGTCGCCGACGACGGGCGCCCCGCCGAGCAGGACCGGCGTCACCGCGGCCCAGACCAGCGCCGTGGCGATCAACTGCGACAGCACGCCGATCGCTGCACGCGTGCTGTTGCGCACCGGCAGCAGGCAGCCGGCGGCCCCCACCAGCAAAACCAGGACGGCGGCGATCAACGAGGTCACGTGTACTTCCGCGCACTGAATGCTGTGCCGCGGTCGCGTGCGATCCGAGCGAGCACAGTGGCTCGTGTGCACTCCAGTGCCGCCAGCGGTGTGGCCGCCGGCCGTGCGCAGGAGTCGTCGAGGTCACACAAGGCAGAAGCTCCGGGGAGTCCGACAGGACAGGATCGGGCGTTCCCTGCCGGCGGTGCAATGAAAATTGCTCTGGATGATACTACAATGATAATGGGACTGACATCTGGAGATCCCATGGAACTTAAGACGGCGCGCCTGACGGTGCTGGTCGACCCCGCGAAGAAGAAGGCTTTTGAGGACTTGTGCGCACGGCAGGACGTCACGCCGTCACAAGTGGTGCGGCGCTTGATTCGCGACTATCTGGCGCATCACGGTGTCACCTTCGTCCCGAGCGGCTTGGCGCAGGAAGAGGCAGAGGCACCCAAGCGCTGATCGCGGGCCATGCTGAGAAACATGGAGAGTGCCGCCACGTCGGTGCGGCTGCGCGCGTTGCACGCTGACGATCACGCGGCTGGCTGTACCACGTCGCGGTCGACCCGTCCTGGCGTCGGCGAGGCATCGCGACCGCGCTGGTGAGTCGCGCCCAGTCCGAGCTGGCCAAGGCGAACATTCGCCGGGTGCATGCGCTGATGCTGTCCGGCAACCGAGGGGCGATGCAGTTCTGGACGGCTGGCGGCCGGCGCTTGCGGGAGGATGTTTCGCTGGTGTCGTGCGAACTGGGGGCGACGACGCTGAACTGATTGGGTGGGTCAGCCGTTCGCGATCCGGCTGACGAGCGACTTGGTGAAGGCCGCTGTAGTGGCGTTGCCACCCAAATCACCCGTGCGAACCTTGTCGATGTTGAGCGTTGCGTCGATGGCATGACGCAGGCGAACCGCTTCGTCGCCGAGCCGGCAGTGATCCAGCATCATCGCCGCGGCCAGCAGCAGGGCGGTCGGGTTGGCGATGCCCTTGCCCGCGATGTCGGGCGCCGAGCCGTGCACGGCCTCAAAGATCGCGGCGTCGGCGCCGATGTTCGCTCCCGGTGCCATGCCCAGCCCGCCTACGAGCCCCGCGACCAAGTCGGACAGGATGTCGCCGAACAGGTTGGTCGTGACGAGCACGTCGAATTGCCACGGGTTCAGTACGAGCTTCATCGCGCACGCATCAATGATGATGGTGTCGAGAATGAACTTGCCCTTGTACTTGCGCTCGTAGAGCTCCAGGCCGGTCTCCAGGAAGATGCCGGTCAGCGCCTTCATGATGTTGGCCTTGTGCACGATCGTGACTTTCTTGCGCCCGGTGGCGACCGCCTGCTCGAAGGCGAACTCCAGCAGGCGACGGCTGCCGGCGCGGGTGTTGATGCCGGTGGCCATGGCCACGGCGTGTGGGTCGTCGTCGATCTGCACGAAGTGCTCGTGACCGATGTACAGCCCTTCGAGGTTTTCGCGCACGACCACGAGGTCGATATTGTCGAACCGACCGCCGGGGATGATGGTCAGCGCGGGACGCAGGTTGGCGTAGAGCTTGAACTCCTCGCGCAGGCGAACGTTCGATGAGCGATAGCCGCCGCCCGAAGGCGTTTCCAGCGGACCCTTGAGTGCCAACCTCGTGCGGCGAATGCTGTCGAGGGTGGCTTGCGGCAGCGGGTCGCCGGCGGCCTTCACGCCCTCGAGACCGGCGATCTGGCGGTCCCATGCAAAGGGCGCCTTGAGCGCATCAAGTGCCGCGAGCGTGGCGTCGACGATCTCGGGACCGATGCCGTCGCCGGGGATCAGGGTGGCGGGGACGGTAGTAGTCATTGACTTCGATTCGGAGGATCAAGGCAAGGCGCTTGGATGCCTGATTGTGCGCGACTCGAAGCACCTCACAGGGGAGGCGGAATGGACAGCGGGGACTTGCCTTCCGAGTAGATCTCTGCCGATGTCGTGATACACGACTTTTTCATTCGGGAGTCGCTGCGCTTGGTGTCACGTCGGCCGCAGGGCCGCCGCTGCTCGTGGCCTTGCTGGCGGCTTCGGGGTGCTGCGCTGCCCGCCGTGGTGGGAGCGCGTGCGCCAGTCGTTCCTCCGCGCTCCCCCTATCAAGCCCCCATCAACCTTGTGAGGGGGACTTAATGGAATGGACGCCCCCACCCGAAGCGGCATCGAAGTGCCACAGTGGAAGTGTCAGCAACCACTTGAACCGACAGGAGCGTCCATCATGAACATTACGACAGTTGGCCTCCGGCACTCTGCGAGCGGGCCGCCGAAGGCTTGGTGCGTGAGGCTCCCAATGTCTGGGTCTTTCGAACAACGCGGGTTGATGGCGTGCCTTCCAGACGCGCCGAACTGCACATGCTACGGCAGTGAGCAGGCGCAATTTGGCGGAGCCCGCTGCGTTGTCAGGCTGGGATTCGACGCGGCCCGAGATGGGCGGCCTGCACTTGCAACGGTGGCAAGGTGGGTGGGCACCGTTGACGTTTTTTAGCCGCCGACCCGTTTGTCAATCCGATTGACAAGCCCAGGCGCTCCGCGTTCTGCAGCGCCGCGCTAGAATGCATCGCAACTGCAACGCAGAGAGTCGACCGCCATGAAAACCGCCACTTTTCCTTCGTTGCGCGTCGAGCCAGAGTTGCGAGAGGCTGCCGAGAGCGTCCTGCAGGAGGGCGAAACCTTGTCCGGCTTTATCGAGGCCTCGGTGCGCGAGACCATCGACCGCCGCCGCACCCGTGCCGAGTTCATCGCGCGCGGCTTGATGTCGCGCGAGGAAGCCAAGCGCACCGGCGTCTACGTTGCGGCCGACAAGGTGCACGCCGAACTCGGTCAGATGCTGGCGAAGGCCAAAGCCAAGGTGCACAAGAAGGCGCGCGGGTGAGCTTCGTCGTTCGTTACAGCGCCTCAGCGCGTGACGACATGAAGTGCTTGTACGAGTACCTGCTCGATCGCGCCACCACCGCCGAGGACCTCGATCTGGCTGAGCAGTCGCTCGGCGCCATCATCGGCTCGGTGGATACGCTCCGCGGATCGCCGTTCATCTACCGCAAGGCCGGTTCGAGTCCCTTCCTGCGCGAGCTGCTGATTCCGTTCGGGAACAGCGGCTACGTCGCCTTGTTCGAGATTGAGGACGCATCGACGGTGACAACCCTGGCCGTCCGTCATCAGCTCGAGGACGACTACCACTGAGCCATCGCGGCAGGCGATCGTCCCTCTGAGGGACAGCCTCTCGGCGCACTACCAGCGACAACCCAAACGTCAGCCCGGCAGCCCGCTGGGCGTGGTCAATCCGATTGACAAGCGAGGCTGTCCCGAAGGTCATCCTTCGACGATGCATAGTCGGTCGTGACTTCATCCGTGCCGGCAAGGTAGCCTTCCTGAAAGCAAGGGCGTAGCGCGTCGGGCGGGCAAATGCTCAGCAACCGCACGTTCTTACCGTCGCGCTGGCGGTACTTGGGATCACACTTGCTCGGCATCCAATGCGAGCGAGTTGGCCGCACTCATGCGTTAGTGCGGCCAGGCCGAGGCCTTCGCCACCGATGTGCTGCTCTACGGCCTGCTGGCGCAGAAGC
>JBGQEX010000285.1:0-5148 GCA_041496605.1 Piscinibacter sp.
ATCCAGTCGTCCCAGACCTCATTCATCGCGTCGAAGTCGCCCATGTCGGCGAGGAAAATTTGCGCCATCAGGATGTGCGCGTTGTCGGTGCCGGCCTCCAGCAACAGCCGGTCGATCGTGGCCAGCACCTGCGCCGTCTGGCCGCGGATGTCCTGCGTGGCGTCGGCCGCCACCTGGCCGGCGAGGTAGACCGTGCCGTTGAAGATGGCCATCTCCGACAGGCGGTCGCCGACATGGAAGCGCCTCAGTCCCTGGATCATCGTTTGGCTCCGTGGTGATGCGCGTGGCGCTCGCCGTGCCCGTGCTCCGGCGCGTGCGCCGCGTTCGCGGCCGATTTCTGCCCGAGCTTGCTCTCGGTGCCCTTCAGCAGTTTCTGGATGTTCGCGGTGTGCCGCCACACCAGCAGCAGCCCCATCAGCGCCACCGCGCCGGCGATCGGCCCGCCGCCCCAGATCAGCAATTGATAGAACGGCGCGAACACCGCGGCGACGATGGCCGCCAGCGACGAATAGCGAAAGAAGAACGCGATGATGATCCAGGTGGCCAGCGTCGCCAGCCCGAGCCACGGGTTGATGGCGAGCAGCACTCCGGCTGCAGTGGCCACGCCTTTGCCGCCCTTGAAGTGGAAGAACACCGGCCACAGGTGGCCGACAAACGCGGCGATGCCGACCAGTGCGATCGTCCCGTCGCCCATCCCGTAGCGCCCGCCGAATTGATTGACCAGCAGCACCGGGATGAAGCCCTTCAGCGCGTCGAGCAGCAGCGTCACGACGGCCGCGGCCTTGTTGCCCGAGCGCAGCACGTTGGTGGCGCCGGGGTTGCCCGAGCCGTAGCTGCGTGGGTCGCTCAAGCCCATCAGGCGGCTCACGATCACTGCGAACGACAGCGAGCCGATCAAATACGCCGCGAGCGTCGCGGCGGCTGAGTACAAAGTCTGCATGGTCCGATGCGGGTGGTTTGACGCGGATTGTGCACCGCGCCCGGCAGCCTACATCGCGCAGTTCACCGGCTTGGCTTGCAGCAGCGTCACCAGCACTTGCGGCGCGATGCCCACCAGGTAGCCGCGGCGCCCGCCGTTGATGCAAATAGACGGCAGCGCGAGGATCGTCTGTTCCACATACACCGGCATCGCCTTGCGCGTGCCGAACGGCGAGGTGCCGCCGACCTGGTAGCCGCTATGGCGTTGCGCGACGTCGGGCTTGCACGGTTCAACCGACTTGGCGCCGATCTGCCGCGCCAGGTTCTTCGTGCTCACCTGCTTGTCGCCGTGCATCAGCACGATCAGCGGTTGCGCGCGCTCGTCTTGCATCACCAGCGTCTTGACAACCTGGTGTTCGCTCACGCCGAGCTGGCGCGACGATTCCTCGGTGCCGCCATGCTCGACGTAGTCGTAGACGTGCTCGCTGAAGGCAACGCCGTGCTCGCGCAGGAACGCGGTGGCCGGCGTCTCGCTGACGTGTGCGGTCTTCTTCGCCATTGCGCTACTGCGCCGGGTCGCGGATCGTCCAGCGGACGGCATCGATCTGTGCCAGCAGGTCGGCCGGCAAGGTCGTGCCCCAGGCGTCGAGATCCTCGTCGAGCTGCGCGCGGTTCGTCACGCCGATGATCGTGCTCGCCACGCGCCAGCTCGTGTAGCAGAAGGCCAGTGCCATGCGCGTCGGGGTCAGGCCGTGGGCACGCGCCAGCGCGTTGTAGCGACGCGCAGCCTGCAGCGCCTCGGGCCGCGCCCAGCGCTGCAGCTTCATCGAGTCGAACAGGGCCAGCCGGCCGGGGCGCTGGCCGGGTGTGTCGAAGCCCACCTCGTCGTACTTGCCGGTGAGCGCACCGAAGCCAAGCGGCGAATACGCGAGCAGCGACACGCCGTGCCGGTGCAGCGTTTCGTCGAGCCCGTTGTCGAGCGAACGGTTCACCAGCGCATACGGGTTCTGCACGCTCACCACGCGCGGCAAGCCGTGCTGTTCGGCCAGCCGGGTGAACTCGCTGACGCCCCATGGCGTCTCGTTCGACAGGCCGATGTGGCGCACCTTGCCCGCCTGCACCTGCGCCGCCAGCGCGGCGAGCTGCTCGTGAATCGACGTGAGCTCGCGGTCCCGGGCCGGGTCGAAGTACAGCGCGCCGAACATCGGCACATTGCGGTTCGGCCAGTGGATCTGGTACAGGTCGATGTGGTCGGTGCGCAGGCGCTTGAGGCTGTCGTCGCAGGCCTGCGCGATCTCGGCCGGCGTGAGGTCGGCGCTGCCCTTGCGTATCCAGCCCATGTTGCGCGCCGGGCCCGCCACCTTGGTGGCCAGCACCACCTTGTCGCGCACGCCGGGCCGATTCGCCAACCAGTTGCCGATGATGCGTTCGGCCGCGCCATAGGTTTCGCGGCGCGCCGGCACCGCGTACATCTCGGCGGTGTCAATGAAGTTCACGCCGCGCGCCACGGCGTGGTCGAGAAGGCCATGGGCCGACGCTTCGTCGACCTGCTCGCCGAAGGTCATGGTGCCCAGGCAGATGCGCGACACGGAAAGATCGCTTCGGCCGAGAGAGACACGTTCCATCGTTGCTGCTCCGTTCGGGTGTGGAGCGGCAGTGTGCCTCAGGCGGACGGCCGATGCAGTCACCCGGGCGATCTCGGCCGGTTCGACGTTCATGCTAGACGTGGCGGTGTTGCCCTTGCTGAACTGGCAGACGGGCCGCCTGCTGCCGCCACGACGTGGCCCCGCGCCGAAGCTCGCCGAGCCCTGCAGCTGACAGCCATCGCGCCGCCGCATAGGATTGGCCATGCCCAGACACATCGCCTTCCTGCGCGCCATCAATGTCGGCGGCCGCAATGTCACGATGGCCGCGTTGCGCGAGCTGTTCGAATCGCTCGGACTGGCCAAGGTGGAGACCTTCATCGCCAGCGGCAACGTGATCTTCGAGTGCAGCTCGCGCAGCGGCGCGGCGCTGCAAGCGAAGATCGAAGCCCATCTGCACGCGGCACTCGGCTACGAGGTGGCCACCTTCGTTCGGTCGGACACCGAGGTGGGCGCCATCGCCTGCTACCAGCCGTTCAGTGCTGCCGCGCTCGCCGCCGCCGAGGCGCTCAACGTGGCCTTCCTCGCCGAGCCGGTATCTGCCGACGGCCTGCTGGCGCTGCTGCGCCATCGCAGCGACATCGACGACTTCCACACGCATGGCCGCGAGGCCTACTGGCTGTGCCGGAAGAAGCAGAGCGAGTCGGCCTTCTTCAAGGTCGGCTTCGAGAAGGCGCTTCGCATGAAGACGACGCTGCGCAACATCAACACGGTGCGGCGCCTGGCGGCCGCGTATCCGCCGTCGGGCGACAAGGCGTGACCGTTGTCATCCCGGCGCACGCGGGGAAGACGCCTTCGCGCGCTCTTCTTCTTGCAACCGCAGCAAGCGGCGCTGGACTTTGCCGGTGGTCGTCATCGGCAGTGCGTCGATGAACTCGATCTCCTTCGGATATTCGTAGGGCGCGAGCTTGCCGCGCACGTGGCCTTGCAGTTCGTCGACGAGCTGCGGCGTGCCGGCGAAGCCCGGCGCCAGCACCACATAGGCCTTGACCACCGCGCCGCGCTCGGCGTCGGGCTTGGGCACCACCGCGGCGTTCGCCACCGCCCTGTGCTTGACCAGGCAGTTCTCGATTTCGCTCGGGCCGATGCGGTAGCCGGCGGCCTTGAACACGTCGTCGCTGCGGCCCTGGTACCAGAGGTAGCCGTCTTCGTCCATCAATGCCATGTCGCCGGTGCGGCACCAGCTGTCGTCGGGCTCACCGGTGAACTTGTGGCGCGTGGCCTCGTCGTTCTTCCAGTAGCCGAGGAAGAACACCGGGTCGGGGTGGCCATGGATGTCACGCCGGTGCACGGCCACGTCGCCGGCCACGCCGCGCGGACATTCGCGGGCGTCGTCATCGATCACCGCGACGCGGTGGCCGGGGTACGGCCGGCCCATGCTGCCGGGGCGCGCCGGCCAGTGCAGCGAGCAGTTGCCGACGATGTAGTTGATCTCGGTCTGGCCGAAGATCTCGTTGACGCCGACGCCGAGCTGCTGTTGGCAGTAGGCGAACACCGCGTCGCCCACCGCTTCGCCTCCGCTCATGATGGCGCGCAGCTGCAGCGCGTACCGTTCGCGCGGCGCCGGCACTGCCTTCATCATCGCCTTCAGCGCGGTGGGGAACAGGAAGGTGTGCGTGACACGATGTCGCTGCATCAACTCGAAGGCCTTCTCCGGCGCGAAACGCCCTTGGTAGGCGACGATGGGGCGGCCAAAGTACAGCGTGGGCAGCAGCGCGTCCATCAAGCCGCCGGTCCAGGCCCAGTCGGCCGGGGACCAGAACACCGCATCGTGCTGCGGAAACCAGTTTTGGCTGCAGACGAATCCGCTCAGGTTGCCGATCAGTGCGCGGTGCGGTATCAGCGCGCCCTTGGGCGGGCCGGTGGTGCCGCTGGTGTAGATGAGCACCGCGGCGTCATCGGCCTTCGTCTCGAGCGCGGTGAAGCGGTCGGACTCGCGCTCGAGGGCCGCCGTCCAGTCGATGTCGCCCTGCCCCTGCGCGGCACCGACCGCCAACACCGTCTTCAACGACGGGCACCCGGCACGCGCCAGCAGCAGGTTGGCGATGGCGCTCTCGTCGACGATCGCCACCGCCGCCTCGCTGTTGCGCAGGCGGTAGTCGAGCGCGTCGGGGCCGAACAGCATCGACAGCGGCATGGCCACCGCGCCGAGCTGGTACAGCGCCATGTGCGCTATCGCCGTGTGCGGCCGCTGCGGCATCACGATGGCCACCCGGTCGCCGCGGGCCACGCCCAGGCGCTGCAGCGCATGCGACAGGCGATTGGCGTCGCGCTGCAGCTGGGCGTAGCTCAGCGTGCTGCGCTCGCCGTTCTCGTGTTCGTAGATAACAGCCGTGGCGTCGGGTGTCTGGCGTGCCCAGCGGGCACAGCAGACCGCGGCGATATTGAAACTCGCGGGGACCTGCCAGTGGAAGTCGCGGTAAAGCGCCTCGTAGTCGTCGGGGCCATCGGTACGGGTGGGGGTGGCGATACGGGGCATGCGGCGGTTCTCCAGGCCCACAGCTTAGAACCTATCCGCCAATAGGAAGGCCCCGCCTCGGGCACGATGCTCAAGCGCTGCGGCACCGAGCCGATAACACGCTATCCG
>JBGQEX010000286.1:0-5135 GCA_041496605.1 Piscinibacter sp.
CCCGAGGTGGCCGCCGGCCTGCGCCGCCTCTGGCTCAGCGTGACCTGGCTCGACCCGCGCAACCGCATCATTGCCCACGTGCCGGAACGCTCGCCGGTACCGCAGCCGGCAGTGGCGAGCCCGCAGGACGAGCCCGGCTTGTCGATGCACCTGGTGGCGCCGGTCGGTTCCGCGGACGCGCCGGGCGGCATGCTGGTCGCGCGTTTCGCGCCGGCGGTGCTGCTCAGGCGCGGCGTGCCGTGGTGGCTGGCGCGAAAGTACGACGTGCAGCTCGTCGACGGCTTCGACCAGGTCATCGCATCGACGGCCGACAGCGCGTCGCGCGCCCGTGGCGACAGCTACCGCGTGAGTTTCGGGCCGTCGCTGCACGACACGTATTTGCAGCTCACGCAGCGCGAGGCGCCGCTGCCATGGTTTCGCACGCTGCCGTTGGTGTTGATCGGCGGCTTCCTGCTGCTGATCGGCGTGGCCACCGCCTTGCTGCGGCGGCAGATGCACCAGGTCATGAACGCCGAGGCGTCGTGGCGCAGCGAGGCGGCGTGGCGCGGCGCAATGGAAGACTCCGCGCTGGTGGGCCTGCGTGCGCGCGACGACCAGGGCCGGTTGCTGTATGTCAACCGCACCTTCTGCGACATGGTGGGCTACCGCGCCGACGAGCTGATCGGGCGGTCGCCGCCGATGCCGTACTGGCCACCCGACGCGATCGACGAGGTGATGTGGCGTCTGCGCCGCAACCTTGCCGGCCAGGCGCCGCGCGAAGGCTACGAGGCGTCATGGCGCCGCCGCGACGGCCGCTCGCTCGACGTGATGGTGTTCGAGTCGCCGCTGGTCGACGCCAACGGCCGGCAGATCGGCTGGATGGGGTCGATCGTCGACATCACTGAACGCAAGCAGCTCGAGGAGCGCGAACACCGCCAGACCGAGACGATGGCACACCACGCCCGCCTGACGATGCTCGGCGAAGTGGCCTCGACGCTGGCTCACGAGCTGAACCAGCCGCTGATGGCGATCGCCAGCTACACCACCGGCATCACCAACTCGCTGCAGCGCAGCGGCCAACCCGACTCGGTGGTGATGGGCGCGCTGGAGCGGCTCGGCCAGCAGGCGGCGCATGCCGGACGCATCGTGCAGCGCATCCGCGAGTTCCTGACACGGCGCGAGCCGCAGCACGAGGCCTGCGAGCTGAATCAGATCATCCGCGATGCGGTGGCGCTGTTGCAGCGCGAGCTGCAGCGCCGCGGCGTGGCGGTCGAGTTCGCGCTCGACCCCGCGCTGCCTCAGGTTGTCGCCGACCAGGTGCTGATCGAGCAGGTGGTCATCAACCTGGTGCGCAATGCCGCCGACGCGCTGGCCACGCAAGCGGGCGAGCGGCGCATCCAGGTCGCGAGCAGCCCGGTGGCGGCGCCGGACCTGGCGGCTCGCTTCGTGCGCATCGACGTCGTCGACAACGGGCCCGGCATCGGCGGCCATGGCATCGAGACGCTGTGCGCGCCGTTCTATTCGACCAAGCGCGACGGCATGGGCATGGGCCTGGCCATCTGCCGCTCCATCATCGAGGCGCACCACGGCGCGTTCGACGCCGCGGCGGCGCCCGGTGGCGGCGCGCGCTTTTCGTTCAGCCTGCCGGTGATCGCGCACGCGAACGCCGTGCTGTCAGCCCAAGAGGAAGCATCATCATGAGCGCAGTGATCGGCAAGGCGCCGGTGTACCTCGTCGACGACGACACCGGCGTGCGCGAGGCGGTGTCATTCCTCCTCGCGTCGCGCGGGCTCGAGGTGCGCGCGCATGCGAGCGGGCCGTCGCTGCTCGACGCGCTGTGCCGCGCGCCGCGGCCGGTGCGCGGCGTGTTCCTGCTCGACATCCGCATGGAGCCGATGTCGGGCCTGCGCCTGCACGAGGAGCTGATGGCGCTGCAGTTGCGCAACCCGGTGCTGTTCCTGACCGGCCACGGCGACGTCCCGATGGCGGTCGAAGCGCTGAAGAAAGGCGCCTTCGATTTTCTCGAGAAGCCCTATGGCGACAACGCGCTGGCCGACCGCATCGAGCAGGCGCTGGCCGTCGAGGCCACCCTCCATGCCCAGGGCGCGCGCGCGGCCGAGCGCGACGCGCGGCTGGCGAGCCTGACCGATCGCGAACGCGAGGTGATGCTGCGCGTGGCGGCAGGCAAGCTCAACAAGGTGATCGCCGACGAACTGCGCGTGTCGATGCGCACGGTGGAAGTGCACCGTGCCCGCGTCTACGCCAAGCTGGGCGTGCGCTCGTCGGCCGAGGTGGCGACGCTGTTGGCGACGTAGCGCGCCGCCGCAGCGTGTCAGTCCAGGGCCTTGGCCATGTCCTCGACCACCTTCTTGGCGTCGCCGAACACCATCATCGTCTTGTCCATGTAGAACAGCTCGTTGTCCAGGCCGGCATAGCCGGCGGCCATCGAGCGCTTGTTGACGATGACGGTCTTGGCCTTGAAGGCCTCGAGGATGGGCATGCCGTAGATCGGGCTGCCCTTGGTGTGCGCGGCGGGGTTCACCACGTCGTTGGCGCCGAGGATGATCGCCACGTCGGCCTGGCCGAACTCGCCGTTGATGTCCTCCATCTCGAACACCTGGTCGTAGGGCACTTCGGCCTCGGCCAGCAGCACGTTCATGTGGCCCGGCATGCGCCCGGCCACCGGGTGGATCGCGTACTTCACGGTCACGCCCTTTTCGCCCAGCTTGAGCGCGAGCTCCTTGACCGCATGCTGCGCGCGCGCCACCGCCAGGCCGTAGCCCGGCACGATGATCACCGTCTCGGCGTTGCCGAGGATGAAGGCCGCGTCGTCGGCGCTGCCGCTCTTGACCGGGCGCTGCTCCTGCGCGCCCTGCGCCGGCCCGCCCTCGCCGCCGAAGCCGCCCAGGATCACGTTGAAGAACGAGCGGTTCATCGCCTTGCACATGATGTACGAGAGGATCGCGCCCGATGACCCGACCAGGCTGCCGGCAATGATCAGCATGCTGTTGTTCAGGCTGAAGCCGATGCCCGCCGCGGCCCAGCCCGAGTAGCTGTTGAGCATCGACACCACCACCGGCATGTCGGCGCCGCCGATCGGGATGATGATCAGCACGCCGAGCACGAAGGCGAGCGCCAGCATGCCGACGAAGGCGGGCCAGCTCTGGGTCAGCATGAAGGCGAGGCCCAGCGCGATGGTCGCCAGACCCAGCACCAGGTTGAGCAGGTGCTGGCCGGGGAACACCACCGGGGCGCCCTTGAACAGGCGGAACTTGTACTTGCCGCTGAGCTTGCCGAAGGCGATCACCGAGCCGCTGAAGGTGATGGCGCCGATCGCCGCGCCCAAGAACAGCTCGAGGCGGTTGCCGGCGGGGATCGGCGCGCCCTTGTCCAGCCCGTGCAGCATGGCCCAGGGTTCGGCCACCGCGGCGACGGCGATGAACACGGCGGCCATGCCGATCATGCTGTGGAAGAACGCGACCAGCTCGGGCATCTGCGTCATCTCGACGGTCTTGGCGCGGTAGGCGCCGTAGCCGCCGCCGACCAGCACGCCGATCAGCACCCAGCCCAGGCCGGAGACGTTGCCGCTGGCGATCTTGACGATCAGCGCCGCGGTGGTCAGCGCGGCAATGGCCATGCCGACCATGCCGAACAGGTTGCCGCGGATCGAGGTCGTCGGGTGCGACAGGCCCTTGAGCGCCTGGATGAAGCAGATGCTCGCAACGAGGTACAGCAGGGTGACGAGGTTGAGGCTCATTGCTTGGCTCCCTCGACCGCCTTCTTGTCCTTCTTCTTGAACATCTCGAGCATGCGCCGCGTGACGAGGAAGCCGCCGAACACGTTGACCGCGGCCAGCGCCACGGCGAGCACGCCCATCGCCTTGCCCAGGCCGGTTTCGGTTTGCGCCGCGGCGAGCATCGCGCCGACGATGACGATCGCCGAAATCGCGTTGGTCACCGACATCAGCGGCGTGTGCAGCGCCGGCGTCACGGTCCACACGACGTGGTAGCCGACGTAGATCGCCAGCACGAAGATGATCAGGTTGATGATGGTGGGGCTGATGGCGTCCATCTGGTGTCCTCAGAGTTTGCGTATTTCTTTGATGCCGTTGCGCTCGTCGAGCAGCACCAGCTTGGGCTTGTAGTTGCGCGCTTCGTCTTCGCTCATCGGCGCATAGGTGCAGATGATCAGCAGATCGCCCACATGCGCTTTGCGCGCGGCCGCGCCGTTCAGCGAGATGGCGCCCGAGCCGCGCGGCTTCTTGATGATGTAGGTCGAGAAGCGCTCGCCGTTCTGCACGTTGTACAGGTCGATCTGCTCGTACTCGCGCATGTCGGCGGCGTCGAGCAGGTCTTCGTCAATGCCGCAGGAGCCCTCGTAGTGCAGGTCGGCTTCGGTGACGGTGGCGCGGTGCAACTTCGCGCGCAGCATCACTCGGGTGGTGCTCATTTGCGCTTGACCTCGCCACCTTGCGTCATCAGGCAGGCCACCACGATGTCGTCGTCCATCGGTACGTTGAACGTGCCTTCCTTGGTCAGCACGAGCTTGAGGAAGTCGAACACGTTGCGCGCGTACAGCGCGGAGGCGTCGGCGGCCACGAGCGCGGGCAGGTTGGTCTCGCCGACGATGGTCACGCCGTGCTTGATCACGGTTCGGCCGGCTTCGGTCAGCGGGCAGTTGCCGCCGTTGGGCGCCGCCAGGTCGACGATCACCGAGCCGGGCTTCATCGCCTTGACCATGTCCTCGGTCACCAGCACCGGCGCCGGCCGACCCGGGATCAGCGCGGTGGTGATGACGATGTCGGCGGCCGCGACGCGCTTGGCCACCTCGAGCTTCTGCCGGTCGAGCCAGCTTTGCGGCATCGGCCGCGCGTAGCCGCCCACGCCTTCGGCGGCTTCCTTCTCGTCGGCCGTCTCGTAGGGCACGTCGATGAACTTGGCGCCCAGGCTCTCGACCTGCTCCTTCACGCTCGGGCGCACATCGCTCGCCTCGATCACGGCGCCGAGCCGCTTGGCGGTGGCAATCGCCTGCAGGCCGGCCACGCCGACGCCGAGGATCACCACGCGTGCGGCCTTCACGGTGCCGGCCGCGGTCATCAGCATCGGGAAGAAGCGCTGGTACTTGTCGGCGGCGATCATCACCGCCTTGTAGCCGGC
>JBGQEX010000287.1:0-5108 GCA_041496605.1 Piscinibacter sp.
GATGATGGCCCTCGTCGAGGCGACCAGCAGCAATGGCAGCGTGCTCGGCGCGGTCTTCACGTTCGTGCTGTATGGCGCGGTGCCGCTGGCCATCGTGATGTACCTGCTGGGAACCCCGGCGCGTCGGCGCGCGCAACGTGCTGCCGATGCAGCCGCGGCGAGATCAGCCGCGCCGCCAGACGGCGGCGACCATGCGGCCGGTGATGCGGTCGCGCCGGAACGAAAAGAACCTTGAGGCGTCCTCGACGGTGCACCAGATGCCGCCGGTGATCGCGCGCACGCCGCACGCCTGAAGCCGGTCGCGCGCCAGCAGCGGCAGGTTGGCCAGCCACTTGCCCGGGGTCGCCCCGGGTTTGAAACGCGACGGGTCGCTGGCGTCTTCGCTCGCGCCGAACGCACGCAGCACATCGGGGCCAACCTGGAACTGACGCGGACCGATGCACGCACCGAGCCACACTTGCACCTGTGCCGGCTCGCAACGCGCGGCCTCGCACAGCGAGCGCAGTGTGGCTTCGAGCACGCCCGCGGCCAGCCCGCGCCAACCGGCATGGGCAGCGGCCACGCCCCCCGGCGCGGCGAACAGCACCGGCAGGCAATCGGCCACCTGAACCGCGCAGGCCAGGCCGAGGTCGGTGGTGACGCTGGCATCGGCATCGTGCAGCGGCGCATCGGGCGCAGCGTCGGCGGCGGACAAACGCACCACGGCGGCGCCGTGGACCTGATTCAGATAGACCGGCGTCGTCCCGATCGACTCGGCGAACAGCCGCTGGTTGCTATGCACCGCCTGCGGGTCGTCGCCAATGTCGCCGCGCAGGTTCATGCTGTCGTACGGCGCGGCACTGAAGCCGCCACGGCGCGTGCTCATCAAAGCGCCGACGCCCACGGCATCCCAGTGGGGGACCAGCCAGTCGGGGTTCATCAAGTGGCGTCGGGACAGGCCGACGGCTGCGTCTTCGCGAATGCGTCGAGCTTCATGCACTCGGCGAACACGCGCATCACCTGCGGCACATGGTCGAGCCGGCAGTCCATGCGCTGGGCGTTGAACATCTGCGGCACGAGTGTGATGTCGGCCAGCGTCGGCGCATCGCCGTGGCAGAAACGCCCGGTGCCCGAATGCGACGCGAGCTGGCGTTCGACCGTTTCCAGGCCGGTCTCGACCCAGTGTCGATACCAGCGGTTCTTGTCGTCGTCGCTGACTTTCAGGTCGTGCACGAGGTAGCGCAGTACGCGCAGGTTATTCAGCGGATGAATCTCGCAGGCGATGTCGAGCGCCAGCGCGCGAATGCGCGCCCGCGCGAGCGCGTCGCCCGGCAGCAGCGGCGGAGCGGGGTAGGTTTCGTCGAGGTATTCGATGATCGCCAACGACTGCGTGAGGACGGCGTCGCCGTCCTTCAGCAGCGGCACCAGGCGCGACGCCGACACCGCGGCGTACGACTCGCCGAGGTGCTCGCTCTTGAGCAGCTGCACCGGCATGTAGTCGTAGGCCAGCCCTTTCAGCGCGAGCGCGATGCGCACCCGATACGACGCCGACGAGCGGAAGTAGTTGTACAGCTGCATCATGGGGTGCCTCAACGGGCTACGACGTTCACCTCGAGCGAGCCTACGCCGTCGATGCGTGCATGCAGCGTGTCGCCGACGACGACGGCGGCCACGCCTTCAGGTGTGCCGGTGAAGATCAGGTCGCCGCTCGCCAGCGTCCAGGCGGCGGAGAGATGCTCGATGATCTCGGGCACGCTCCAGATCAACTTGTCGATCTCGCTGGCCTGGCGCACCACGCCGTTGACTTCGAGCACGATCTTCGTGCCCGCGCCCAGCCCGCACAACGCCTTCGGCACGACCGCGCCGATCGGTGCCGACTCGTCGAAGCCCTTGCCGATGCACCACGGCCGGCCCTGCTTCTTCATGTCGTTTTGCAGGTCGCGCCGCGTCATGTCCAGCCCGACGGCGTAGCCCCACACATGATCCAGCGCGTCGGCCGCGGCAATGTCGCGCCCGCCCTTGCCGATCGCCACCACAAGCTCCACCTCGTGATGCAGGCTGTGGGTCAGGCTCGGGTAGTGCATGCGGCCGACCTCGCCTTCGGCCACCGGCAGCACCGCATCGGCCGGCTTCATGAAGAAGAACGGCGCCTCGCGTCCGCTGTGGCCCATTTCGATGGCGTGCTCCACGTAGTTGCGGCCGACACAGTAGATGCGGTGCACGGGGAAGGCGTCGCCGGCAGCCGCCCCCTTGACGGGGATGCTGGGGATCGGGGCAGCGGGAACGACGAAGCTCATGGGCTGACTCTCCGCGACGAGGTGCAATGTTCACGGAATGATGCCATGGAGCGCGGTTTCCGAGCTTACGCACCTGCAGGCGCCGGACTAAACTCGCCGCCATGTTCCAAGCGCGCAGCATCAAGCACTGCAGGGCCTGCGGCGCGGAAGCGCCGTACACGATTCCGCCCGCCGACAACCGCGAGCGCGCCGTCTGCAAGGTCTGCGGCACCGTTCACTACGAGAACCCGGTCAATGTGGTCGGAACGCTGCCGGTGTGGAACGACAAGGTGCTGCTGTGCCGCCGCAACATCGAGCCGCGCTTCGGCCTGTGGACGCTGCCGGCCGGCTTCATGGAGCTGGGTGAAACGACGGCCGAGGGGGCGATCCGGGAGACCGTAGAGGAGGCCGGCGCGCGCGTCGACCTGCTCGGCCTGTACACGGTGCTCAACGTCGTGCGTGTCGGCCAGGTGCACCTGTTCTACCGTGCGACGCTGCGCGACACCGACTTCGCCCCCGGCCCCGAGACCATCGAGGCGCAGCTGTTCCGCGAGGAAGAGGTGCCGTGGGACCTGCTGGCCTTCCGCACGGTGCGCGAAACGCTGCAGCGCTTCTTCGATGACCGTCGCCGGGGTCAATTCGGCGTGCACTGTGCCGATATCGGCTGAGGACCCGACCCCCCATGACAGACACGGCGCCGCCCACCCACACCCCTGCCACCGTCCAGCGTTTGCGGGAAGACCTGGTCCATCCCGATCCCTTGCTCGACTGCCTCGTCGAGGTCTGCCGGCTGCATGGCCAGGCGAGTTCGCGCGCGTCGCTCTCTGCCGGCCTGCCGCTGGGCACCGAAAACCACGGCCGGCTCTCGCTGGAACTGGCCGAACGCGCGGCCGCGCGGGCCGGCATGTCGGCCAAGCTGCAGCGTGTCGCACTCGATCGCATCGACGGCGCCGCACTGCCGGCCATCCTGATCCTGCGCGACAACCAGGCCTGTGTGCTGCTCGGTTGGGAGGGCGCCGACAGTGGCGACGAGCGCGCCCGCGTGCTGCTGCCCGAAACAGGCCAGGGCTCGGTAGGCCTGACCCGCGCCGACCTGGTGCAGCGCTACAGCGGCGTCACGCTGTTCGTGCGCCCGCATTTCCGCTTCGATGCACGCACTCCGGAGGTTCGAGCCCCCAAGGCGCGGCACTGGTTCTGGAGCGCACTGCTGACGCAGCGCTTCGTCTACCGCGACGTGCTGTGGGCGGCGCTGCTGATCAACCTGTTCGCCCTCGCCTTCCCGATGTTCTCGATGAACGTCTACGACCGCGTGGTGCCGAACAACGCCATCGAGACGTTATGGGCCCTGGCCGTCGGCGTGTTGCTCGTTCTCGGTGCCGACCTGTTCATGCGCCTGCTGCGCAGCCACTTCGTCGACGAAGCCAGCGCGCGCATCGACGTGCAGATCTCGGCCACGCTGATGGAGAAGGTGCTGGGTCTGCGGCTCGAACACCGGCCCGAGTCGGTCGGCTCGTTCGCGGCCAATTTGCGCGGCTTCGAGCAGGTGCGCGACTTCATCGCCTCGAGCACCGTCACCGCGCTGATCGACCTGCCGTTCGCGCTGCTGTTCGTCGGCGTGATGGCCTGGATCTCGCCGTGGCTCGCGGTGCCCGTGGTGGTGGCGTTCCTCATCATCCTCGTCATGGGTTATGTGCTGCAGCACCGGCTGCATCAATTGTCCGAGACCACCTACAAGGCCGGTGCCTTGCGCAACGCGACGCTGATCGAAAGCCTGACCGCCATCGAGACCATCAAGTCGCAGGGCGCCGAAAGCGTGGTCCAGTCGAAATGGGAACGCGCCAACGCGTTCCTGGCGCGCACCAACGTCAAGATGCGTGCGCTGTCGTCGTCGGCCATGTACAGCACGAGCACGCTGACGCAGCTGGTGTCGGTGACGCTGATCCTGATCGGTGTCTACCTCATCAGCCAGAAAGAGCTGACGATGGGTGCGCTGATCGCGGCCAGCATGCTGTCGTCGCGTGCGTTGTCGCCAGCCGGCCAGATCGTCGGCCTGCTGATGCAGTACCAGGGCGCGCGCACTGCGCTCGAGTCGCTCAACAAGATCATGGACAAGCCGGTCGAACGCCCTGAAGGCGTCAGCTTCATCCAGCGCCCGCAGCTGCGCGGCGACATCGAATTCCGCAACGTCAAGTTCGCCTACCCGAACCGGCAGGACTCGGCCCTCGAAGGCCTGAGCTTCAAGATCGCAGCCGGCGAACGGGTGGCGCTGATCGGGCGCGTCGGCTCGGGCAAGTCGACCATCCAGCGCTTGATCATGGGCCTGTACCAACCGACCGACGGCGCGGTGCTGCTCGACGGCATCGACCTGCGCCAGCTCGACCCGGCCGACGTGCGGCGCAACTGCGGCTGCGTGTCGCAGGACGTGACGCTGTTCTACGGCACGCTGCGCGAGAACATCGCCTTCGGCATGCCTTATGCCGACGACTCGGCGGTGGTCGCCGCGGCCGAGGTGGCCGGCATGACCGATTTCGTCAACCGCCATCCACGCGGCTTCGACATGACGGTGGGCGAGCGCGGCGAATCGCTGTCGGGTGGGCAGCGGCAAAGCGTGGGCCTGGCCCGCGCGGTGCTGCACAACGCGCCGATCCTGCTGCTCGACGAACCCACCAGTGCGATGGACTTCTCCACCGAGGCGCAGATCACCGCCAAGGTCAACGCCTTTGCGCAGCACAAGACGGTGGTGCTGGTCACACACCGCACCTCGATGCTGGCCATGGTCACGCGCGTGATCGTCGTCGACGGCGGAAAGATCGTGGCCGACGGCCCGCGCGATCGGATCATGGAAGCGTTGGC
>JBGQEX010000288.1:0-5099 GCA_041496605.1 Piscinibacter sp.
AGATGAGCGGAGGATCCGTTTTGCATCAATGTGTTATTGCGACATCATGATAATAAATCAATCTTGTAGCATCAACTAAAGAAAAATGCCATCAGTCCGATACTTCACGCCAAGGCGGCCTGGACACGGGGTCCTTTGTCGCTGCCACGCAACAGGAGATGCCCATGCACCCGAATCTGGTCGACAACACCCGCGCGAGCGTGGCCCGCAGGATCACGCTGTTCGGCGGCGCGTTTCTGCTGGCCGTTCTGGCCGGCATCTGCGCCGTCATGACCGTCATGCTCAGCAAGCGCGCACAGGAGCGGACCGTGTCCTGGGTCGACGCAAAGGTCGAAGCCGTCGCGCAGGCGATGGATGCCTACGACCAGACGGCCAAGCTGCTGGTCGAGCGCTTCTTCAAAGTGTTCGGCGACCAGTTCGGCAAGAACTTCGCGCTCGATGAAGCCAACGGTCGCTTGACGCAGCTGGGCATCGCTCTCAACGAGTACCACAACCCCTGCGACAAGTTCACCGAATTCACGGGCGGCTCCGCGGCGGTGCTGATGAAGCGCGGCAAAGCCTTCGTCGCGGTGAGCACTTCCGTGAAGAACGACAAGGGCGAACGTGCGATGGGGATGTTGGTGGACGCTACACACCCGGCGTATGCCGGACTGCTGCGCGGCCAGCCCTACGTCGGGCGCGCGAGCCTGTACGGCCGCTCCTTCATCACGAGGCTGCAGCCGGTGCGCGACCTGCAGGAACAAGTGGTTGGCGCGTTGTTCGTCGCGTTCGACCTGACGGAGTTCGACCGCTCGCTAGAACAAATGGTGGCGGGTGCCCGGTTCTTCGACAGCGGCGGTGTGTATGTGCTCGATCCGCGCGGAGGCGATGCGCAGCAAGCGACTCTGATGCTGCCGCCTGCACTGCGCGGTCGCACGCTGGCCGACGTCGCCGGCGCCGGACCCGAGCTGCTGGCTGCCTTGCGCTCGAGCACACCCGGCACCGAGCTGAGCGGCCTTCGCCCCGTGCTCCGCCCGACGGCCACCGACCGCTTTGCCGTCGCGCGACCCAGCGCGGGCACCGGCTGGATTGTCGTGGGGGAAGTCTCGGGCAGCGAGGCGATGCGGACGCAATGGGCCACGCTCGCGCCGTTTCTCGCGATGTTCGCGGTGGCGGCGCTGGCCTTGTGCGCCGGCCAGTACCTGTTGATCCGCCGCTGGGTCGGCAAGCCGCTGCAGTTGCTGACGCTGTCGCTGGAGCGGGTCGCTGACGGCGACCTGTCGATGCCGGTGCCCAGCGGGCGCGCCGATGAGATCGGCAGCATGATGAGCGGCGTCGAGCGCATGCGGCTGCGCTTTGTCGAGATGCTGGGGGCGGTGCGCTCATCGGCCGACGCGATCTCGCTGGCGTCCTCGGAGATCGCCTGCGGCAACCAGGACCTGAGCCGGCGCACCGAGGAGACCGCTGCTCGCCTGCAGCAAACCACCTCGGCGATGGAGCAGGTGCATGGCAACGTGCGCCAGGCGGCCGACGCCACGCACACGGCAGACGGCCTGGCATGCAGCGCCTCCGAAGCGGCTGAACGCGGCGGCGCGGCGATGCGCGATGTGGTGCAGAAGATGGGGAGCATCACTGCAAGCAGCAAGCGCATCGCAGAGATCACCGGGGTGATCGACACCATCGCATTCCAGACCAACATCCTTGCCCTGAACGCCGCGGTGGAGGCGGCGCGGGCCGGCGACAGCGGGCGCGGCTTCGCGGTGGTGGCGGCCGAAGTGCGCAGCCTGGCCCAGCGCTCGGCGGCAGCGGCCAAGGAGATCAAGGAGCTGATCGCCGGCAGCGTCGCAGAGGTTCAGGGCGGGTCGCTGCTGGCCGATGCGGCCAGCGCACGCGTGCAGGAAATCCTTGCCGGCGTGCGGCATGTCAACGCGACACTGGGGACGATCACCGCCAGCACCCGGGAGCAGTCCGACGGCCTCGGGCACATCAACGAATCGGTGGCCACGCTGGACCGCATGACGCAACAGAACGCCGCGCTCGTCGAGCAGTCGGCCGCGGCAGCGGAAAGCCTGAAGGGCCAGGCCGCAGCGCTGGTCGACGCGATCGCGCAGTTCCGGCTGGAAGCCTCACCAGCGCAATGAAGGCGTCGTGACCGGCGCATCCCACAGCGCGGTGAGCTCGTCGTCGAGCGCCGTCAAAGTGAGCGACGCGCCGGCCATTTCGAGCGAAGTCGTGTGATTGCCGACAAGCCAACGCTTGACCTGCATGCCCTCGGCGCGCAGCCGCTGCGTCGCGATTCTGTTGAGCAGGTGCAATTCGATCAGCGGCGTACCGCCGAAGCCGTTGACATGCAGCAGCACCGAGCGGCCCGCCGCGAGGGCCAAGTCCTTGAGGATCGGCTCCAGCAGCAGCGCGACAATGTCGTCCGCCGGCATAAGGGATCGCCGGTAGCGGCCCGGTTCGCCGTGAATGCCCACGCCGACCTCCATCTCGCAGGGGTCGATGTCGAAGGTGGGCGCGTCCGCTTCGGGCACTGTGCAGCTCGTGAGTGCAACGCCCATCGAGGCGGTGTTGGCGTTGACGCGCACGCCGAGCGCCTTGCATTCGTAAAGGTTCGCGCCCGCTTCGGCCGCCGCCCCGATCATCTTCTCGACGATCAGCGCGCCCGCGACGCCGCGCCGCCCGGTCGTGTGGGTGGACTGCTCGACCGCCACGTCGTCGTTGACCAGCACGGTGGCGAACTCCATCTCGAGCATGTCGCGCGCAACCTCGAAGCTCGTGCAGTCGCCGCCATAGTTCTTCACGATCATCAAGACGCCCTGGCCGGCCTCGACTCGCTGCGCAGCGGCGACGATCTGATCGGGTGTCGGTGCGGTGAACACCTGGCCCGGGCAAGCGGCGTCGAGCATGCCGAAACCCACGTAGCCCGTGTGCAGCGGCTCGTGACCCGAGCCACCGCCCGACATCAGCGCCACGCGAGCCTGTTTGGGGGTGCGTCGACAGACGAACAAAGGCGTTTCGTTCAGCGCGAGCAGGTCCTCGTGGGCCATGACCAAGCCGGCGACACTGTCTTGCACCAGGTCATCGATTGAGTTGATGAACTTCTTCATCGCGCAAAACCATCCTTAACGGAATTGTGCGCCAGGGTGCCGCTGTCACGCGAGATTTTCGGCGGTGAGGATCTCGATGCGCGGGTTGTTGATCGCCAGCGCGCCGCGCACGCCGTCGCACAAGGCACGCAGCACGCGGCTGGCCGCCGTCACTGCGTATTGCACGTCCTGGTGCAGCAGATAGCTGAGCGCGCCCGATAGCAGCATCGAGCGATGCACTTCGAGCAGGTCATGGGCGACGAACATCAGGTCGTGGCCGTACCCATGTTCGGCCAGTGCACGGGCGATGCCGAAGCTGCATGGGCCGACGTTGTAGAGCGCGTCGAGTCGGCCGCCGGTCGCATCGGGGGCGAGCACAGTGCGTGCGTATTCGTAGGCCTCGTCCTCCGACTCGGGCAGCTCGAACAGGCGCAGCGGCCGGGCGTTGGGGAAGCGCTCCTCCAGCACCTGCTGGAAGCCGATCCGGCGGTCGATCTCGGCGGCATAGCGGGTGGCCGGCGACATCAGCGCGCACAGGCCCGACGCGTCGCGCGGCAGTGACCGGCCCAGCAGCAAGCCTGCCGTGCGGCCCGCCGCGCGGTTGTCGGCGCCGATCGCGGTCTCGCGCAGTGAGCCGGGCACGTCGGAAAACAGCGTCACCACGTGCACGCCGGCACGCACCAGCTCATTGATCGCGAGTTTGGCCGGCGGCACGTCGGGCGCCAGCAGCGCCACGCCATCCATATCCGACAGTTTCGCCAGCTCGGCCGCGAAGACGTTGGCATCGACCACCGGCAGCCGGTGGGTCACCTCGGTGATGTGCTGGTGGCGGAACTCGCCGGCCGTCTGCGCTACGACCCGGTCGACCAGATCGAAGAAGCCCAGCCGGGCGGCCGGCAGCACGAAGGCAAACAGGTAGTTCGACGTCGAGCGCGGGCGGCCGCGAATCGGGGCGCCGCCGCCGAGGGTCGCCATGGCCTCGCGCACTTTGCGCACGGTCGTCGGGTTCACGCCGGGGCGGCTGTTCAGGACACGGTCCACCGTGGCGGTGCTGACGCCGGCAGTCTCGGCGATCTGAGTGATGGTGACCGAGTTGGACATGGAGAACGACTGGAATCCAGCCAGAAACTAAATCGATCATAGTGTCGCCGAATCTCAGCGCCGGGCCAAGTGGGGCGACGCAAATGGCCCCACGGGCGAGGTCGGGGTTACGGTTTCGTAACGATCCGGTGAACCCACGGGTACGCGCTACCCGCACATCGATGCCCGGCACGCAAGCGCAGGTGCAGTTGGGTCATCTAGAATTCGCCCGAGGGGACAAGAGATGTCCCGCGTATCCGCATCTGTCAGTTGTATCCGCGAGGCCTTCGCTTGATCGGTGAATGGCAATGATTGCGGGGTTTGAGGCCATTGATAAGCCATGCACCACCTCAGCATGGCAGACTCATCGTGCGCGGCGCCTGACCGATGACGCCTTGGCGCTCGTGAACCAGCTGCAACCCGAGAATGCCACGCCGGCACGGCTCGCGCGCTTCCGTCAGGACCACGAGTTGTTGCGCACGCTCGACGTCCCGGGTCGCACGACATTTCGGAGTGGCTGCAGGCGATGAACCACAGCTTGCAGATCCTGGAGCAGGGCAGTCCGCTCGACGACGTATTGAAGGGCTGCGAAAAAGACCTCGCGTTCGCCCGCCTGAGCCACGACGACGCGGTCGTGGCGACGATCCGGTTCTTGCAGCAACTCGTGGCGAACCTGAAGGGCCGGACGCACGCGCCGGGGAGTTTCGACGACGATCGCTTCGACGAGTCGGAATGTCTGGCGGTCGTCGACAAAGCGTCGTTCGGCCCCGGCATCGCCGCTTGCCTGATCATGAAGGAGATCGCCGCTTTCACGTTCGGGCACTACGCCGCGGCGCGCGAGGCCGCGCAGTCGGCCTGTGCGACGCTGCCGCAAGGCGGTCCGTTGGAGGCGACGCACCACTTCTATCACGCACTGACGCTGATCGCGCTGTTTCCCGATGCGACGCAAAC
>JBGQEX010000289.1:0-5079 GCA_041496605.1 Piscinibacter sp.
ATTGTTGGCCACGATCAGCAGCCACCAGGTGCGCGCGAGCAGCTGCGCATCGGAGAAGCGCTTGGCTTCGTAGTCGCGCGCCAGCGCCTTCAGCCGCCGCCATGCGAGCAGCCCGGCCGGCAGTGCCAGCACGATGAAGCCGGTGTCCAGCCCGGTGCCCGACATGACCCAGGCCGCGCCCCATGGTGTGCCGGTCAGCCACTGCGTCAGGCGCAGCCCGAGCAAGGGCGCGAGGCCGAACACCAGCAGCCCGGCGAAGGTGATCGGCGCCACACCCCGCACGCGCCGTGCGCCGGTGGCCAGGCCGAGCAGCAGCGGCACCCACAGCGTCAGCGCCGCGAACTGGAGGAACAGCGGGAAGTTCATCAGCTGGTCCAGGCTCGGCGCCTTGCCGTAGAAGGGTCGCTGCAGCATCGACAGCAGCACGCCGCAGGCCGCCAGTGCAGCCAAGGTCAGCAACCACATGCGCACGGCACGCAGGAACGGCGTGGCCGTCAATACTGCGAAGATGGGCACCGCCGCGCTGCAGGTCACGCCCGCCTTCAGAAACAGGTGCGCCGGCGTGATCGGCTGATCGCTCAGCACCAGGTACATCGCCGACAGCAGCAGCGAGGGAATGAAGGTGGCCAGCAGCACGCCGCCGAAGACACGCCGGCGTACCTGCCGTTCCCAAGCCAGCGGTTCGACGGCGCCGGGTGCCGGCGCGCGCCCCGCCTCGGGCCGGCGCGCTGCGGCGGGCGGGATCGGGAGCACCGGGCCCGGCACGTCCTGCATGCCGGCCAGCACCGCGCGCCGATAGCGCCACAAGACCAGCGGCGCGATCAGCAGCGTCAACAGCACGACATTCAGGAAATGCGACGACAGTTCACCGCCCAGCATGTGCAGGATCCTCGGTGGCCTGCAGCTACGATAGCGCGAAACATCGGGCAACCCCATGCAACCCCGCGGCTCAGGCTGGAGCGAGACCTGGCGCGTGCTGGCCTACACGCTGGCCGTCGCGCTGGCGTTCATCGCGCTCGGCCGGCTGCAGCTGGCCGCCTTCAACGCCGTCGAGACCGAACAGTTACTGGCACGCGTCGGCCTGCTCGACCGCCATCCCGAGGCCCAGCTGCAGCAGCTGGCCGCACAGATTGCCGCCGCGTCGCGCGACGCGCTGCAGCGGCTGCCGCCGGGCCACCGGTTCGCCACGCTGCGCCTGGGTTACGAACTCGGCTACGCAAGCCAGTGGGTCGGCGCCTACGCGATGTCGCCGGCCAACGTTCAGGCCACTGCGCGCGCCGTCGGCGACGCCCATCTGGCGCAGGCGCGCGAGCAAGCCCTGCTGCTGGGCGTGCCTGAGGTGGGCGCGCTGCCGGTGCGCAATCTGAAGGAATTCGCCGCCCTGAATCAGCGTTTCGAAGCCGACGAAAACGGCGTCGCCGCGCGGGTGCAGCAGCAACTGTCGCCGCTGCACCGGCACCTGTACCTGCTGGGCGTGCACCTGGGCACCGAAGCGGCGCGTGTGGAGGGCAGCGGCGGGCAGTTTGCGTTGCCACCCGCAGCGCTGATCCGCCGGCACGCCACGCTGGCCGGCATCGAGCCGGCCTTGTGGGAGCCGCTGACGATCGCGCCGCACAACGAGACTGCGGCCCAGGTGCTGCGCCGTTACCGCGCCGCGCTGAACGCGCTCGCCGCGGGTATGGTCGCGCCGAGCGAAGCGCCCGATCGTCCGCGGGGGCCGGAGCAATGACGCTGGCGCAGCGCGGCGCTACGATGCGCTTGCTCCTGCGCCCCAACCCACAAGGTGAATGGCATGACGACTCACACCCGCCCGGCGGTGCTCGACCTGATCGGCAACACGCCGCTGGTCGAGGTGACGCGGCTCGACACCGGGCCCTGCACGCTGTTCCTCAAGCTCGAATCGCAGAACCCCGGCGGCTCGATCAAGGACCGCATCGGCCTCGCGATGGTCGACACGGCCGAGCGCGACGGCCGCCTGAAGGCCGGCGGCACGGTGGTCGAAGCCACCGCCGGCAACACCGGACTCGGCCTCGCGCTGGTGGCGCGCGCCAAGGGCTATCGCGTCGTGCTGGTGGTGCCCGACAAGATGTCGACCGAGAAGGTGCTGCACCTGAAGGCGCTGGGCGCCGAGGTGCACATCACGCGCTCCGATGTCGGCAAGGGCCACCCCGAGTACTACCAGGACCTCGCCGCCAGGCTGGCCCGCGACATCCCCGGCGCGTACTTCGCCGACCAGTTCAACAACCCGGCCAACCCGCTGGCCCACGAAACCAGCACCGGCCCGGAGATCTGGCAGCAGATGGGCCACGACGTCGATGCGATCTCGGTCGGCGTCGGCTCGGGCGGCACGCTGACCGGCCTGACGCGCTACTTCAAGAAGGTGCAGCCGCAACTCGGTTTCATCCTCGCCGACCCCGCCGGCTCCATCGTTGCCGAGTACACGCGCAGCGGCACCGTCGGGCGGGCCGGATCGTGGGCGGTCGAAGGCATCGGCGAAGACTTCATTCCGTCGATTGCCGAGCTGTCGGGCGTGACCCAGGCCTACTCGATCAGCGACGAAGAGAGCTTCGCCAGCGCACGCGAGCTGCTGCGCGCCGAAGGCATTCTGGGGGGCTCGTCCACCGGCACGCTGCTCGCTGCGGCGCTGCGCTACTGCCGCGAGCAGACGACGCCCAAGCGCGTGGTCAGCTTCGTCGTCGACACCGGCACGCGCTACCTGTCGAAGGTGTACAACGACCAGTGGATGCTCGACCAGGGCCTGCTCGCGCGCAAGCGCTACGGCGACCTGCGCGACGTGATCTCGCGCCGCTATGAAGAAGGCAGCGTCGTCAGCGTCGGCGCCAGCGACACGCTGCTGACGGCCTTTGCCCGCATGCGCGCGGCCGATGTGTCGCAGCTGCCGGTGCTCGACGGCCAGCAGCTGGTCGGCGTGATCGACGAGTCCGACCTGCTGCTCAGCGTGCACGCCGACGCGGCGCGCTTTCGCTCGGCGGTCAGCACCGCGATGACCGATGCGCCGCAGACGATCTCACCGAAGGCGAGCCTGACGGAACTCGAAGCCGTGCTCGACCGCGGGCTGGTCGCGATGGTCGCCGACGGCACCGGCTTTCATGGGCTTATCACCCGCTTCGACCTGCTGAACCATTTGCGGAGAACACTGACGTGAGCCACGACGAAACGACCGCCCCACTGGCCTTCGGCACGCGGGTGATCCACGCGGGCCAGTCGCCCGACCCCTCCACCGGCGCGATCATGCCGCCGATCTATGCCACCTCCACCTACGTGCAGGCGAGCCCGGGCGTGCACAAGGGGCTGGACTACGGCCGCTCGCACAACCCGACGCGCTGGGCCTTCGAGCGCTGCGTGGCCGACCTCGAAGGCGGCGCGCAGGGCTACGCGTTCGCGTCGGGGCTGGCGGCGATCTCGACGGTGCTCGAGTGCATCGACGCCAATTCGCACGTCGTCTCCGGCGACGACGTGTACGGCGGCACCTTCCGGCTGTTCGAGCGCGTGCGCGCGCGCAGCGCCGGCCACCGCTTCAGCTTCGTCGATCTCACCGACCCGGCCAAGCTCGTGGCCGCGCTGACGCCGCAGACCAAGCTGGTGTGGGTCGAGACGCCGACCAACCCGCTGCTGCGCCTGGCCGACCTGCGCGCCATTGCCGACATCTGCCGCGCGCGCGGCATCCTGTGCGCGGCCGACAACACCTTCGCCAGCCCCTGGGTGCAGCGCCCGCTGGAGCTCGGCTTCGACGTGGTCGTGCACTCGACCACCAAGTACCTCAATGGCCACTCCGACGTGATCGGCGGCGTCGCGGTGGTCGGCCGCGAGGCGCGCCACGATGCCTTGCGCGAGCGGCTCGGTTTCCTGCAGAACGCGGTCGGCGCGATCGCCGGGCCGTTCGACAGCTTCCTCGCGCTGCGCGGCGTGAAGACGCTGGCGCTGCGCATGGAGCGGCACTGCAGCAACGCGCTCGCGTTGGCGCAGTGGCTCGAAGCCCAGCCGCAGGTCGCGCGCGTGCACTACCCGGGGCTCGAGTCGCACCCGCAGCATGCCTTGGCCAAGAAGCAGATGCGCGGCTTCGGCGGCATGATCTCGCTCGATCTGCGCAGCGACCTGGCCGGCGCGCGGCGTTTTCTCGAAGCGGTGAAGATCTTCTCGCTGGCCGAAAGCCTGGGTGGCGTCGAAAGCCTGATCGAGCACCCGGCGATCATGACCCACGCGACGATACCGGCCGAAACGCGCGCGGCGCTCGGCATCGGCGACGCGCTGGTGCGGCTGTCGGTCGGCGTCGAGGATGTCGAGGACTTGCGCGGCGATCTACAGCGCGCCTTGCAGCGCATCTGAGCCGCGCCGGCGCGTCGCGCGCCGCAGCAACGCGAGCGCGATGGTGAGGTTCAGCGCGTTCCACGCCACGCCGTTGATGAATGCCGCGTGGTACGAACCGGTGAGGTCGAACACCTTGCCCGACAACCAGCCGCCCAGCGCCATGCCCAGCAGCGTGAACATCAGCACCGTGCCGACCCGCGCACCGGCCTCGGCCGGCGGAAAGTGCTCGCGGATGATGATCGCGTAGGACGGCACGATGCCGCCCTGGAACAGCCCGAACAGCGCCGAGATCACGTACAGCGACACCAGCCCGTCGAAGGGCAGGAACAGCAGCAGCGCCACGCCCTGCAGCACCGAGCCGAGCAGCAGCGTGCGCAGCCCGCCGATGCGGTCGCAGATGACGCCCGAAATCAGCCGGCTCGCGATGCCCGAGGCCAGCATCAGCGACAGCATCTGCGCGCCGCGCGCCGCGCCATAGCCGAGGTCGCCGCAGTAGGCCACGATGTGCACCTGCGGCATCGACATCGCTACGCAGCAGGCCAGGCCGGCCACGCACAACAGCGCCTGCGCCTGGTTAAGCGACAGGCCGAAGGGACGGTTCGATGGTGTCGCCGCGTGCACCGTGACGGGCGAGGCGGCGAAGGCCGGCGGCCGCGCGCGCCTCAGCAGCGCGAGCGGCGGCATGCTGAGCGCGCCGAACACGCCCAGCCCCAGGTAGGTCTGGCGCCACCCCCCCCTCGCGATGAAATG
>JBGQEX010000290.1:0-5069 GCA_041496605.1 Piscinibacter sp.
TGCACGGCAACTCGGTCAAGCCGGTGCTGATCCAGTTTGCCAAGGGCGACCAGACGGTGCCGAATCCGACCGCCAGCGCCATCCTGCGAGCAGGTGACCTGGCGGACCGGGCCACGTACTTCCGCAATGACTTGGCATATGCGCTCAATCCCGCGGTGGGCAAGAACCCGCACACGTTCCTTACCAGCATCGCCAATCCGGCGGCTGCGGCGTATGCGGTCGGCGCGCAACAGCAGATTGCGCTCTTCTTTGCGAGCACCGGCGTGACGGTGATCGACCCCGACGGACCCGGGCCGTTCTTCGAAGTGCCCATTGCCGGCCCGCTGCCCGAGGCGCTGAACTTCATTCCCTGAGACCGCGCGCACGGTCGCGACCACCCGCCGGGAAGTGGACGTGCCTCAGGCCAGCTGCTCGCTGCCGCGCTCCAAGAGGGTCGACCATTGCGCCCCCCAGTCTTCGAACATGCGACGCACCGATTGGCAGGCCGCCGCCGGCGCCGCTGCCCACGCGTCGGCATCTGTGTCCGTGTCGTTGCCGCTCGCAGCCGATGCCAGGCGCATCAGGTCGGCGGCCTGCATCTGCCACTGCTGTGACAGTTGGTTCTGCAGATCGAGCCACGTCTTCAGCATTGCCAACTGGCCGCTGGTGAGCTGGGCGAGGCCGGTACTCAGCAGGCTGCCTTGCGCTGTCAGGCAGTCGCTCAGCAACGCCACGGCAAGTCTCGGGGAGTCGCTGTCGTGCGGCGCGACGGTGAAAGCGTTGAAAGCGGACTTGCGTGCCATGACCATCTCCTGCCCCGAACATACGGGAGCCTCAATTTCATTCTAGGCGCCTTCGGGCGCATCGAACCTGGTGGCGTGCCTGTTCTATGCGAGTCCGTACATGACCGCTTCGTCATACCTGCGCACCAGTAGGTAGCCCTGCGCGACGGCTTCTTCGCAGGTGATGGGAATGCCCTCGGACAGCCTGCGCAGACTGGGTTCCGCCCGCAGCAGCGACACCGTCACGGCGAGCTTGTGCGTCCAGGTGCCACTCTTGAGCCGGTATGCACTGGGGCTCGGTACGAGCACGCAACCCCCGATGCCCTTGGCGGCTTGCTTGTTCGGTGTCATGGCCAGGTCACTCCTCCGTTTCCCACCATGACATTGGATCGTCGACTCGGCATCGGGGTTCGCCGCGCGACGCGCGTACCGCGCCATCGGCGCCGCTCCATCCATCGGCGGAACTGCATTTCGCGCCGGCTGGTCGAATAGTCAAGTTGCGGCAGCAGACCCTCGTGCAATCGTGGCCCGACCAAGGGTTGCCGGGCTTGGTGTATGAACATTTCGACTTGGCACTCGCCCCCGCATCGACGTCTGGTGGGGCTCACCCTTGTCGTCGTGTTTCACGCATTCATCATTTACGCCCTCACCACGGGGTTGGCCAAGAGGGTGATCGATGTGGTGCACGCACCCGTCGAAGCCAAGGTGATCGAAGAGACCAACAAACCGCCGCCACCGGCGGAAATCGTGCCGCCGCCGCCGCGGCTCGAGGCGGCTCCGCCGCCGCCGTTCATCCCGCCGCCCGAAGTTCACATCGCCGCCGCGCCGCCGGTGCAGAACACCATCACCGCGATCACGTCGACGCCACCGCCCGCCCCAGTGGCCATCGCACCGATCGCGCCGCCGGTGGTGGCAGCGCCACCCGTGCAACCCGCGCCACCGGCGCCACCGGCGCCACCGGCGCCACCGGTGGCGCCTCACACGCCCGTTTCGGCGGCGGTGGTTTGCTCGAACTACGCCACCGTCATGGGCGATGCGGCCTACCCGCCTGAGGCACAACGCGCCGGCATCGACAAAGGCGAGGCGTTGATTCAGTTCACCTTGGATCCGAGCGGCCAGATCAAGAACATCAAGGTCATTCGCGCATCGCACCCGATCTTCGCGCGCAACAGTGTCCGCATCGTCTCGGAATACAAATGCCAAGGGCAAGGTCACGACGTGGCGGTTCTGGTGCCGTTCGGCTACAAGATCGAATGATCCGCGCTGCCCCCGGGTCTTGCGCTCACCCGGGAGCGTAGGATCGGAGCGCCCGTACCGCCTCCCGCAGAAGGCACCATGAGCGAACCGGATTTCACCGCCCTGCAGCAGCGCATGCTCGCGGAAATCGCCGCCCAGACGATTTATGCGAGCGTGCAGCTGGGCAAGGCGGCGCTGAACCGGCGGGTCATGGATGTCTTGGCGACGGTGCCGCGCCACGAGTTCGTGCCGCTCGAACTGCGGCCTTTCGCCTACGCCAATACGCCCCTGCCGATCGGCTTCGGCAAGACGATCTCGCAGCCGTTCATCGTCGCCGTGATGACCGACCTGCTCGACGTGCAGCCGACCGATACGGTGCTGGAGATCGGCACCGGTCTGGGTTACCAGTCGGCGATCCTGGCCCGGCTCGCTCAGCGCGTGTACAGCATCGAGCTCATTGAACAGCTGGCCGCGCAGGCTCGGCACCGCCTGGCTCGACAGGGTTATGCCAACGTCGAAGTCAGCATCGGCAACGGTTGCGGTGGCTGGCCCGAACACGCGCCGTTCGACAAGGTGATCGTCACCGCGGCTCCCGAGCTGATCCCGCCATCGCTCATCTACCAATTGAAGCCCGGGGGCAAGATGGTGATACCTGCCGGTCTGCCCGATGCACAGCAACTGATCCTGGTCGAGAAGGACGCCAGCGGGTCGGTATCGACCAAGGAGATCTTCGCGGTGCTGTTCTCGATGCTCGAGGACTCCGAGCCCGACTGAACCGCCGGATGGGTGTCATTTCGCTATTTGGCCAGCCCCTTGATCGTGTCGACGACCTCCGGATTGGCGAGCGTGGACACGTCGCCAGGATCCTGGCCGTTCGAGATCGCCGCGAGCACGCGGCGCATGATCTTTCCCGAGCGGGTCTTGGGCATGTCGGGAACGATGATGACGTGGCGCGGCCGCGCGATGGCACCGATCTCGGACACCACCGACGCCGAGATCTTGTTCGCGATCTCCGCGGAAGCCGCCAGCCCGGGCTTCAACGACACATAGAGGTCGGGCACCTTGCCCTTGATCTCGTCGGCGACCGGAACCACCGCCGCCTCGACGACCTCAGGCACGAGCAGGGCGGCTGACTCGATTTCCTTGGTACCGAGGCGGTGGCCGGCGACGTTGATCACGTCGTCGATGCGGCCGAGGATCCGGTAGTAGCCGTCCGCCGCCTGCACCGCGCCATCACCCGCCAGGTAGGGCCAGTCGCGCCAGTCCTTGCTGTTGGGATCCCGGCAATAGCGCGCGTAGTACTGGCGCACGTAGCGCTCCGGGTCTTTCCAGATGGTCTGGAAGGCGCCGGGCCAGGGGTTGCGGATGCAGATGTTGCCCGCTCTGCCCGAACCGATCGGAAGCTCCACTCCCTCGTCGTCGTAGATCACCGGATGAATGCCCGGAATCCCGGGCCCCGCGCTGCCGGGCTTCATCGGGTGGATCCCCGGCACCGTGCTGCAAAGGAAGCCGCCGGTTTCGGTCTGCCACCAGGTGTCGACGATCACCGCCTCGCCCTTGCCGACCACG
This sequence comes from Piscinibacter sp., assembly GCA_041496605.1. Classification (GTDB taxonomy): domain Bacteria; phylum Pseudomonadota; class Gammaproteobacteria; order Burkholderiales; family Burkholderiaceae_C; genus Albitalea. The sequence goes on from JBGQEX010000290.1 coordinate 3,567, forward strand.
CGGTGGTACCACTTCCAGACCTCGGGTTCGATCGGCTCGCCGACAGTCGTCATGTGTTTGAAGTGATGCTGGTACTTCGTGGGCTCGTCGGGCCCGTTGCGCCGCAGCGCGCGGATCGCCGTCGGCGAGGTGTGGAAGATGTTGACGTCGAGGCTCTCGGCGATGCGCCAGGGCCGTCCGGCGTCCGGATGGGTCGGCACGCCTTCGAACACGACCGAGGACGCGGCGAGCGCCAGCGGGCCGTAGACGATGTAGGAATGGCCGGTGATCCAGCCGATGTCGGCCATGCACCAGTACACGTCCTCGGGGTGGATGTCCTGGATGTACTTCGATGTCCAGGTGACGTAGGCGAGGTAGCCGCCGATGGAGTGTTGGCAGCCCTTGGGCCGCCCCGTGGTGCCGCTCGTGTACATGAGGAAAAGGGGTGCCTCCGCCGGCAACTGCACCGGGTCGACCCGCTGGCCGCGATAGGTCGCCAGCAATTCGTTGATGACGACGTCGCGCCCCGGCACGAGCTTCGTGGGGCTCGAGGTCTTGCCCGGGTAGCGCTGCCAGATCAGAACCTTGTCGACCCGATGGCCGTCTTCGGCGGCCGCAACGACCGCGATGTCGGCTTTTTCCTTGTGATCGAGCAATTGGCCGGCGCGGTGATAGGCGTCCATCGTGATCAACACGCGGCTCTCGGAATCGGAGATGCGGCTGCCGCAAGCCTTGCCGCTGAATCCACTGAACACCTGCGAGTGAATCACGCCGAGCCGCGCGCAGGCGAGCATGGTGATGGGCAGCTCCGCCACCATCGGCATGTGCAGGGTCACCCTGTCGCCCGCCTTCAGGCCGCAGAAGTCGCGCAGCAGGGCCGCCAACTCGTTGACGCGGACGAAAAGCTCCTGGTAGGTCAGGTGCTGTACCGCCTCGCTCTCCGGCTCGGGCACGAAATGAATCGCCGTCTTGTTCTTGTGCTTGGCAAGGTGGCGATCCACGCAGTTGTGGCACGCGTTGATCCTGCCGCCGACGAACCAGCGCCAGAAGGGGGGATTGCTGGCGTCGAGCGTCGTCTCCCAGTACTTGCTCCAGTCGAGAAGGTCCGCGAATTCCTTGAAGCACTCGGGAAACTTGTCGAGGGAGAAACGTTCGAAGACGCCCGGGTCCGTCAGGTTGGCCTGCGCGATGAAGCGGTTCGACGGTGAGAAATAGGCTTCCTCCCGCCAATGCACCGCGATCTGCGCCTCGGAGACGTCCACGGCATGGCGCGAGGAGTTGTCTTCTGACATGACGCTACCTCCGTCTAGGGCGAAGCTGAATATTAGGTCCCGGGCCGCCGACTTGCTTGCGAATCAGTCAGGGACTAGATTCTCATCACGGGCATCATCAGCACAGCGGAAGGAGATCTGCCATGGACCTTCTGGTTGAACGTGTGGACGTCTGGGCAGCGACCATCCAGGACAAACCCGGTGGTTTGGCCGAAGTGCTGGTCGCACTGCGGGACGCGGGAGCAGATCTGCA
>JBGQEX010000291.1:0-5058 GCA_041496605.1 Piscinibacter sp.
ACCAAAGTCTTGGGCGTCTCGCCCAACTTCATCCGGGTTAGGTACAACGGTGGCTCAGTGATCGTTTCGACGACGACGAACTTTGGCATCAATTACACAGACGTCGGCACGCTCACCGGTACTTTTGCGAATACCGACACGATCACCGCTGTCCTCGATGGGACGAACGCGGTTGCTGCGCCGACGGTGTACGTGTGGAGGACGACTGCGGCCAATGTGACCACTTTCGTTGGCGCTGTGCAGATTGCATCCAATGCCCTGTGGCAAGGCGGCGGTCAGATCGGCATTCAGATGGTGACCGGCGCACGGGTCGATAACTTTGCCGGAGGCACGGCGCCATAAAGTGGCGGCGCGAGGCACGGCAGGGGCTGGTGGGACAACCGCCAGCCCCTTTGTTAGTAGCTCGATGCAACAGTGCAAACTGCCGTAGAACGGGTACAGCGAACATGAGACCGGATGCGAATCCCCCTGGAGCAATCGGCAGAGCCCTGCTGACGTTGGCTCTGGCCCTGCCGGCGGCTTGCCTGATCCCCGGCCATGCCTCGGCGGAAGGCCAGTCGACCACGGCGGATGCCCTGCTGCACCAGGCGCCGCGCCACCATAACCGGTCCAGCCTCGATGACCGGGTCAGAGTCCTGTCGCAGGCGCTCGACCTGGACGCGACGCAGCAGTCCGAGCTGAAGAAGGTGCTGGAGGGCCAGCGCGCGCAGGTCAAGAAGATTTGGAGCGACTCATCGGTGCCCGCCGCCTACCGCGTCAGCGCGACGCAGGCCATCAGCGATAAGACTTCAGACCAGATCAAGGTACTTCTGAACGACGAACAGAAGAAGAAGTACAACCCGCCCCGGCAGCCGCACGACGCGCCGGCCGGTGCCGACAGGCCCAATGTGGAAGCGTGGATGAACCCTGGCAAAGCGAAGTAGGCGCGGCTCGAGTGGAACAGGGAGTTGCAAGATGTCGAGACCCGGGGAGTTGCTGCACGACGAGCCGATGCGATTGGCAAATCGGCGCGCGCGGAGACTGTTTGATGTGGCAATGCGCGGTAGCACCCTAGGCAGGGCGCTTGCGGCCATTGTCGTGGGAAGCGTGTTGCTGCTGCCGGCCCTGGCCGATGCCGTCCCTCAAGGCGCAAAGCGCGTGCTGGCGCCGGCACCAGCGGCTTCCGCGGTATCGTCGGCCGAAGGCGCGCGGCCTCGTGTTTCACCGTACACCATCGCGGCCAGGCAGCACGCGCAGGCGGCGTCAAGTGCCGGGCATGCGCCTGCGGTGCCGCCTTCGATGCGGCGCACGCACCAGGCAATCGGCCAGGTTCAGCAGCACTGATCGTTCACAGCGACGCGACGATGAGCAGGATTCCACTGACGCGAAATGCAAATTGGAGTAGGGTGAAGTGATGGTCGAACGATCGGTACTCTGCACACGGATCACGGCGCTCGCGGCGCTTCTGGCGGGCAGCTTCGTTGCTTCAACGGCCCTGGCGCAATCCGACGCGGCGGTGCAGGCGCCGGCCGCTCCCGCAGCCAGGAACGCTACGGCGCCGCCCGCCGCGCGCAAGGCATCGCCGTATCGCACGCAGAAGCTGACGGAGAAGGCGAAGAACTACTACGTGGCCGCCTGGGGTGTGGACAAGTTGAAGGTGAGCTACACCTCATCGGGCAACCTGATCCGTTTCAGCTACCGGGTTGCCGACCCCGAGCGCGCCAAGGTGCTGGGCGAAAGGAAATCGACGCCTTACCTGCTGGGGCAAAAGAGCCGGGCATTACTGCAGATCCCGGTCATGGACAAGGTCGGCCAGCTGCGGCAGACGGGCACACCGCAAGCCGGCCAGGAGTACTGGATGGTGTTTTCCAACAAGGGCAATCTGATCAAGCCGGGAGATCGCGTCAACGTGATGATCGGCTCTTTCCATGCCGACGGGTTGATGGTGGAGTGATCGCGCAAGTTGTCGCGCAAACGGAGGACAAAGCTGTGAAACGACTCTTCGCTTTTGTTTGTTGTCTGGCTTCGCTTGCGGCCTCGGCCGCGCTGGCGGCCAATGTCGCGCCGGCGAGCGACAAGCTGACCGCGGTACAGATCGTCGAGAAGAACGTGGCGGCCCGCGGCGGGCTGGCGGCGTGGCGCGCGGTCAGCACCTTGACGATGTCCGGTCAGCTGGACGCTGGCGGCAAGGGCGACACGCAGTTGCCATTCGTGATGAAGCTCAAGCGGCAGCACAAGAGCCGATTGGAGATCCGCTTCCAGGATCAAACCGCTGTGCAGGTCTACGACGGCGCGCAAGGCTGGAAGCTGCGGCCCTTCCTTGGGCGCGATGACGTGGAGCCCTACACGCCCGCCGAAGCCAAGGCGGCGGCAACTTGGGAGGAGCTCGATGGTCCGCTCATTGACTACGCCAGCAAAGGCACCAAGGTCGATCTGGCGGGGTCGGAGCTTGTCGAAGGGCGTGACGCCTACAAACTCAAACTGACGCTGAAGACCGGCGAGCAACGCAATGTGTGGATCGATGCCAAGACGTTTCTCGATCTCAAGATCGACGGTGAACCTCGGAAGCTGGACGGCAAAATGCATAAGGTCGCTGTCTACTATCGCTCGTACAAGACGGAAAACGGCCTGACGACACCACGCGAGCTGGAGACGGTTGTCGACCGCGTCAAGAAGACCTACAAGATGAACATTGCGCGGGTGGTGGTGAATGAGCCGATGCCGGATGCCTTGTTCCAGAAGCCGCAGTTGAATGTCGCCAAGGCGTCGGGCCAATAGGAGCTTCGCCGTGCGATGGTTCGCCGCCGCAGCGCTGGCCGGTATTGTCACTGCGGTGGCCGCTGCGGTGGGCCCTCCTCCCGCTGCTCCGCCAGCGCTCACGGCGGCTGAGATCATCGACAAGAACATCGCTGCCCGTGGCGGTCTGGAAGGGTGGAGCAAGGTCCAGACGATGGTCTGGATGGGGCACATCGAAGGTGCCAATGCCTCGGCGCCGGCCATGCCGTTCGTTCTCGAGCTGAAGCGTCCCAACATGACGCATTTCGAAATCATGTCGCTCAAAGAGAAGTACTCGCGCATCTTTGATGGCTCACGCGGTTGGAAGTTGCGGCCGAATCGCAACGGCGGTGGCCAGGACGTGCAGGCGTTCTCACCCGACGAGGTGAACTTCTCGCGCGACGAATTCGTCATCGATGGCCCGCTCGTCGACTATCAAGCCAAAGGCGTGGCCGTGAACCTGGATGGTGTCGATGAAGTCGATGGGCGCAAGGCCTATCGGCTGAGCCTCAAACTGCCCTCGGGCGCAGCCCGCCGCGTGTGGATCGACTCCGAGACGTATCTGGACATCCGGTACGACCGGCCCTCTTCGAATCCCCTTACCCGGAATGCAGCGGTGTCGGTGTACTACCGCAACTACACCACCGTAGACGGATTGCAGATCCCACTGAGCATTGAACGTGGTGCCGCAACAGGCGCGGCGGCGGGCAATGCCCCGGAAAAACTGAGGATCGACAGGGTGTTGGTCAATCCACCGCTGGAAGACCGGGCCTTCGCCAAGCCGGGCGTGCCGCGAAAGCAGCGCGCCACCGTCAACCTTGGCGGCGACGTGCCACCAATTCCCCGCGTACCCGGCGGACCGAGCCGGTAAACCGCCATGACCCGGGCGCGGCCGCTTGCCACGTTCGCGCTCGCGGCGTGCGTCATGTTGACGGTGTTGTCCGCGGCAGCAGGGGCGGCAACGGGCGCTGCGTCGTCGAACGTCGGCGAGGCGATCTATCGGCGCGGTGTGCTGGGCTCGGGCAAGCCGATCGAGGCAAGCCGCGATGGCATCACTCGCTTGCAGGGCGCGGCCGTGGCCTGCGTCAATTGCCACCGCCGCAGCGGTCTTGGCTCGAAGGAGGGGCGCAGCTTCACCCCGCCGATCGCCGGGCGCTATCTGTTCCACCCGCGGACAGCCAGTCTCGAGGAAATGGACCTGCCCTACGTCGAGGGTATGCGTGCCGATCGCGACCCGTACACCGACGAGACGCTGCGCCGCGCGATCCGTGACGGACTCGACTCGCAAGGCAGGCCGATGAGCTACCTGATGCCGCGCTTCGCGATCAACGACACGGACATGGCGGCGCTTGTCGTCTACCTGAAGAGCCTGGACCGACGCATGGTGCCTGGCGTTACAGACACCGAACTGCATTTCGCCACCATCATCACGCCCGACGCCGATCCCGTGAAACGCCGCGGAATGCTGGACGTGATGGAGCGCTTCTTTGCCGACAGGAATGCCACCCAGCGAGTGCCGACACCACGCTTGCTGTCATCCGGCAAGAACGCCTACAGCAAGACGATGTTCAAGGTCTATCGCCGCTGGGAGCTTCACGTCTGGGAACTGAGCGGGCCGGAATCGACCTGGCAGGCACAGCTCGAAGGCAAACTTGCCGCACAGCCGGTCTTCGCAGTGATTTCCGGCCTTGGCGGCAAGAATTGGGCGCCGGTGCACGCGTTCTGCGAGCGTGAGGCGCTGCCCTGTTTGTTTCCGAACGTCGAGGCACCGCCGGCCGATGCCGATCGCAATTTCTATTCGCTGTACTTTTCGCGCGGGGTGCTGCTCGAGGCCGAACTGATCGCGAAGGGAATTCTGGATGCCAAGGGCGGCCCGACGGTCAAGCGAGTCGTGCAGGTCTATCGGTCAGGGGACAGCGGCGGTGCTGGGGCCGAGGCGCTCGCGCCCCTGCTGAGGCGTCGTAACGTCTCCGTGTCAAGCCGAGTTCTGGCGCGCGACACGACCGGCGAGGGGGTCGCGAAATCGCTGCGCGACCTCTCGGCCACGGACGCCGTCGTGTTCTGGCTGCGCCCGGCCGATCTCGCAGCGCTGGGCGATGCGCCACCCGCACGGGTTGCCGTCTACATGTCCGGACTGATGGGTGGGCTCGAGCGCGCACCGCTGCCGCCGAACTGGCGAGGCCAAACTCATATGGCCTATCCCGTCGACCTGTCGGAGCGACGACGGGTGCGCGTCGACTATGCGTTGGGCTGGTTCCGGATCCGCCACATTCCCCTGGTCGCTGACCAGGTGCAGGCGGACAC
>JBGQEX010000292.1:0-5007 GCA_041496605.1 Piscinibacter sp.
ATCGTGCGCCAGGTCCGTTGGCAACGGGGGGTCGATGCAGACCTCGCTGGCCGGCAGCCACAACGAGACCGTCGTGCCCTCGCCGAGCGTGCTGCGCACGCTGGTCGCGCCGCCCGATTGCTTGACGAAGCCATAGACGATCGCCATGCCCAGCCCGGTGCCCAGGCCCGGCCGCTTGGTCGTGAAGAAGGGCTCGAACATCCGCGCCAGTGTCTGCGCGTCCATGCCACTGCCGTTGTCGCTGACCTCGATGCGCACGTAGCTTCCCGGCTCGACCTGCAGCGCCGCCGCGGCCGCCGCGTCCAGCGTGTGCGCCGACACGTGCACGCCGATGCGGCCGCCCTGCGCTGGTGTCGCGTCGCGCGCATTGAGGATCAGGTTGAGGAGCGCGTTCTGCAGTTGCTGCGTGTCGACCCAGGCCCACAGCGGCGTGTCACCTGCATCGATGTCGAGTTGCAGGCTTTCGGGCAGCGAGCGCCGCACCAGCCGGCCGACCGCGGCGATCAGCGGCGCCACGTCGGCGGCCTGCGCTTCGAGCGGCTGCTGGCGCGAGAACGACAACAGCGCCTTGATCAGCTCGGCGCCGCGCCGTGCGGCATCGACCGCGGGTTCGACGAATTCGGCCACCGCCGCGTCGCCGGCACGGGCGTCGGTGAGTGCGCTCAGGTTGCCGATGATGACGGTCAGCATGTTGTTGAAGTCGTGCGCCAGCCCGCCGGTCAGCTGGCCCAGCGCCTCCATCTTCTGCGCCTTCACCAGCATCTCCTGGGCGCGCCTCTGCTCGGTGATATCGAAGGTCAGCTCGAAGCAGCCGGCCACCGTGGCGTCGGCGGCGATCTCCGGGATCAGGGTGGTTCGCGCGATGACGCGGCGGCCGCCGACAACTGCCGTCTCGTACTCGAAGGTCACCGCCTCGCCGGCCATCGCACGCGACACGTTGTGGCGGATGCTTGCGTAGGTGCCGGCGCCGAGGTAGTTCTTGGCGCTCACGGCACCGGGGTTGGCCGTGTCGAGTCCGAACCAGTCGTGGTAGCCGCGGTTGATGAAGCGATAGACCCGATCGCGGTCGAAGTAGCCGACCAGCGCCGGGATCGAATCGGTGATCAGGCGCATCTGCGCCTCGCTGCGCCGCAGTTCGGCGGTGCGTTCGGCCACGCGGGTTTCCAGCAGCGTGTTGTGTTCGCGGATCTGACGCTCGGCATCGCGCTGGGCCGTGATGTCGGAGTACAGGGTCACGAAACCATGGCCCGGCACCGGCACGCCGCGCACACGCAGCACCATGCCGTTCGGCCGGGTGCGTTCGAACTCATGCGGCGTGAAGGCCCGCGCGGCGCGCATGCGCTCGTCGACATACGCCTGCGGGTCGCCGATGCCGTACTCGCCGCGCTCGGCGTTGAAGCGCATGAAGCTCTCGAACGGCGCCCCCACGTAGCCCATCTCGGGCGGGAAGTCGAGCAGGCGCAGGAAGGTCTTGTTCCATGCCACGAAGCGCAGATCCTGGTCGATCAGGGTCAGGCCTTGGTCGATCAGGTCGAGCGCCGCCCGCAGCGATTCATAGCGCCTGAAGCGATCGTCCGACGGTGATGCAGGGTGCATGTGGCGATTCTAGGAGTCGCCTCCTACCCACGCGGCCGATGCAATCATTCGTCACATTGCCTCGCGGCTGGTGAAACAGTCGCCCGTCATCCTTCTCGTCACGTTGATGAAGGAGACAAGATGACACGAAGCAACCCCTACGAACTCGGCCTCGACAAGAACGACGCGAACTTCGTGGCCTTGTCGCCGCTGAGCTTCATCGAACGCTCGGCCAGCGTCTATCCGGACCGCACCGCGGTGATCTACGGGTCGCGCCGACAAACCTGGCGCGACACCTATGCACGCTGCCGCCGCCTGGCCAGCGCGCTGAAGCAGCGCGGCATCGGCGAAGGCGACACCGTCGCGGTGATGCTGCCCAACGTGCCGGCGATGTTCGAGGCGCACTTCGGCGTGCCGATGACCGGTGCGGTGCTCAACACGCTCAATACGCGGCTCGACGCCGAGGCCATCGCGTTCATGCTGACGCACGGCGAAGCCCGTGTGCTGCTGATCGACCGCGAGTTCGCCGGTGTGGTCGAAAGGGCACTCGCCATGGTCGGCGACAAGCGCCCACTCGTGATCGAGGTCGAGGACGACGACGCCCCCGCGGGCAAGGCGCTCGGCGACGTGTCGTACGAGACCTTTCTCGCCCATGGCGACCCCGGCTTCGTCTGGCAGCTGCCGGCCGACGAGTGGAACGCGATCGCGCTCAACTACACCTCGGGCACGACCGGCAACCCCAAGGGTGTCGTCACGCATCACCGCGGCGCCTACCTGAACGCGGTCTCGAACGTCGTCACCTGGGAGATGCCACGCCACGCGGTCTACCTGTGGACGCTGCCGATGTTCCATTGCAACGGCTGGTGCTTCCCCTGGACGATGGCCCTGCAGGCCGGCACCAGCGTGTGCCTGCGCAAGGTCGACACGGCCGTGGTCTTCGAGCTGATCCGCGAGCACCGGGTGACGCACCTGTGCGGCGCGCCGATCGTCTACGGCATGCTGATCAACGCGCCCGAAGCGCAGCGCACCGGCATCACCCACGCCATCAACGGCCTGATCGCCGGCTCGGCGCCGCCGGCCGCGATCATCGAAGGCTGCGAGCACATCGGCATCTCGATCACGCATGTCTACGGCCTGACCGAGGTCTACGGCCCGGCGGCCGTGTGTGCCCCACAGGCCGAGTGGGCCACGCTGCCGATCGGCGAGCGTGCCCGCCTCAATGCACGCCAGGGCGTGGCCTACCCGATGCAGCAGGCCATCACGGTGCTGGACCCGGAAACGCTGAAACCGGTGCCGGCCGACGGCCAGACCATGGGCGAGATCTTCTTCCGCGGCAACCTGGTGATGAAGGGCTATTTGAAGAACGCCCAGGCCACCGAAGAAGCCTTTGCCGGCGGCTGGTTCCACACCGGCGACTTGGCGGTGATGAACGCCGACCACTACGTCAAGATCAAGGACCGCAGCAAGGACGTGATCATCTCGGGCGGCGAGAACATCTCGAGCGTCGAGGTCGAGGAAGTGCTGTACCGCCACCCCGCGGTGCTGGTGGCCGCGGTGGTCGCCAAGCCCGACCCGAAGTGGGGCGAGGTGGCGGCGGCATTCGTCGAACTGCGCGAAGGTGCCACGGCCACCGAGGCCGAGGTCATCGAACACTGCCGGGCCGAGATGGCGCGCTTCAAGGTGCCCAGGCAGGTGATCTTCGGACTCTTGCCGAAGACCTCGACCGGCAAGATCCAGAAGTTCGTGCTGCGCGAGCAGCTGCGTTCGGCCTCGGCCATCGACTGAGGACCGACCCCATGGCCGACGACATCATCCTGCAGACCCAGGGTCTGACAAAAGAATTCAAGGGCTTCGCCGCGGTGCAGGACGTGAACCTGAACGTCAAGCGCGGCACGATCCATGCACTGATCGGCCCCAACGGGGCGGGCAAGACGACCGTCTTCAACCTGCTGACCAAGTTCCTGCAACCGAGCGCCGGGAGCATCCACTTCAACGGCATCGACATCTCGGCCGAAGAGCCGGCGCAGATCGCGCGGCGCGGCGTCATCCGATCGTTCCAGATCTCGGCCACCTTCGGCCACATGACGGCGCTCGAAAACGTGCGGGTGGCCTTGCAGCGCCAGCTCGGCACCTCGTTCTGCTTCTGGCATTCGAAAGCGAGCCTGGCCCGGCTCGACGGTCGCGCGATGGAGCTGCTCGAAGCCGTCGACCTGGCCGACTACGCACGCACGCTGGCGGTGGAAATGCCCTACGGCCGCAAACGCGCGCTCGAGATCGCGACCACCCTCGCACTCGACCCGGAGCTGATGCTGCTCGACGAGCCCACCCAGGGCATGGGCCACGAAGACGTGGACCGCGTGGCCGAGCTGATCCGCAAGGTCGCGGCCGACCGCACCGTGCTGATGGTGGAACACAACCTGTCGGTGGTCGAAAAACTGAGCGACACGATCACCGTCCTGCAGCGCGGGCAGATCCTCGCGGAAGGGACTTACGCCGTTGTGTCGCAGGACCCGCGCGTGCTCGAAGCCTATGTGGGAGTCGAAGCATGAGCGCCGTTCTGGTCCAGACGAATGAGATGCTGCGGGTGACCGACCTGCACGCCTTCTACGACGAGTCGCACATCCTGCACGGCATCGACCTGAAGGTGAACGAAGGCGAACTCGTCACCTTGCTGGGGCGCAACGGTTCGGGCCGCTCGACCACGCTGAAGGCCATCATGGGCCTGGTGGGCCGGCGCACCGGCTCGGTGATGTTCAACGGCAACGAGATCACCGCGATGGCACCCCACACCATCGTGCGCCTGGGCGTCGGCTACTGCCCGGAGGAGCGCGGCATCTTCTCGGGCCTGACGACCGAAGAGAACCTGATGCTGCCGCCGCTCGTGCGCTCGGGCGGCATGACGCTCGACGAGATCTACACCGTCTTCCCCAACCTCTACGAACGCCGCGCCAGCGCGGGCATGCGGCTGTCGGGCGGCGAGCAGCAGATGCTCGCGATGGCGCGCATCCTGCGCACAGGCGCGCGGCTGCTGCTGCTCGACGAGATCACGGAAGGCCTGGCGCCGGTGATCGTCAAGAAGCTCGGCGAGGTGATCCGCCTGCTCAAGAAACGCGGCTACACGATCGTGCTGGTCGAGCAGAACTTCCGCTTCGCCGCGCCGCTCGCCGACCGCCACTACGTGCTCGAACACGGCCGCATCGTCGCCACCGTGAACAAGGACGAACTCGCGTCCAAGACCGAGATGCTGCACGAGCTGCTCGGCGTCTGAGCCTCGAACCGATCTTCATTTCTCCTGATTAGCGACATTCTTCAGCCACCGAGGCCACGCCATGCGTCATGCCAACACGGCCGTCATACCGGCGAACGCCGGTATCCACTCGTTCAGGGTTTGCTCGCTCTGTGAACGCTCACGGGCCTTCAAGCAGTGGATCC
>JBGQEX010000293.1:0-5001 GCA_041496605.1 Piscinibacter sp.
ACCGGAAAGGTCCGCGCCGTGCGGCGTCCGAAAGGATGAGCATTTCGGTTTTCCGACCGAAGACGAGCGCACCGGCCACCAGGGCGGTTGGACCGGCGCATGGACAAACCTCGAACGGCTCTTCGAGCCAAGGAGCACATCGTGAACAAGGCCATTGTCGAACCAAGCACCGTGAACCATCCTGTCGTGTCCAGGGACCGATGGGTTGCCGAGCGCAAGACGCTGCTGGCGCACGAAAAGGAGCAGATGCGCCTGCACGACCAGATCGCCCGCGAGCGCCGCGCGCTGTCGTGGGAGCGCATCGAGAAGGACTACACCTTCGACGCACCCGAGGGCCGGCGCTCGCTCGCTGATCTTTTCGAGGGCCGCCGCCAACTGCTGGTGCAGCACTTCATGCTCGCCCCGGGGTGGGAGCAAGGTTGCCCGAGCTGCTCTTTCATGGCGGACCACACCGACGGCATGAACGTGCACCTGGCGCATCGCGACATTGCGATGGTGGTCATCTCGCGCGCGCCGCTGGCCGAGATCGAACGCTTTCGCCAACGCATGGGCTGGCAGTTCAAGTGGGTGTCCTCGTATGGCGGCGACTTCAACCACGATTTCGGCGTCAGCTTCACGCCGGAAGAACTGGCCAAGGGCGAGGTCAACTACAACTACGGCATGACTTCCTTCCCGAGCGAGGAAGCGCCCGGCGTCAGCGTGTTCTACAAGGACGATGCGGGCGAGGTCTTCCACACCTACTCGACCTACGGGCGCGGCGTGGAGGTCATGATGGGCGCGTACAACTTGATGGACCTCACGCCCAAGGGCCGCGACGAGCGCGACGTGGCCTACAAGATGGAGTGGGTGCGCCACCACGATCGCTACGAGCCGGCACCGATCGAGAAGCCGGCGCCGGCAGCCGGTTCGTGCTGCCACGCGCACGCCTGAAGAGCGAGCGACCTGAGCTCGTGAAACGTCATGGCAAGCCTTTGGCCATGGCTGGCGGTCGCAGGGGTCGGCGCCCTTCACGGACTGAACCCTGCCACCGGCTGGATGTTTGCCGCCGCCTGGGGCGTGCGTTCGCGCGATCGGGCGCAGGCGTTGCGGGCCCTGATGCCGATCGCGGTCGGGCACGCCACGTCGGTCGCGCTCGTGGCCGCCGCGGTGGCACTCGGCATGTCGATGGATCGCGTGGTGCTGCAAGCCCTGGCGGGCGGGCTGCTTGTCGTCGTCGCGGTGTATCACCTGTCGGGCCGCACGGCCAACCGGGCCCGAGCGCCGGCGGGGCATGCCGGGCTGGCGCTCTGGTCCTTCATGATGTCCACTGCGCATGGCGCCGGATTGATGCTGGCGCCCGCGCTGGTGCCGCTTTGCATGGGAGACGCGCCGGCCCGGGAGATCACCGCATCGGGCTCGCTGACGCTGGCCCTCGCGGCCGTCGGAGTTCACACCGCAGCAATGCTCGTCGTCACCGGTGTGATCGCCACCGGGGCTTGTCGCGGCATTGACGCCCTCATCCGCTTGCTTCGAAGCCTCAAGCTGAAGACGCCTCCCGCGCCGCGTTGAAGGTGATGCTTTGCAGCGTCCCACATTGACTGGTCTCTGAGCATGGAGCGATGCCTGCCACGAGGCCCGCGCGCGAACAGACGAACAGAGTCTGCGACGCACAAATCTGTACGCCTGCGGAATTCACGCGACTGGCCAACGTATACCCATCCGATTCGAACAGCGAGCCACTTGCGCCTGCTGCGTTGTGTCATGCCCGTTCAAGAAAGGAGATCGTCCATGTCCGTCTCACCATTGCACCTGTCGAAGACGTTGGTCGGCGCCTGCCTGTGCTTCGTCGCACTCACGCCATCGCACGCCGCCGACACGTCGGCGAACCGCGCCGAGCGCTTCTATGCGATGACGCCACTGGTTTCCGACGGTGGCGTCGTCGCACGCTTCAACGACCCGAGTCTGAAGAATCCGTGGGGCATCGCGTTCAATCCGACGGCCTTCGCGTGGGTCGCCAACAACCACACCGCCAAGTCGACGCTGTACGACGGTACCGGCCTGCCGCAGGCCCTGGTCGTCACGGTGCCGGGTGCGGGCGGCGCAGCGGGCGCGCCCACCGGGATCGTGTTCAGCGGGTCGTCCAGTTTCGTTGTGACGAAGAGTGGGCTCAGCGGGCCGGGGCGCTTCATCTTCGCCGGAGAAGACGGCACGATTTCGGCCTGGGCGCCGAACGTCGACCAGACCAATGCCGTCCTCGCGGTCGACAACTCCGCCGGGCACAGCGTCTACAAGGGCCTCGCGCTGGCCGCCAACGGGCAAGGCAACTTCCTGTATGCGGCCGACTTCCACAATGCCAGGGTCGACGTTTTCGATGGAGCCTTCCATCGCATCAGCTTGGCCGGCGGCTTCGTCGACCCGAAGCTGCCGGCGGGCTATGCGCCGTTCGGCATCCAGAACCTGCAAGGCGATCTGTACGTGAGCTATGCCAAGCAGGACACCGACGCGCAAGACGAAGTGGCGGGGAAAGGGCTCGGGCTGGTCAACGTATTCGACGCGAACGGCAAGCTGATCCGCCGCGTCGCCACCGGCGGCCGGCTGAATGCCCCCTGGGGCTTGGCCATGGCGCCGGCGGATTTCGGCAGGTTCAGCAACGCCTTGCTGGTCGGTAACTTCGGCGACGGGCGGATCTCGGCCTTCGACGCCAGGACTGGAGAATTCCTCGGCCAGTTGCGCGGGCCCGATGGGCGTCGGCTCGCGATCTCGGGCCTGTGGGCCATTGCCTTCGGCAACGGATTTGCCAGTCAACCGACCGGAACCCTGTTCTTCACGGCCGGCCCGAACGACGAGGCGAACGGTCTCTACGGCCGGATCGACCCGGCCGCCGGCACGGGCGAGCATGAGCGGGACGATGACGACGACTGAGCGGAGGTCGGGGCGAGCGTGGTCAGTCGGGTGGTCGCATTCGCAGGCCGCCCCTCGGACGAGCTTGCTCGGGTAAGGCCGCTGGCCGCGCCCCTGCCGGTGGCCGTATAAGGGGTGCACAGGAACTTCGATACGGGTCACCAAGGAGATAGACCATGTTCCATGCCTTCGCCCGCCCGCTGCTCGCCGCTGCCACTTTCTCATTGCTCGCGCCGGTGGCGATGGCCGACGGCGTCAGCGTCCGCATCGACCCCAACGACCCTGCTGGCGCGCCGTTCCCCAGCAACCGCTACACGGTGTTCGACGGCACGCAGATGACACTGCGCCGCGTGAATCTGCCCAAGCCCGACTGCGCTGTGCGCGTGAGCGACTGCCAGGACATCGACGTGATCAACACGCTCGACGGCTTCTCGACGCAGCCGCGCATTACCGTGCCCTTCACCGGCGACATCGACCCTGCCACGGTCAACAGCAACACCATCTTCCTCGTCAACCTCGGCGACACGCTCTCGCTGCGCGGCTTCGGCGAGCGGGTGGGCATCAACCAGGTGCTCTTTGACCCGAGCACGAAGACCTTGGCCTTCGAGAGCGACCAGTTGCTGCAACAGCATTCCCGCTACCTGCTCGTCATCACCGACGGCGTGCGCGACACCCAGGGCAAGAAGATCAAGGGCGACGGCTGGGGCGAGGACTTCGGCCCGGCGTTCGGACGAGACCGTGGCGGCGCGGAGTACCGCCGCGAGCTGCGTGACGGCGTGCAGAGCCTGCACGCCGCGCGCAACAAGATCGTCGCCGCCAGCGTGTTCAGCACGCAGAGCATCAGCGCGGACCTGGCGAAAATCAACGGTCAGATCAAGCGCTCCACGCCTGCACCGGTGGACTTCGTGATCGGCTCGGCGGGCGGCAATCCAGTGCGCGCAGTGTTTCCGGTGGCGTCGGTGCTGGGCATCCAGTTCAACCGCCAGACCGGCACCGCTCCGGTTTTCACGTCCAGCTTTGTGCCGACGCCGGCGCTGAACGTCGTGCCTGGCGCCGTGGAGCAGATCGCCTACGGCCGCTTCCGCTCACCGGACTACCAGACCGCAGCGAAGGTGATTCCCGCCACCGGTACGCTCACTGGCCATCCGCCGTCGCAGGGCGCCAACGACCTCATCGTGCAGGTGTTCCTTCCTGCGGGGCAGAAGCCCGTGGGCGGCTGGCCGGTGGCGCTGTTCGGCCACGGCTTCACCGACAGCATGTACGGCGCGCCGTGGACGGTCGCCTCGGTCTTCGCATCGCAGGGCATTGCCACGATGTCGATCAACGTGGTGGGCCATGGCGGTGGGGCGCTCGGCACGCTGAACGTCCTGCGCCAGAACGCGCTCCCGGTCGTCGTACCCGCGGGCGGGCGCGGCATCGACCAGGACGGCAACGGGGCCATCGACTCCACCGAAGGCGTGAACGCTGCGCCACCGCAGTCCATCGTCGGCAATCGTGACGGGCTGCGGCAGACAGTGATCGACCTGATGCAGGCCGTGCGGCAGATCGAGAGCGGCATCGACGTCGACGGCGACGGCACTCCCGACCTCGACGCGCAGCGCATCTACTACGCCGGCCAGTCCTTCGGCGGCATCTACGGCACGATCTTTCTGGGTACGGAAGCATCGGTCAAGGCCGGTGTACTGAATGTGCCGGGCGGTTCGATCTCCGAGATCGCGCGACTCAGCCCCGTCTTCCGGGTGCTCACGGCCATCTCACTCGCGATCCGACAACCCGCGCTGATCAACCTGCCGCCAACGCCCGGCCAGCCGTTCCCGCTGAACTTGAACTTCAACGAGAACATCCCGCTGCGCGACTTGGCGCCGGTGGTGAACAATGTGCCCGGTGCGCTCGCGATCGCCGAGTTCATCGACCGGTCGCAGTGGGTCACCCAGGCGGGGAACCCTGTCAGCTACGCACCGTTCATCCGCAAGCACCCGCTGCACGGCAACTCGGTCAAGCCGGTGCTGATCCAGTTTGCCAAGGGCGACCAGACGGTGCCGAATCCGACCGCCAGCGCCATCCTGCGAGCAGGTGACCTGGCGGACCGGGCCACGTACTTCCGCAATGACTTGGCATATG
>JBGQEX010000294.1:0-4980 GCA_041496605.1 Piscinibacter sp.
CTGAGCGTGATTGCGGTCATATGGCACCATACGCTTGGGCATCAATCGGGTCTGCCGACGTGGATGGGTGCCGGCTATCACGGCGTCACGCTGTTCTTCGCCATCAGCGGCTTTCTGATCGTGACGCTGCTGTTGCGCGAACACGAGAGCCGAGGCTTCATTGATCTGCGGGCGTTCTACATTCGACGCGCGCTGCGAATCTTTCCGCTCTACTTCGCGATCCTGGCGCTGTACATCGTCTTGGTGGCCAGCATCGAGCGTGAGTCCCCCGCCGGACGCGAGTTCTTCAAGAACCTGCTGTCCTATGCCACCTACACATCGAACTGGTTCGTCACCCTCGACGGGCGCGTGATCTTTTACTTTGCCTGGTCTTTGGCAGCGGAAGAGCAGTTCTATCTGCTGTGGCCGTCGATGGAGCGCTTCGTGCGGCCCGCGCGTGCCGTCGGCGTGATGGCACTGGTGATCGCTATCGTGGCCATACTGCTGTGGGTCGGGCCGCCCGCTGGCGGCCCCGTTCCGCTATGGTTTCGCATGGCGACCAGCATTCAGCTGGCCATTTGCTTTGGCGTTGTCCTGGCTCACCTGCTGCATGACGAGCGCAGTTACCTGTGGCTCAAGTGGCTGTTGGGGTGGCGCGCCAGTGGCGTGGTATTCCTGCTGGCGGCGTTGTGGCTGAGCTCATGGAACGAACCCTCCGAGATCGCCGTTCATCTGGCGTTCGCGCTCGCGGTCGGCGCCTGCGTCTACCGCGAAGACCATCTGCTTGCGCCATTCCTCAAGTGGCGCATCGTGTCGCACCTCGGGTCGGTGAGCTACGGGATGTACCTGCTACACATGCTGGTGAAGAACTCGCTTGGAAAGGGCTTGTCCTACGCCGGCCTCGGCGACTCGCCGTACCTGTTGTTCCTGCTGACCGTAGCGGCCACCGCGGTCGTCGCAACGCTCAGCTTTCGCTATTTCGAATCCTTCTTCCTCAGATTGAAGGCAACATACTCGGCACCGAAATGACCGGCGTGGTTGAGGGGTGCGCACCGGCCGCGCCCCGGTGATGCACCGGCGCTGAGATACACTCATTTCAAGGATGCGTTGGCGCCTCAAGCACCCTGAGAGGAGACGGTTGCAGCTTCTCCCGCCGAGGGGCAAGGACGCGAGCCTCGGCGCGAGCGGATCGTGCACCAGCGATTGGCCAGCGCCTCCCCGGCCTGGCAACTGAAGGCATGAGCAATGAATGATTCTTCCCAGAGCGTTGCGGCGCTCGTCCTCGCATTTTCCCGGTACGAGATGTTGCAGACGCTGATCTCGGCCCTGCGGGCGCAGACGCGCCGGCCTGACGAGATCATCGTCGTGTACCAGGGGAGCCGTGAGGACATCGCCGAATGGCTTTCGGCGCAAGCCGATCTCACCGTTTTGCGACAGGAGAACAAGGGCAGCGCCGGCGGCTTCTGCACGGGCATCGAAGAGTCGCTTCGCAGAGGCCATGCATGGACGTGGATCTTCGATGACGACGCCATTCCCGAGCCCGGCGCGTTGGAAGAGCTTGTGCGCAGCCCCTACTTCGGCCGCACGGACACGGTCTTCATGGCGAGCCGCGTCGTCGATCGGCACGGCACCACCTACATGTCGCCGCCTGCCGCGGACGCCAATCGCTGGTACGGCACGGTCCTGCAGGACAAGTGCGTCGAGGTTCTCGGCGCGTGCTGGCTTGGCGTGCTCGTCAGTTCCGACGCGGTGCGCAAGTTCGGCCTGCCGATTGCGGAGTTCTTCCTGTTCGAAGAGGACCTGGAGTTCACCGGGCGCCTCGCCAGGAACGGCAAGGCGTATTGCGCCATCAACAGCGTCATCGTGCACTACCAGGACCCTGTGTTCGATCCATTCGGCAAGGACTTCGTCAAGAACGCGTACTTCACGCGCAACCGCGTCGCACGCGCGAAGATCGAACCGGGCTCGCTGCCCTTGAGGGCACTGCGAGCGCTGCGCCGCGCTGCCCACTTCCTGGTGCTGGTCGCCAAGCGCAAAGCGCCGCTGCGAACGGTGCCGTGGGTCTTGCGTGGTCTGTTCTCCTTCTGGCCGCGGATTCGCTACCCCAGGTGAGCGCAGCCGCCGCAGTGTCGGCGCTGCATCCGGACAGCGCGGTGCGGACCTTTGACCACAAGAATTCGCTCGGGAGCATCGATGGCACTTCAGGTGGCCTACTTGGTGAATCTGTATCCAGCAGTCAGCCACACCTTCATCAAGCGGGAGATTCAGGCCCTCGAGCGCGCAGGCGTTTCGGTGCAGCGCATCGCGTTGCGCGGCTGGGACGCCGAACTGGTGGACGAGACCGATCGGCGGGAACTGGCAGGCACGCGCTACGTTCTGCAGCGCGGAGTCGTCGGCCTGGGTTTGGCCCTGTTGAAGACTGCCGTGCGCAAGCCGGCGCGTCTGTGGTCGGCGATGCGTTTGGCCTGGCGCATGTCCAGGCGATCGGACAGACCGCTGCCGGTGCACTTCGTCTACCTCGCCGAGGCTTGTTTGATCGAGCAATGGCTCGCCGATTCCGGGTCGGAGCATCTGCACGCCCACTTCGCGACCAACCCTGCCGAAATCGCCATGCTGACGCGCGCGCTCGGCGGTCCGCCGTACAGCTTCACGGCGCACGGTTCGGACATCATGGACAGGCCCGCGCAGATGGGCCTGGACGAGACGGTCGGTCGAGCCGCGTTTGTCGCCGCGGTGTGCTCGTTCGGACGCAGCCAGATCCTCAAATGGGTTCCACACGCGCTGTGGGACAAGGTCCGTGTTGTGCGATGCGGGCTCGAGCCGGGCTACGGCAATGGCGAATCGCCAGCGGCACAAGGCAACAACCGGCTGCTCTGTGTGGGGCGCCTGTCCAAGGAAAAGGGGCAACTCCTGCTGGTCGAGGCGGCCAGCCGGGTCGCGGCCTCGGGTCGGCCATTCGAAATCGTGCTGGCGGGTGACGGGCCCATGCGGGCCGAAGTGGAGACGCTGATCGCCAAGACAGGCCTCGCCGGGCGCGTGCGGATCACTGGGTGGCTCGACGCACCGGGGATACAGAATGAGCTGCGTCAAGCCCGCGCGCTAGTGGTGCCCAGCCTGTCGGAGGGGCTGCCGGTCGTGATCATGGAAGCCATGGCATACCGCAGGCCGGTGATCGCGCCCTACCTTGCCGGCATTCCCGAACTCGTGACCGACGGCCAAACGGGTTGGCTCTACCCGACGAGCGACGTTGCAGCGCTGGCAACGGCAATACACGCGTGCCTTGACACGCCGTCAGTGGCGCTTGCTGCCATGGGCGAGGCAGCGCGGCAGCGGGTGTTGGCAGCCCACGACGTGGATGCCGAAGCGCGACAACTCGTCGACTTGTTCACACGGTCATCGAAGCAAGCAGCAGGCGCCTAAATGTCGGTCGCTGGGTGAGACACACTGCGCGCGTTGACCGCATTCGCGCCTTACGCGGTGCGTGGCCGTAACAGACGCGTTGTATCCTTTGCGGTTTCCGTCATGCCCCCCACGGGCCTCCGCATCAGGGCCGGGGCCTTGGAGCGGCCACTGCTTGCGCCACGCATTGTTCTTCCGTCATGAACCGCCAATACGTTCTCATCTCGCCAGGCCGCAACGAAGCTCAGTACATGCGGCAGACGCTCGACAGCGTGATTGCCCAGACGGTGCGTCCCGCTTGCTGGGTGATCGTGGATGACGGCTCCACCGACGAGACACCGGCAATTCTTGCCGAGTACGCCGCGCGGCACGACTGGATTCGCGTTGTGACCCGCACCGACCGTGGCCGCCGCGCCGTCGGGCCGGGAGTGATCGAGGCCTTTTACGCCGGCTACGAAACGATCAACCCGAACGACTTCGACTATCTGTGCAAGCTTGATCTGGACTTGATTCTTCCAGCCGGGTACTTCGAGGAGTTGATGCGTCGCATGGAGGCCGACTCGCGCATCGCCACCTGCAGCGGCAAGTCATACATCATCCGGGATGGCAAATTCATCAGCGAACGTCATGGTGACGAAACGTCGATCGGTGCGACGAAGTTCTATCGTCGCGACCGGTTTCAGGAACTGGGTGGTTTCGTGCGCGAGGTAGGTTGGGACGGCATCGATGTCCATCGCTGCCGCATGATGGGTTGGCAAGCTTGCAGCTGGGACGTCCCGGAGCTGCGCTTCACGCATCTGCGGCAGCAAGGCACCAGCCACAAGGGCGCGCTGACCGGGAGAATGCGCCAAGGCCACGGCCAGTATTTCATGGGCACAAGGCCAATCTACATGCTCGCAACGTCGGTCTACCGCCTCAACGAGAAACCATACCTCTTGGCAAGTGCGGCGATGTTCTGGGGCTATGTGTGGAGTGCAATTCGGCGCAAGCCGCGGTACGAGAACCTCGAGTTCCGCCGCTTCTTGCAGCGCTGGCAGTTGCGAGCTTTGCTGGTGGGCAAGAAGCGCGCTGTGGCAGAAGTATTGCTTCAGAGAGCCACAGTCACCGACGCCAATGCGGCGCCACCGCGCAAGATCGAGCCGACGTCGGATCCTGGTGCCCCGGGCTGAGCCGACGATCCTAGGCAAGAGTGCGCAAGAACGCGTCTATACGCTTGGCCAGGTCTTGAGGTCGCACCTCCCTGCTGCGAGGCACAAAGGTCTTGAGCGCTTCCAGTCTTGCGGGCATTTGTACCATCTCGTACGCCACGAGCACATGCCCGAGTTCCTCGAACTTCCGGGCAGTGGCGAGTTGATGGTCGTTCACATGTTCCTTGTAGCGCTTCAGGCGCGGAACGATCAATAGAGGCTTTCGCTGCGCAAGTGCCAAGGCGATGGTGCCAGCCCCCGCATGCCCGATGAGCATCGTGGCCGAATTGACGCGTTGTTCGTACTCTGGCTTGCCCAGGAACCGATCGAACGCCATGTTCCGCGGCTCATATCGACCTTCGCCGATCTGCGCGAAAACGGGTTCGGTGATTTGCCCGGATCCTGCCATGTCGTC
>JBGQEX010000295.1:0-4954 GCA_041496605.1 Piscinibacter sp.
CTGCGGCGCACCCTCGACGAGAATCGCGCCGTTCTTGTTCTCGTCGGGCACCGTCTGGCTGGCGCCGATCTTCACGAGGTGGACCTCGACTTCGCCGTCCATCACCAGCGCGAACTCGTCGTGTGCGCAGGTGAACCACGGTGACGTGCCCTCGGCGCGCAGGGCTTCGAGCACGTAGATCTGGTTCTGGCCGAAGACGACCTTCTCGTAGGGTTTGCTCTTGCTGGCGATCTCGAAGCAGTTCGAAAAGGCATAGTGCTTGACGTTGTCGGAGATCGCCTGCACGCCACCTTTTTCGTAGTGCTGCAGCGACCCGAACTTTGTCTGGTAGGCAACGGCGCTCATGTGTTTCGCTCCTGTGGTGCTGAACCGCAATGTCGATGCAACAAAGTCTAGGAAGCCAAGCGCATGAGCGGTAGGGAGCGGCTTGCGACTGGATTGTTCTGGACCTCAGAACAATCCCAAGGGACAACCCTAGGCTTCGATCAGTGCGGACGGCATGAGGCCGCGCTCGATCAGCACCTTGTCCCAAGCCGGTTCGCCGCCGGCGAAGCTGGCGGCGAGACTCTCGATGAACAGCTTCAGCTTGAAGGCACCGCGCTGCGTCCGCGGATACACCGCCGACAGCCAGAACGACGACAGCTGGAAGTCCGACAGAAGGACCTTCAGCTGCCCCGTGCAGATCGCCTCGGAGGCGACGAGCGTGGGCAAGCACACGATGCCGGCTCCTTCGCAGCCATACTCGCGCAACAGGTGCACCGAGTTGCTCATCAGCGTGGGCTTGAGCTCCAGCGTGATCGGCTCGCTGCCGTCGCGATGGAACACCCAGCGGTCGCGCGTCGGATACCCCGAATACAGGCCAAGCCGATGGCCGAACAGATCGCGCGGGTGCTTGGGCGTGCCGCGCCGTTTCAGGTAGTCGGGCGATGCGCAGAATACGCGCCGCACCGGGAACAGCCGGCGCGACACCAGTTCCTCCGAGCGCGGCGGAAAGATCTGCAGCGCGACGTCGAAACCTTGCTTGACCGGATCGATCACCGTGTCACTGACGAACAGGTCGAGCAGGATGTCGGGGTAGCGTTCCTGGAAGTCGCGCAGCAGCGCTGCCATGTGGCCGAGCACGAAGCCGGTGAGCGCATGCACCCTCAGCAGCCCCGCCGGCGCGCCGCGCACTTCGCGCATCTGGTCGACGATCTCGTTGGTGCGCGACACGAGGTCGTTGCAATCGCGAAAGAAGGCCTGGCCCATCTCGGACAGCCGCACCGCACGCGTGGTGCGGTGGAACAGCGGGCCGCCGAGCAGTTCCTCGAGCTGCTGCACGCGTGTCGTGACAACGGACTTCGACAGCCGCAGCTGGCGCGCCGCCTCGGCGAAGCTCTGGGTCTCGGCGACGCGAACGAAGGCCTCGATGCTCAGGAAGCGATCCATCGGCGGCGAGTTTAGAACCTATCCGCGCATGGGAAGGCCCTGCTCCGATCACACGCCCCAGAAGCGCAGGTCTCGCCGCTCGGCCGCGAGCTTGCGCACCTGCCAGGTGTCGTTGTCCTGCAGCCCGTTGAACGGGTTGGCGCGCTGCTGAAGGAACACGCGCCAGCGATAGTGCGCGTAGACGCCCAGGATGTTGACCGCGTAGGCCTCGGCCAGAGCGTGGTCGCCCTTCACGATGATGAAGTTCTCGTCATTGCTGCTGCTGGCGCTGGCCGAGAAGTTGTGGCTGCCGGTGATGACCACCGGGTCGGCCGAGAACGGATCGATGACCAGCACCTTGCTGTGAATGATCGCGTGCCCGACGCTGCCGAGGAACTGCTTGCGCGTGACCTCTTCGGCGAAACTCGCAAACGGATGCGTCACGCCTTCGGGCTGGATGATGTCCAGGTGCATCGGCGTGTGGTTGGTGCCGGCAATGAGATTCACCTCGGCGGCGCTTTCGTCGCCGCGGCCGTTCGGCAATTCGCTGACGACGCCGCGCACATACAGGCCGGGCTCCGCCGAACGCGCCGCCACGGTGCTGAACAAGCCGGCCGATCCCGGCATGAACATCAGGAACAGGATGCCTTCGTGTGCGCGCTGCACTTCGTCGCGCAAGGCCTGCAGGTCCACCGACTGGCTGGTCGGGCTGAACCACACGGCACTGCGAACCCGGCCCGGCACGTCTTCGCCGACGTGTTTGGGCTTGCTGTTCTCGGCGACCAGCGGTGCCGGGAAATCACTGCCGGCCTCGCGCAGCCGCGTCCATTGGTCCATGTAGACCTGCGCAACGGCCCGGTCTTCGATCAGCAGGCCGTTGTTCGCCTGCGTGCACAGGCCGGTCGGCGTCCAGTTGGTGCTGCCGGTCCAGGCCACCAGCGGCTTGCCGTGTTGATCGTGCCGCACCAGGAACTTGTTGTGCCCCAACGGCCCGGGCGAGGTGAAGCGCTTGTCCAGCGACACGTCGACATGGGCGGCGGCCAGCTTCGCTCGCGCCCTGTCGTTCTCGTCGCGCAAGCGCGCGCGCGCCGAGGTTTCCTTCTTGTCTTTCTTGACGGATCCGTTGGCCAGCACGACATGCGCCTTCGCGCCGAGTGCGCACAGCGCGTCGACCAGCTCGGTGTCGCTCAACTCGAACAGCGCGGCGTGGATCTGCGTCTTCTCGGCCAGCGCCGTCGTCAGTTGCGCCAGCATGGCCAGGCGCAGGTCGCCGGCGAGGAAGTGCCGAATCGTCTTGTCGTCCTGGTCGCTGATGGTCTCCTTGAACTGCTTGAGCGTCAGCTTGCGTTCGGCCAGGTAGCGCGCCATGAATTGCGACATCACGAAACCGCGATTGAAGTACGGCGTGAACGCGCCTTGCTTCGCGCCCAGCGTGCGCGGCGCCGTCCATTCGCTGGCCCGCGTTTCGAGCAGCTGCAGTTGCCCCACGGCATTGCGGATCACCGGAATCACGCGATACGACACCGTGTCGCCGGTGTCGGTGTCATGGTCGGTCCACGAAAAGCGCTGGAACGGCCATTCGGTGGACGGCTTCGCCAGCGCCTTCTGGCCTTCGCGCGGCACCGCGTCCACGTGCTCGTGTTCGAAGCCGACGCGGTTCGGCAGAAACTCCTCGCTCGCCTGGCCGTCAGCGTTGACCTTGCGCCGCGCGACGGCAAAGCCGCGACAGCCGGTGATGGGCTGCGCAATGCTCCAGTACAGAAGAGCGTCGTCTTCGTTGACATAGAGCTTGAGCTTCGTCGGCATGGTGTCTCCCCGCATTGGCACGGCGCGGTGCGACGATTGGGGACCGGCCGCTGGGCGCTGTCCATCCCCAACCCTGCGGCCCGGACATGACAAAGGGCCCCGAGGGGCCCTTTGTCATGTCTGGAGCGGGTGAAGGGAATCGAACCCTCGTATGAAGTCGGGTAGGAAGGGCACCTCGCGGCGCCCCTCCCCCCTAAGAACCGGACGTGCAGGTTTCCCCGCATCCGGCTCAAGCAGCCCAAAGTCACCCCGCCGATCTGGCAATGGTAACCGCTGCAGAGTTGTTTGCATCACTCGGCGGGCACTACGGAGAGATTTGCATTCGCTGGTCGTTCCAACCGGCGTACCAGAGCGTCGGCATCGGGTTTCCCCAACGCCACCGCCCACATGGCCTGCCGTTCCAGCGCGGCCCGTCCGCCCTCGATTGCTCGAAGCGGTCCGTACACGCGCGCGGGTTCATCCGCAGCTTGCTCTTCTTCGTTCATGCCTACCTCGTTCCTCTGAAACTCACTCGTTGGCGTGGTGTTGCCGATGGCAGTTCGGATGGAGCAGTTGAAGATTGCTCATCTGTTCCGACCCGCCTTCCGATCGCTTGACGACGTGGTGGATGTGCCACCCCGTCTCCTTCGTGATCTTCTGGTTGCAGCGCGGACACAGTCCTTCCTGCCAGTACCACAACCACGCCAGCTTCCGGCGGCCCTTCAAGTCGGACTCCATCTTGCGCGCGAGGCGCGCGTCGAAGTAGTCCTCGTCTTCCGGGCTATACGGATTTCGGCTGCCGTCGATTTTGATGTGGGGCTTCTTGTGGAAGCTCACCAGCGTCAACAACGCCTTGTCCTTCTCCGCAAACCGCCAATCGCGACCCTTGATGCGCCGGAAATACCGGGCCTTGATCCACCGCTCCCCCTTGTTGGGGTGACGGCGGCGAGCCCAGCGCCACAGCGCCTGCCAGATCAAATGGTCGGCCTTCGCGAACGTGCGCGTCGCCATCTGGCTTCGGTGATAGTTGGCCCAGCCCCGTATGACCGGGTTGAGCTTGTCGATCACGTCTTCCTGTCTGGCTGTGCGCATCTGCCGCAGCGTCCCACGAATCTTCTCCAGAAAGTTCTTGACGTTCTTCCTGGCTGGTTGCGTCAACAACATGCCGCCTTGCCAGCGGGCCGTCCATCCCAGAAAGTCGAAGCCGTCGTCCACATGCGTGATCAACGTCTTCTTCTCTGAAAGTTCGAGCCCACGCTCGCGCATGAACTTCTGCACGAGTGGTTTTATCTTCTCTTCCAGCAACTCTCGTGAACTGCTGGTGATGATGAAGTCATCGGCGTAGCGCACGAAGTTGACCTTGGCCGCCCTGGCATCGCGCACTGTGCGGAAGAGTCCCGCCAGCTTGCTTTGCAGACCGTCCAGTGCCAAGTTCGCTAAGACGGGCGAGATGATCCCGCCCTGCGGTGTCCCGCTCTCTGTCGGGAAGAGGCTATTACCCTCGAAGTACCCGGCTTTCAGCCACTTGCGCAACACGCCTTTGTCCATGGGGACGTGGGCGAGCAGCCACTCGTGACTGATGTTGTCGAAACACCCTTTGATGTCTCCCTCCAGCACCCATTTCGGCGAGTGCTTGCGTCCAAGCGCATTGCGCACCTGTTCGATTGCATCTGCCGTCGAGCGCCCACGGCGGAAGCCGTAGGAGTGAGTGTCGCCGGTTGTCTCGGCTGTCGGATCGAGCGCCAACAGGTGCAGCGCTTGC
>JBGQEX010000296.1:0-4911 GCA_041496605.1 Piscinibacter sp.
CCGCGCTTGGGTTTCGATGCCGGCGCTGTACGCGGTTTTTTGCGGCAGCGCCGTGGCCCTGGGCGGCCTGGCCTCGGCGTGGGCCGCCGGTGGCGTGATCTACAGCTGCGTCGACGCCAACGGCAAGCGGCTCACCTCGGACCGCCCGATCCCCGAGTGCACGGCGCGTGAGCAGCGCGTGCTGAACCCCGATGGCTCGGTCAGGAAGATCGTGCCGCCGACGCTCACGCATGACGAGCGTACCGAGCAGGAAGCGCGCGAACGCGAGGCCGCCTCGGAACGTTCGGCCCAGCAGGACGCAATCCGCCGCGACCGCAGCCTGATGTTTCGGTTTCCGAACCAGGCGGCGCACAACAAGGCCCGCGCCGCCGCGCTCGACGACGTGCGCAAGGCGGTGCAGCTGTCCGAGCGGCGTCTTGGGGTGCTGGCGGCCGAGCGCAAGCCGCTGATGGACGAGTCCGAGTTCTACACCGACAAGACCTTGCCGCTCAAACTCAAACTGCAGCTCGACGCGAACGACGCCGCCGTCGACGCGCAGCGCTCGCTGATCCAGAACCAGCAGGCCGAAGAGGTGCGCATCAACGCGAATTTCGATGCCGAACTGGCGCGCCTGAAGCTCCTGTGGGCCGGCACGCCGCCGGGGTCGCTGGGCGCGCTCGCCGCGGCGTCGGCGCCGCGCAAGGCGGCGGCGAAGTAGCCCGGGCCCGAAGCGCGGGCCTCAGCCCAGCTTCTTCTTCAACAGCTCGTTGACCTGCGCCGGATTGGCCTTGCCCTTGGTCGCCTTCATCGCCTGGCCGACCAGCGCGTTGAAGGCTTTGTCCTTGCCGGCGCGGTATTCCTCGACCGACTTCGCGTTGCCGGCCAGCACCTCGTCGAGGATGCGGTCGAGCTCGCCGCTGTCGCTCATCTGCTTGAGGCCTTTGGACTCGATGATGGCATCGACGTCCTGGCTGTCGCCGGCCCACAAGGCGTCGAACACCTGGCGCGCACCGTTGTTGGAGATGGTGCCGTCGGCAATGCGCGAGATCAGCGCCGCCAACGTGCCGGCACCGACCGGGCTCGCCTCGATCTCGGCGTCCGCGGCATTCAGCCGCCGCGACACTTCACCCATCAGCCAGTTCGCCACCAGCTTGGGCTGGCCGCAGGCCTTCGCCGCGGTTTCGAAGAAGGCGCCGAAGGGCTTGCTCTGCGTCATCATCGACGCGTCGTAGGCCGGCAGCGCGTAGTCGCGCTGGAAGCGCTCGGCCATCACGCGCGGCAACTCGGGCAGCGCGGCGCGCACGCGTTCGATCCATTCCTGCGGGATCACCAAAGGCGGCAGGTCCGGGTCGGGGAAGTAGCGGTAGTCGTGCGCGTCTTCCTTCGTGCGCATGGCCCGCGTCTCGCCGCTGTCGGGGTTGAACAGCACGGTCGCCTGCTGCACCGCGCCGCCGTCTTCGATCAGGTCGATCTGCCACTGGATCTCGTAGTCGATCGCCTGCTGTAGGAACTTGAAGCTGTTGAGGTTCTTGATTTCGCGGCGGGTGCCGTAGGGCGCGCCCGGCTTGCGCACCGACACGTTGGCGTCGCAGCGGAAGCTGCCTTCCTGCATGTTGCCGTCGCAGATCTCGATCCACTTCACGAGTTCATGCAAGGTCTTCGCATACTCGACCGCCTCGGCGCTCGACCGCATGTCGGGCTCGGAGACGATCTCCAGCAGCGGCGTGCCGGCGCGGTTCAGGTCGATGCCGGTCTGGCCGGCATAGTCTTCGTGCAGCGATTTGCCGGCGTCTTCTTCGAGGTGGGCGCGGGTGAGGTTCACGCGCCGCTTCTCCGAGGGGCCTGAGCCTGTCGAAGGGGCGACGAAGAACTCGATGGCACCGCCCTGCACCACCGGCGTTTCGTACTGGCTGATCTGGTAGCCCTTGGGCAGGTCGGGGTAGAAGTAGTTCTTGCGCGCGAAGATCGAATGGTTCGCCACCTTGGCGCCCACCGCGAGGCCGAAGCGGATCGCACGCTCGACCGCGCCACGGTTCAACACCGGCAGCGTGCCGGGCAGCGCCAGGTCGACCGGCGAGGCCTGGGTGTTCGGCGCGGCACCGAAGGTCGTCGACGAGCCACTGAAGATCTTCGATCGTGTCGACAGCTGGGCGTGCGTTTCCAGGCCGATGACGACCTCGTAGCCGCGGTTCAGTTTGCTGGCGTTCATGTCAGTACCCCGCCGGCGCGCGGGTGTGCCAATCGGTCGCCTGCTGGAACGCGTGCGCTGCGTGCAGCAAGCTGCCTTCCTGGAAGTAGTTGCCGATCAACTGCAGGCCGACCGGCATCCCCGCTTCGCCGAACCCGGCCGGCACGCTCATGCCGGGCAGGCCGGCCAGGCTGGCGGGCAGCGTGAAGATGTCGGCCAGGTAGCTGGCCACCGGGTCGTCGCCCTTGTCGCCCAGCTTCCACGCCACCGTCGGCGCCACCGGCCCGGCGATCAGGTCGCATTGCGTGAAGCAACGCTGGAAGTCGTCGGCGATCATGCGGCGCAGCTTCTGCGCCTGCAGGTAGTAGGCGTCGTAGTAGCCGTGCGAGAGCACGTAGGTGCCGATCATGATGCGGCGCTTCACCTCGGCGCCGAAGCCCTCGGCGCGGGTCTTCTTGTACATGTCGAGCAGATCGGTGTACTTGGCCGCCCGGTGCCCGAAGCGCACGCCGTCGAAGCGGCTCAGGTTCGAGCTGGCTTCGGCCGGCGCGATGATGTAGTAGACCGGGATCGACAACTCGGTGCGCGGCAGGCTCACGTCGACCAGCGTGGCGCCGAGCTTTTCGAGCTCGGCCAGCGCGCGCCGCACAGCACCATCGACGTCGCCGGCCAGCGCCGCCGGGAAGAACTCGGCGGGCAAGCCGATACGCAGGCCTTTCAGCGGGCGAGCCGCCTCGCCGGTGTCGCGCGCGGCCAGCATCTGCGCATGGAAATCCTGCGGCGCACGCTGCGCGCTGGTGGCATCGCGTTCGTCGAAGCCGCTCATCGCCGACAGCAACAGCGCGCAGTCTTCGGCGCTGCGCGCCAGCGGGCCGGCCTGGTCGAGGCTGGAGGCGAAGGCGATCATTCCGTAGCGCGAGCACACGCCGTAGGTCGGCTTGATGCCGGTGACGCCGGAGAAGCTGGCCGGCTGGCGGATCGAGCCGCCGGTGTCGGTGCCGGTGGCGGCCGGCACCAGCCGCGCCGCGACGGCCGCCGCCGAGCCGCCCGACGAGCCGCCCGGAACACGCGCCGTGTCCCACGGGTTGCGCACCGCGCCGTAGGCCGAGTTCTCGTTGCTGGAACCCATCGCGAACTCGTCGCAGTTGAGCTTTCCGAGCGTCACCGTGCCGGCCTGCGCGAGCCTGGCGACGACGGTGGCGTCGAAGGGGCTGCGATAGCCGGCCAGCATCTTGGAGCCCGCGGTGGTCGGCAGCTCGCGCGTGACGAAGATGTCCTTGTGGGCGAGCGGCACGCCCAGCAGCGCGCCGCCGACGCCTTGCGCGCGCTGCGCGTCGGCCGCCGTGGCCTGGGCCAGCGCGGCGTCGCCATCGACGCACAACCACGCGCCCAACTGTTCGTGACTGGCAACGCGCGCGAGCAGATGTTTCGTGATTTCGGTGCTCGACACCTGGTTCGCTTGCAGCGCGCGGCCCAGTTCCGCGACGCCCATCTCGTGCAAGGCCTTCATTCGATGACCTTCGGCACCAGGAACAGGCCGTCCTCGACGAGCGGCGCGCTGCGTTGATTCAGCTCGCGCTGGTCGGTCTCGGTGACGAGGTCCTCGCGCAGGCGAAGTGCCACCTCGCTCACCGCGGACAGCGGCGTGTACAGCGGCTCGACGCCGCGGGTGTCGACGGCACTCATCTGCTCGACGATCGAGAAGAAACCGTTGAGCTGCACGAGCATCGCCGACTGCTCGGGCGCTTGCAGTTCGAGCCGGGCGAGGTGGGCGATGCGGCTGACGTCGACAGGGGTCAGGGCCATGGACAAATGCACTCTGAGTCGTGATTCCCACAGGTGGGAAGCGGGAGGGGATCGGGTATTATCTTCGGTTATCCACAACCCCTTCGGGGCGGCTATGAGCCTTGGGTTCATGCGGCTTTCCGGCGGAACTTGTGCCCGAATTTCCGGGGTTCGCGCTGCGGCTCATGTGTCGCCGCAGCGCGCGCCTCAACTGTCGCCACCATTGCGGAATTCCATACGCGCAGCAGCATCGCGCGGCCGCGTTGCCCGAAGCCTGCTGAACGCACCAAAAACACCATGTTCGGATCCTTTCGTCGCTACTTCTCGACGGACCTCGCCATCGATCTCGGCACTGCCAACACGCTGATCTATGTGCGTGGCAAGGGCATCGTGCTCGATGAGCCCTCCGTCGTCGCCATCCGCCACGAAGGCGGCCCCACCGGCAAGAAGACCATCCAGGCGGTCGGCGCCGAGGCCAAGGCGATGCTCGGCAAGGTGCCGGGCAACATCGAAGCCATCCGCCCGATGAAAGACGGCGTCATCGCCGACTTCACCGTCACCGAGCAGATGCTCAAGCAGTTCATCAAGATGGTCCACCCGCGCGGCATCCTGAGGCCCAGCCCGCGCATCATCATCTGCGTGCCCTGCGGCTCGACCCAGGTGGAACGCCGCGCGATCCGCGAGTCGGCGCTGGGCGCCGGCGCGTCCGAGGTCTACCTGATCGAAGAGCCGATGGCCGCGGCCATCGGCGCCGGACTGCCGGTCAGCGAAGCCAGCGGCTCGATGGTCGTCGACATCGGCGGCGGCACCACCGAGGTCGGCGTCATCTCGCTCGGCGGCATGGTCTACAAAGGCAGCGTGCGCGTGGGCGGCGACAAGTTCGACGAGGCGATCGTCAATTACATCCGCCGCAACTACGGGATGCTGATCGGCGAAACGACGGCAGAGAAGATCAAGGA
>JBGQEX010000297.1:0-4875 GCA_041496605.1 Piscinibacter sp.
CACCGATGGGCGCATCTACATCGGCGAACGCGGCGAGGAGTTCAAGGCCTTCAGCACGCTCGACGGCCATGGGCTGAAGCTGCTGGCGCAGGGCGGCATCACGCCGCTGGTGATCACCGGGCGCGATTCGCCGGCGGTGCGACGGCGCGTCGCCGATCTGGGCCTGACCCATGCGGTCTACGGCGCGCAGGACAAGCTGGCCGCGGCCACGGCCCTGCTCGGCCAGCTGCAACTCGGCTGGGAGTCGGTGGCCGTCGTCGGCGACGACTGGCCCGACCTGCCGCTGATGACGCGTGCCGCGTTCGCCTGCGCGCCGGCCAATGCGCACATCGAGGCCAAGGCAGTGGCGCACCACGTCACGTCCGCTCGCGGCGGGCACGGCGCTGCGCGCGAGTGCTGCGACTTGTTGCTGACCGCGGCCGGTCGCTATGCCGAACTGTTGCACGGCCACCTGGTCACGCTGGACGCGGCCCCATGACGGCCACGCAGGGGCCCCGTCGCGGCCCTCGGGGCGGCCGGTGAGCGAACGCGCGGTGCTGGCACCCGCGGCGGCGGCCCCCCCCACCGGCGGCGCGGTCCAGATGCCGTGGCCGGCGCGCGTGCTCGAACAGGTCTCGTCCTACCTGCCCTTGCTGCTGATGGCCTTGCTGGCGCTGTCCACCTGGTGGCTGGTGAAGAACACACCGCTGGCCGAGACCGAGCGGGCCGCGGCGCCGCTGCGCCACGAGCCCGACTACACGATGACGCGCTTCGTCGTGCAGCGCTTCGGGTCCGACGGCGCGCTGCGCGCACAGATCGAAGGCGAGTTGCTGCGCCACTACCCCGACACCGACACGCTGGAGATCGACAGCGCGCGCATTCGCACCATCGCGCCGGACGGCCGCGTCACGCGGGCCACCGCGCAGCGCGCGGTGTCGAACGGCGACGGCAGCGAATTCCAGCTGCAAGGCGGCGCCCATGTGACGCGCGAAGCCACCGCCGGCGACGAGGCGATCGAGTTTCGCGGCGAGTTCCTGCACGCCTTTCTCTATACCGAGCGGTTGCGCTCGCACCTGCCGGTGACGGTGACGCGCGGCGGCACCGAACTGCGCGGAGACGCATTGGAATACGACAACCTCGACCGCGTGCTGCAGTTGAAGGGGCGCGTGCAGGCGACGTTCGCGCCGACAGCCGGCAAATGAGCGCGCCCCTGATCTTCATCACCGGCGCATCGAGCGGCATCGGCCAGGCGCTCGCGGCGCGTTTCTACCAGGCGGGATATCGGCTGGCGCTGGTTGCGCGCCGTGCCGCCGAGGTGCAGGCCTGGGCGCAGTCGCAAGGGCTGGATGCCGCGCGCGTCGCCGTCTACGCGGCCGATGTACGAGATGTTGCCGCCATCACTGGCGCCGGCCGCGCCTGCATCGCGGCGCAGGGCCTGCCCGACGTGGTGATTGCCAACGCCGGCATCAGCGCCGGCATCGACACCGCCGTGCTGGGCGACCTCGAGGTGATGCGCGCGACCTACGAGACCAACAACCTCGGCATGGCCGCCACCTTCCAGCCTTTCCTGGGCGCAATGCGCGTGCGCAGGAGCGGCACGCTGGTCGGCATCGCGAGTGTCGCCGGCATCCGCGGCCTGCCCGGGCACGCCGCCTACTGTTCCAGCAAGGCCGCGGTGATCAGCTATTGCGAAAGCCTGCGCGGCGAATGCCGCCCCGACGGCGTGAAGGTGGTGACGATAGGCCCCGGCTACATCGACACGCCGTTGACCCAGGAGAACCCCTACAGCATGCCCTTCCTGATGCAGCCCGGCGACTTCGCCGACAAGGCGTTCAAGGCCGTCACTGCCGGCGTCAGCTACCGCGTGATTCCCTGGCAGATGGGGGTGGTTGCAAAACTGCTGCGCATGCTGCCGAACTGGCTGTTCGACGCGCTCCTCGTCGGCCGGCCGCGCAAGCCTCGGCAAGGCGAGTGATACGTTGACCCCCACGTCGCTTCGCTCCTGCCCCCCGAGGGGGCGCCTCCCGTCGGCCCGGGGGACCCGGGCTCTGGGAGTTGCTTGATGGGTCGCACGGCTTCGCCTTGTGCTTTGGGCGTCGATACGAGGCGGCTCGGCGCCGGCCGAGGCCCGCGACACGCAAAGAAAAAGCGGTGGGCCGAAGCACCACCGCTTTGTTCAGCAACGGCCGCAGCCGATGCTTGAAGCTCAGTAGCCGCCGCGGCCGCCGCCGCCACCGCCGTAGCCGCCGCCACCACCGGAGCGGCTCCCGCCGCCGCCGCCGTAGCCGCCACCACCGCCGGAGCGGCCACCGCCGCCACCGCCGTAACCGCCACCACCACCGCCGAAGCCTCCGCCGCCACCGGAGCGGCCACCGCCGCCGCCGAAGCCGCCGGAGCGGCCACCGCCGCCGCCGCCGAAGCCACCCGGACGCTCTTCGCGCGGGCGGGCTTCATTGACGACCAGCGCGCGACCGTCGAGGGCCTGGCCGTTCATGCCGTTGATGGCCGATTGGGCTTCCGCGTCGGAGCCCATTTCCACGAAGCCGAAGCCCTTGGAACGACCGGTGTCACGGTCCATCATCACCTTGGCCGAAGACACGGTGCCGAACTGTGCGAATGCTTGTTGCAGATCGTCGTCGCGAACGCTGTACGCGAGGTTGCCGACGTAGAGTTTGTTGCCCATGGAGAGCGCCTTTCTTTCCTGATAACCCAGTAAGTCCTGTGGAGCTTCAACCTATCCTGAACCATTCAAGCAAAGGCGCTGCTACCCATACACAGAATTTCCATTATCAAGTAATTGCGAAATCGTGCGCAAAGCCGCGCCACATAAAGTGTTGTTTTCGAGGCAGAACATAGGGTGCGTACGCTCAATCGGCATCCCCCTGAATCCGAACGCGGGTTGACCCCAAGTGGTGCACCGATAGTGCCGGGTGGGCTGTCGATATCATCCGGCGCAGTTTGCGTGCACGCCCCTCCATGTCCCATCGAAGCCCTCTCGACGCGCTGAACCTGGTGCTCGGCAGCGTCGACGCCGTTCGAAACCTGCGGGCCTGGTACGTCTTGCTGGCCACCTTCGCGATGGCCGGGCTGCTGACGGCGATGGCTGAGACGTCGCTGGCCCAGGGGTTGAGCCGCTGGTGGCCGCTGCACGCGGGGGCAGCCTTGTTCGTCGCGTTCTACGGAGGCAACGCCGCCGGCATCCTGCTGATGGACGAGGCGCGCGGCGCGGCGGCGCGCGAAATCGGCGACGCCGTGCGCGCTTCGCTGCTCACCGCACACCGCTTGTTGCTGGTGTTGCTGCTGGTCGCGACGGCGTATGCGCTGTTGGCGGGGGCCTTGCTTGCGCTGCTGTGGCTGTGCCGCAGCGCGGTGACGGGCCCGCTGGTCGGACCCTTGCTGTTCGGTGCCGTGGTGCCGCTCGGTGTGGTGAGCGTGGGCCTCGCGCTGCTGGCGCTGCTGGCGGTGGTGGTGCCGCTGGCCGCGCCGGGCGTGTGGGCGGGCGGGCGCGTGACCGACATCGTGCGCCAGCTGGCCCGCCTGGTGCGCCATCGACTGCCCATGGTGGCCCTGCTGATGGCCGCGGTCAGCGTGTTGACGGCCGGCGTCGGCGCGCTGGTGAGCTTCGTCGTGATGGCGGGCGGGCGCATCGTCGCACAGCTGGGCGTCGTCGTCGTGGGGGTGGACGTGCCGGCGCAGCAACTGATGGCCGGGTTGTTCGGCTATGGGCTGCGCAGCCTCGGCGCGGCCGGGGCGCCGACGGGCTCGACCGCGCACGGCGCGGCGGCGCTGGTCGGGGGCGGCGTGGTGTTCGTGCTCGCGCTGGTGCTGCCGGGCCTGGTGTACCTGCGCGGCACCTGCTCGGTGTACCTGGCGCTGAGCGACGATTGAGGCCGCAGGCGTGGCCGCTCTGCGCATTGCCAGCCTGGTGCCCAGCCTGACCGAGTTGCTGGTCGTGCTGGGCCTGCGCGAGCACATCGTCGCGCGCACCGGCTTCTGCATTCATCCGGCCGACGCCGTGCGCGACATTCCCAAGGTCGGCGGCACCAAGGACGTGAACCTCGCCAAGCTGCGTCGGCTCGCGCCCAGCCACGTGCTCGTCAACGTCGACGAGAACCGGCTCGACACGGTGCAAGCGCTGCGCGAGTTCGTGCCCGAGGTCATCGTCACCCACCCGTGCGCGCCGCAAGACAACCTCGCGCTGATCGACCAGTTGGTCGCCGCGTTCGGCGCGCTGCCCGGCGTCGCCGAACGCGCAGCCGCCTGCCGGCACGAGCTGGCGCAGGAACTCGCACTGATGCGAACGCAGACCCACCCGGCGCAAGACGTGCTGTACCTGATCTGGCGCGAACCCTGGATGAGCGTGGCGCGCGACACCTACATCTCGCGCATGCTGGCGCAGGTGCAGTGGAACACGCTGCCCGAGGTCGACGGCGGCGCGCACGGCGCAGCGCGCTATCCCGTGGTGCATGGCGACGAGCCCTGGCTCGCCGACGTCCAGCAGGTGCTGCTCAGCAGCGAGCCGTATGCGTTCGGCCCGCAGCATGTCGACGCCGCCCGCGCCTTGTGCCCGCACGCGCGCGTGCGCATCGTCGACGGCGAACTGATCAGCTGGTATGGCGCGCGTGCCGCGGCCGGCCTGCGCTACCTGCGCGAGCTGGCGGCGTGAGTCGACCCCGGTGCGGGGCCTTCCTATTGGCGGATAGGTTCTAAACTGCGCGTCGCACCGCGCCGAACGCGGGCGTCATCAACAGAGGGAGGATTCATGAACGCAAAACTGATCGCCGGCGTCGCCGGTGGTGCGGTGCTCGCGGCGGCGGTGGTCGTCGGCGGCGCGGCCGTCACCGGCAGCCAGGCGAAGAAACAGCTGCAGGCCGTGCCGCTGGCCTGGCAGACGCA
>JBGQEX010000298.1:0-4871 GCA_041496605.1 Piscinibacter sp.
ATCGACGACGTGCTGCTCGCCCAGCACGGCGTGACCGATCTCGACGGGTACAGCGTGGTGCCGGGCACGAAAGACTTCATCCCGGATTTTTTTGTGGACTGAGCAATTCCAGCACTTCCTCATCGTCGAGCTGATGGAAGTCGTCGTAGTGCAGGCCGATCGCGCGGAAGGGCTCCGGTGTGGCCAGGCACACGAGTTCATCGACCAGCGGTCGCAGCGCGCTGAGGGTGTCGGCGGGCGCCACCGGCACGGCCAGCACCAGACGTGAGGGCTGGCGCCGGCGCAGCGCCTGCAGTGCAGCGCGTGCGGTGGTGCCGGTGGCCAGGCCATCATCGACCAGGATCACGCAGCGGCCGGCCACCTCCAGCGGCTCCCGGCCGGCCATGTAGATGCGGCGGCGGCGCTCGATCTCGGCGGTCTCGTCGCGCACGGCCTCGGCCAGCACGCTGTCTTCCAGCGGCTCGTAACGTGCGACCTCTTCGTTGATCACGAGCTCCGGCGGGTTGCCTTCGACGAGCGCGGCGTAGGCCAGCTCGGGCTGCCACGGCACGCCGACCTTGCGCACGAACAGCAGGTCCAGCGGCGCATGCAGCGCCCGCGCGATCTCGGCGGCCACCGGCACGCCGCCGCGCGGCAGCGCGAGCACCAGCGGCGCACGGTCTCGGTAGGCGCCGAGCCGCTCGGCCAGCAGGCGGCCGGCTTCCTCGCGGTTGGGCAGCACGGGTCTCATGGGTGCTCGCCGGCGCGAAACGCGCGGGCGAGTTCAGATGGTGCGCGGCGCTCGCAGCGCGGT
The DNA here is from genome assembly GCA_041496605.1 of Piscinibacter sp. Taxonomy (GTDB): domain Bacteria; phylum Pseudomonadota; class Gammaproteobacteria; order Burkholderiales; family Burkholderiaceae_C; genus Albitalea. Next base: position 794 of record JBGQEX010000298.1, read on the forward strand.
CAAGCCTTGGGAATCACCCGCGGTTGGCCGTCCTTGTCGATCGCGACGAAGGTCAGGTTGGCTTCGGTGACCTTCACGACATGCAGGTCGGCCGGGTTGCGCTCGGCATACACCTCCACATGCACGGTGATCGACGTCTTGCCGACGCGTTCGACCTTGGCGTAGAAGCTCAGCAGGTCGCCCACCGACACCGGCTGCTTGAAGATGAACTGGTTCACCGCCACGGTGGTGATGCGGCCCTTGGCGATGCGCGCCGGCAGCACGCTGCCGGCCAGGTCCACCTGCGCCATGATCCAGCCGCCGAAAATGTCGCCGTTGCCGTTGGCGTCGGCCGGCATCGGCATCACGCGCATCACGAGCTGGCGGTCGGCGGGCAACTGCAGCGGCGCCAGCGAGTCCCGGGTCTTGTTTTCGGGGGCGCTTGTAATCTCGGGCATATTGCTTCACCTGCATTGCTTGACCTGCCCCATTCTTTCACGATGCGCCGCGCCAGCTTCGACCCGTCCAGTGCCATCGCGTTGCCCGGCGGCTCCGCGCCTGCCGCGCCCCGCTCCGACCTGAGCACGCTGCGCAAGCTGCTGCCCTACCTGTGGAACTACCGCTGGCGGGTGATCCTGGCGCTGGCGTTCATGATCGGCGCGAAGGTCGCCAACGTCGGCGTGCCGCTGCTGCTGAAGACGCTGGTCGACAGCCTGACGCTCAAGCCCGGCGACATACGGGCGGTGTTGGTGGTGCCGGTCGGCCTGCTGCTGGCCTATGGTGCGCTGCGCCTGTCGACGACGTTATTCACCGAACTGCGCGAGCTGATCTTCGCCAAGGCCACCGAGGGCGCGGCGCGCAGCATCTCGCTGCGGGTGTTTCGGCACCTGCATGCACTGAGCCTGCGCTTTCACCTCGAGCGCCAGACCGGCGGCATGACGCGCGACATCGAGCGCGGCACGCGCGCCGTGCATTCGCTGATCTCGTACTCGCTGTACAGCATCATCCCCACGCTGATCGAGGTCACGCTGGTGCTGACGCTGCTGGCGGTGAAGTTCGACGCGTGGTTCGCCTGGATCACCATCGTCGCACTGGTGTTCTACATCGTGTTCACGATCGCGGTGACGAATTGGCGCACGCAGTTCCGCAAGCAGATGAACGAGCTCGACTCGACGGCGCACACCAAGGCCATCGACTCGCTGCTGAACTACGAGACCGTCAAGTACTTCAACAACGAAGCCTACGAAGCCAAGCGCTACGACGACAGCCTGGAGCGGCTGCGCCGCGCCGCGCTGAAATCGCAGACCACGCTGTCGCTGCTCAATACCGGGCAGCAGCTGATCATCGCCGTGGGGCTGATCGCGATGCTGTGGCGCGCCACCACCGGCGTGGCCGACGGCCGCATGACGCTCGGTGACCTGGTGATGGTCAACGCATTCATGATCCAGCTCTACATCCCGCTGAATTTCCTCGGCGTGATCTACCGCGAGATCAAGCAGAGCCTGACCGACCTCGACAAGATGTTCACGCTGATCGAGCGCGAACGCGAGGTCGACGACGCGCCCGATGCGAAGCCGCTGCGGGTGACCCATGGCGTCGTGAGCTTCGAGCATGTGAGCTTCGCCTACGAGAGCGCTCGGCCGATCCTGCACGACCTGAACTTCGAGATTCCGGCCGGCACGACGGTGGCGGTGGTCGGCCCATCGGGCGCGGGAAAAAGCACGCTGGCGCGGCTGCTGTACCGCTTCTACGACGTCAGCTCGGGCGCGATCCGCATCGACGGGCAGGACCTGCGCCAGGTCACGCAAACGAGCCTGCGCCAGAGCATCGGCATCGTGCCGCAGGACACCGTGCTGTTCAACGACACCGTGGCCTACAACATCGCTTACGGGCGCACCGGCGCGAGCCAGGCCGAGGTGGAGGCTGCTGCCAAGGCGGCGCGCATCCACGACTTCATCCGGTCCACGCCCAAGGGTTACGACACGATGGTCGGCGAGCGCGGCCTCAAGCTGTCGGGCGGCGAGAAGCAGCGCGTGGCGATCGCGCGCACGCTGCTGAAGAACCCGCCGATCATGATCTTCGACGAAGCCACGTCGGCGCTCGACTCGGCCAACGAACGCGCGATCCAGGCCGAGCTGCAGGGTGTGGCGCGCAACAAGACGGCGCTCGTGATTGCGCACCGCTTGTCGACGGTGGTCGATGCGCACCAGATCCTCGTGATGGAGCAGGGGCGCATCGTCGAGCGCGGCACGCACGCCGAACTGCTGGCGAAAGACGGGCGCTATGCTGCGATGTGGAGGCTGCAGCAATCCAGGGATGACGAAAAAGGACTGGCACCACCATCCCGTTCGCCCTGATCCTTCGATACCTCAGGACAGGGTACGCTTGGGCGTATCGAAGGGCCCGCTCGACGCGAGCAGGGCTTCGATACCTCAGCCCGAACGGGACGGGGATGGCCGGCGCTGAGACAACAACGCATGGAAACCAAATGGCTTGAAGATTTCGTGAGCCTCGCGGAGACGCGCAGCTTCTCGCGTTCGGCGCAGCTGCGGCACGTCACCCAACCGGCGTTCTCACGCCGCATCCAGGCGCTCGAAGCCTGGGCCGGCATCGATCTCGTCGACCGCTCCTCGTACCCGACGCGCCTCACGCCGGCCGGCGAGACCTTCCATTCGCAGTCGCTGGAGATCCTGGGGGCCTTGCAGGCCACGCGCAACATGATGCGCGGCCACCAGGTGGCCGGCCAGGACATGATCGAGTTCGCGGTGCCGCACTCGCTCGCATTCAGCTTCTTTCCGCACTGGGTGATGGACTTGCGCCGCCGCTTCGGCGTCGTCAAGAGCCGGCTCATCGCGCTTAACGTGCACGACGCGGTGATGCAGCTCACCGAAGGCAGCTGCGACCTGCTGATCGCCTACCACCACCCGACGCAGCCGCTGCAGCTCAACCCCGACCGCTACGAAATGCTCAGCCTCGGCCACGAGACGCTCGCCGCCTACGCGAAGGCCGACGCGCACGGGCAGCCGATGTTCCGACTGCCCGGCGCGCCGAACGAGAAGGTGCCGTACCTCAGCTACGCATCGGGCGCCTACCTCGGCCGGCTGGTCGAGCTGATCGCCAAGCTGTCGCCGACACCGCTGAACCTCGACCCGATCTACGAGACCGACATGGCCGAGGGTTTGAAAGCCATGGCGCTCGAAGGCCACGGCCTCGCGTTTCTTCCCGGCAGCTCGGTGAAGAAGGAACTCAAGAGCCGGCGCCTCGTGCGCGCCGCCGCGCCCGGCGGCTGCGAGTTGGCCATGGAGGTGCGCATCTACCGCGAGCGGCCCGAGATGGCGCGCCACACAAAGCCTGCGGCGCAGGCGCTGTGGGAATTCCTGCGTGATTCATAGCTTGGTGTTTTCCCTGTAACGGTATGCAATAAACGCATACCCGGTCCGGCAAACAGCATTGGCGTCGACGGCACGGCGCGCTTAAAGTGCGCGCCCATCATGTCCACACCCCGGAGCCCCACGATGAACGCCAACGCTGCCCTTGGGGCGACCCGTCGTGAGCACGACTTCCTCGGCGACAAGGACATTCCCTTCGATGCGTACTGGGGCGTGCACAGCGCCCGCGCAGTCGAGAACTTCCCGATCAGCGGCCAGACCGTCGGCACGGTGACCGACCTGGTGCGCGCGCTGGCCTATGTGAAGAAGGCGGCGGCGCAGGCGAACGCGAAGCTGGGGGTCATCGACGCCAAGCTCGCGGCGCCGATCATCCAGGCCTGCGACGACGTGATCGGCGGGGCGCTGCACGACCAGTTCGTTGTCGACGTGATCCAGGGCGGCGCCGGCACCTCGACCAACATGAATGCCAACGAGGTCATCGCCAACCGCGCGCTCGAACACCTCGGCCTCGAGAAGGGGCGCTACGACGTGCTGCATCCGCAAGACCACGTGAATGCGTCGCAGAGCACCAACGATGTCTACCCGACCGCGCTGCGCCTCGCGGCGTGGTTCGGCATCGAAGGGCTGCTCGCCGAGATGGCCGCGCTGCGTGGCGCCTTCGAAGCCAAGGCCGACGAGTTCAAGAGCGTGCTGAAGATCGGCCGCACGCA
>JBGQEX010000299.1:0-4842 GCA_041496605.1 Piscinibacter sp.
CCGTCCATTGACTTGGGCGCCCGCTCGTGAATACTCGCGGGCTGCGTCAGCCGACCGGCCGCGGCACCCGTGCAGCGCTGCAAACCCACACCATGAGGGCATCACGTATGAGCTTTGCAACCGAGTTCAAGCAGTTCGCCATGAAGGGCAACGTCGTCGACCTGGCGGTCGGGGTCATCATCGGCGGCGCCTTCGGCAAGATCGTCGACTCCATCGTCGGCGACCTCATCATGCCGGTCGTCGGAAGAATCTTCGGCGGCCTCGATTTTTCGAGCTACTACATCGCCCTTTCCGGCCAGGCGGCGGGCCTGGCGCTGGCCGAGGCGAAGAAGGCCGGCGCCGTGTTCGCGTACGGCAATTTCATCACGGTGGCCATCAACTTCATCATCCTGGCGTTCATCATTTTCCTGATGATCAAGCAGATGAACCGCCTCAAGACCGAGGCGCCCCCACCTGCCCCGGCGCCCCCGCCCGAAGAGGTGGCGCTGTTGCGCGAAATCCGCGATTCGCTGCGGAAGTAGACGCCTTGCAGCCCCTTCTCCCAGGTGGATCCGGGCCGTTTGGGCCCATACTTCATTGCCGGTAGAAACCGTCATCCCGGTAAAGGTGTGCGGCCCTGTTGTCGATGAACCCGAGCGATTTCCGATTGCCAGCCGTCCTCGAGGCGGCCGTTGGTCATGTCAAGGCGACCATGTCGTCGGTGGCAGAGCGTGTCGCCGCCGGCTTGGGCAGTCAGTCGCAGTCAAGCACCAAGGTCGCCGAGCGTGACCTGCTGCTGGCAACGCAGATCGAACTGCGGCGCAAGATGAACACCTTCCACATGTCGTTCACGAAAGTGCTCAACGACAAGGTGCAGGAGGAAGCCATGCCGCGCCACGCCGTCGCGCACAGGCCCGCAGCGACCGACTGGCAGTCGCTCAGCCTGGTCGATGACCACGAGCTCGAGCAGCGCATGTTTTCCGGCCGCATCGGGCAGCAGATCACGCACACCTGCGAATGGGAGCTGCGCGAGGTGGCGGCCTACATGGGCACCGTGCTCGGTCTCGGCCGCGCCGACGAAGAGCGGAACCCGCTGCGCGCCGATGTGATCGGCGCGGCGGTCTACAGCGGAGTCGAGGCAGTCACCTCCGACCCCGAGGGACGCAAGCTGCTGGCCCGCGAACTCGGCCATGCCATGGCCCAGGCCATGCCGGCGTGCTATGCGGGCATCGTGCGCGATCTGCAACTGCGCAACGTGCAACCGGTGGGGTTGACGGTGAAAACGGTCGACGGGCCCGGCAACCTGCTGTCCGGCGTCAATACCGGTTACGAGAGCATGCGCAGCGAGCTGCATTCGACGCGCTCCCTGGCCAGCGACTTCCACGCCTCGTTGGGAGGTGAACTCGGCAGCCGGTCGACGAGCGGCGCGGCCCGCTCGATGCGTTCGGGCTCGCCCACGCAACCGGCCTCGCTGGTCGGCGCGGGCAACTACGCCAGCGGCGTCGGTGCGCACGCCGTCAATGAAGCCGATGCGCAGCTGATGACCTTGTTGCGCCGGCTGACCTTCCTGGCCAGCCGGCCCGGCGCACTCGATACAGCGTCGTCCAGCCACTCGACGGGGGGCTATGGCAACACGCCGGGCCGCGGTCGCAGCGCCCCGATGAGCTTGCAAGGCGCGGGCGGGCCGCTGGGCGGCGCCAGCTACAGCGAGGGCCTGACGGGCCTGATGGCGGTCAACCTCATTCGCGCCCACCGCGAAGAGCTGGTGCAGGCCTCCACCGGCAAGCTCGATCACATGGTGATCGACGTGGTGGGCAGCCTGTTCGACCAGATCCTGTCGGACCCGCGGGTGCCGCCGCAGATGGCACGCCAGATCGCGCGCCTGCAACTGCCGGTGCTGCGCGTCGCGCTGGTGGATCAGACCTTCTTTTCGTCGCGCCGGCATCCGGTGCGCCGCTTCGTCAACCGCATCGCATCGCTGGCTTGCGCGTTCGACGATTTCGACGACGGCCCGGGCAAGCAGTTTCTCGATCGCGTGCGCGAGCTGGTGCAGGAAATCGTCGAGGGCGATTTCGACCAGGTCGAGCTCTACACCTCCAAACTCACCGCGCTCGAGTCGTTCATCACCGGCCAGACCGAGGACGAGGCCAAGACCAGCGGCGCAGCCAGCGTGCTGGAAAGCAAGGAGTCGGAGCTGCGTGTGCAGCAGCGCTACATGCTGCATCTGCAGTCGGCGCTCGGCGCCATCTCGATGCCCGACTACCTGCGCAACTTCACGTCTCAGGTGTGGAGCCAGGCGTTGGTGGCGGCGGTGCGCCGGCACGGCGCCGACTCCGACCTCGCCAAGCGGTTCAAGCAGGTGGGCCGCGATTTGGTGATGAGCGTGCAGCCCAAGGGCTCGCCGACGATGCGCAAGCGCTTCCTGATGCAGCTGCCCGGGCTGATGCGCGACCTGAACGAAGGCATGAAGCTGATCGGCTGGCCCGACGCCGCGCAAAAGGACTTCTTCGCCCGCCTGCTGCCCTCGCATGCCGAGTCGATGAAAGCGCCGCCGCTGACCGAGCTCGATCACAACATGCTGTCCAAGCAGCTCGAGAGCATTTTCGGCGCGCCGATTCCGCGTGCCGACCAGTTCTCCAGCGCCGAGCCGGTGGCGTTGCCGTCGCAGGAAATCGAACAGCGCTTCTCGCCCGACGAGGCACAGCGCGTCGGCCTGGTCGAGGAGGCCACGGTCGACTGGTCGGGCGAGGTCGACATCGACCTGAGCGCCGACGTGGCGGAGGAGGCGACCGACACCACCGACGCGGCACCCCTCGATCTGGGGTTGGGGTTGGACATCAACCTCGACCTGGCGACCGCCGACCCCGCCGAGCCCTCGCACGGAGCGCGGCTGATCGACCACATCCGCCTCGGCTTCGCCTACCAGATGCTGCTGAAGGACCAATGGCAGAAGGTGCGGCTGAGCTACGTCAGCCCGGGTCGCAGCTTCTTCGTCTTCACCCGCGGGCGCAAGCACCAGGAATCGATCTCGCTCACCTCGCGCATGCTGGCGCGCATGTGCGAGAGCAACCGCATGCGCGCCGTCGAAAGTGCCTACCTGATGGAGCGCGCCACCGCCCGAGCACGCAAACAGCTGGCCGCATTGAAGGCCAACCCCAGCAAGCACTGAGCCTCAACGGCGCTCAGACGCCAGTCGCCTCGCCATCCGCACCGCTGCGGCCAAGCTCGACCCGTCCGCCCGCCCGGTTCCGGCGATGTCGAATGCGGTGCCGTGGTCGGGGCTGGTGCGCACGAACGGCAAGCCCAGCGTGACGTTCACGCCCTGTTCGACGCCGAGGTACTTGACCGGAATCAGGCCGTGATCGTGCGTCATCGCAATCACGATGTCGAACTCGCCCGGATGGCCCGCGCTGTTGCGGGCCCGCATGAACACCGTGTCGGGCGCAAAGGGGCCGCGCGCGTCGATGCCCTCGGCACGCGCGGCCGCGATGGCGGGCGCGATGATGGTGACTTCCTCGTCGCCGAACAGGCCCCCCTCGCCGGCATGCGGGTTCAGCCCCGCCACCGCAATGCGCGGCCGCGGCTGGCCCCACTGCACGGCCGCGCGCTGTGCAATGCGCAGCGTGTCGAGCACCGCGTCGAAGCTCACCGCATCGATGGCGCGCCGCAGCGACATGTGGATCGTGACGAGCACCGTACGCAGCTCGTCATTGGCCAGCATCATGCGCACCGGCGGCATGCGGCCGTCGATGGCCGCCAGCGACTGCAGCATCTCGGTGTGCCCGGGAAACGCGACGCCGGCGGCCGCCAGCGCCTCTTTGTGGATCGGCGCGGTGACGATGCCGGCCACCTCGCCGCGCATCGCCATCGCCGCGGCCTGGGCGATGCACGCCGCCGCCGCGCGGCCGGAGCGCGCGTCGACGTGGCCGAGCGGCGCTTGCGCCAGGTCGATCGGCAAGCCCTCGGCGCGCAGCACCGGGACGCAGCGCGGTGGCGTGTTCAACGCATCCTGCGCCTGCTCGATGGTCGCCACCGACAGCATGCCGCCGGTCATCGCGGCCGCGCGCCGCATGACACCGACGTCGCCGACCACGAAGCAGCCCGCTGCATCGCTGCCGCGAAACAGCTTGGCAATGATTTCCGGACCGATGCCGCTGACGTCGCCTTGCGTGATGGCCAGGGGCAACGCGCTCATCGCGTTCAGCCCGCGCCGCCTTGCTCGAGCAACTGCTGCGCGCGCGCGTACACCTTCGGGTGTCGGTCCTTCAGATACGCCAGGTCCGTGACGATGCGCTCGACCCGCTTGATCGCTTCGCGGCTCTTCAGTTCGTCGATGTCGTGCGCCAGCGCGCGCAAGTTGCTCACGCGCTGCTGATCTGCCGCGGAGAGCTTGCGCTTGTCCACCGCCCCGCTGTCCAGCACGACCAGCAGCACCTCCATGATGCGGCCCAGCTGGCGCCCATAGCTGTGGCGGCTGACGATCTCGCGCTCGGTGTCGGGCGCGCTCGAGTTGTTCTCGGTGACGTTGATGACGTTGCCCAGCGTCCAGCCTGGGTTGATCGGCTGGGTCAGCGTCTGCGGCGCCAGGTTGAACAGGCTCGCCCAGTTGCGTGCCGCGGCGAAGGGCCACAGGAACGGCGACGACAGCATCGCGGTCGTGTCGTCGGTTGAAGTCTGGTCCATGGTTCCTCCGTGCTTAGGGTCTGTTCACACTAAAGGCATGCCCACGCCGGTGCCTGGCAGGCCACAGGGCGTCGTTGCGGACTCGTTGTGTGCAAGGGCCACGAAGGGGCCCCTTAGTTGCCCATGCACACCCCCACCCCCACCCCAAGCCCTGTGGCCTGCCCGGCACCGGCGTGGGCA
>JBGQEX010000300.1:0-4837 GCA_041496605.1 Piscinibacter sp.
CGCCGTCAGCCGGCAGGCCAGAGTCGAACAGCAGTCAGTCTTCTACCGTCATTCAGGCTGTCACCTTGAAGGACAGCTCCCATGGCCGAGGGCGGCTATTACAACCGACCACTCTCGGGTCAGTCGAGGTGGAAGATCGATGCCAGGCCTGTCGACTGCATCGTCGACAGGCTAAGGCAACGCTGAAAAAGGTCCACCGCCAAGGGGGCCGACGCGTTGATGCGTGATGAAGCAGCAGACCCTTGCCATGGCGGCCGATCAAGGCGCTGGATTTGAACAATACCGCAGGCCGACCAAGCGTGATGTGTTCCTGCAGACGATGACCGAGATCGTGCCGTGGGAGCAGTTGTGCGATGTGATCCGGCCGCACTATCCCAAGGGGGAAGGTGGCCGCCCGGCCAAGGGGCTTGAGCGCATGCTGCGCATGTACTTCGTGCAGCACTGGTTCAACCTGGCTGACGATGCCTGCGAAGAAGCGTTGCTGGACAGCACGAGCTTGCGGCGCTTTGTCGGCATCGATCTGGGTCGCGAGCGTGTACCCGATGGCACGACGCTGTTGAAGTTCCGCCACCTGCTCGAAAAGCACGACCTGGGCAAGCAGTTGTTTGCCAAGGTGGGCGAGGTGCTGCAGGCCAAAGGTTTGAAGGTGGGCACCGGCACGATCGTGGATGCCACCATCATTGGCGCACCGAGCTCGACGAAGAACAAGGACAAGGCGCGAGACCCCGAGATGCACCAGACGCGCAAGGGCCAGCAGTGGTACTTCGGGATGAAGCTGCACATCGGCGTGGACAGCCAGACGGGCCTCACGCACAGCGCGGTCGTGACGGCGGCCAACGTGCACGACAAGCACCCGTTGCCGGACTTGCTGCACGGCAACGAGCGGCGCATGTACGGCGACAGCGCCTATGCGAGCCAGAAGGAGCTGATTGCCAGCAAGGCGCCTAACGCGAAAGACTTCACCAACGAGCGCGTGCGTAACCGCAGCGGCGATGTCGACGAGGTCAAGCGATCAAAGAACCGCAACAAGTCCAAGATTCGTGCACGAGTCGAGCATGTCTTCGGGGTGGTCAAGCGGCTGTGGGGCTTCGACAAAGTGCGCTACCGCGGCTTGGCCAAGAATGCAACGCGAGCGTTCACCGCGCTCGCGCTGGCCAACATCTTCATGTGCCGAAAGCGACTCATGGCACAGGTGCGCCCGTAAGGGCGCAAAGCGGGTCGAAAGACCTGCGAATGAGACCCGATGGGCCTCAAAATCGAGCACCCTGGCTCGAAAATTCCGCATCACGGAATACCACCGGCCAGCTACTGCGAAAACCGGTGCTACTTCAGCGTTGCCCTAAGCTCGACCCCGAGCAGTCAGCCGCATAGTCAATCGCGCTTCCAGCAAGCTGCCGCTCATCGCGCGTCGCAGCCGAGACCGATTTGGATCTCATCTGGCGCCGCGCTCCGATACATCCCAGTTGTCTTCGAGTCGGGCCCAGCGTGCCGACGCGCCGATGGTTCGAAGTGATCGACTTTGACGATGGGCAAGCTTCCCGAGCAGGCGCGGCGCATGATCCAGCGGTGCACGGAACCACTCGCAAGAGCATGTCCAAACGAACCCTGCGAGTTGCCGCGGTCCAGATGGCATGCGAGCTGGGCGCGGTCGGCAAGAACCTCGAGCGCGCCACATCGTTCGTGGAGGATGCCGCCAGGCAAGGGGCCGAGCTGGTCTTGCTGCCGGAACTCATGCCCGGCGGCTACACGTTGACGCAGCGGATCTGGGATACAGCCGAGCCGTTCGACGGTACGACGACACGCTGGCTCGCCGCGCTGTGCAGTCGGCTCGGCATCTACGCCGGGACGACGTTTCTCGAGGCTGAAGCCGACGACTTCTTCGACACCTTCGTTCTTGCCGAACCCAGCGGGAAGATTTGCGGCCGTGTGCGAAAGAGTCCGGCTGTGTCGTTCGAAGCCTACTTCTTCCGCGGTGGTAATACGCCGCACTGGTTCGATACGCCACTCGGGCGCATCGGGGTCGGGATCTGCTTCGAGAATGCGCTGTACGAGCGGTATTGCGAGATTCAGTCCGCCGACGTCGACTTGTACCTTCGGCCATTCTCGGGCGCCTCGTTCGAAGCCAAGTTCCCGGTGCGCCGGCGCGATGCCGACATGCTGAACGCGGCGCTGCGGGACGGAACCGCCGAAACGGCGCGCTTGATGGGCATTCCCGTCGTCATGGCCAACAAGGTGGGCCGCCTCGTCACCGAACTTCCCGCGGGGTTTCCTGCGCAGGACGTCGAATTCCCTGGATTCAGCGCTGTCGCCGACAGCAACGGGCAACTTCTCGGGCAGTTGGGCACAGGCCAAGAGGGCGTGGTTGTGGCGACGGTCGCGCTCGATCCGGCCCGCAAGTGCAAGGCGCGAGTGCCTCCAATGCATGGTCGATGGAACGCGGCGATGCCGTGGTGGGCCTTCATCTGGGTCCTCACACAAAGGCTGGGCGAACGAAGCTACGCACAAAGCGCACAACGGCGGGTGCGCGCACTTGGCGTGAGCTCCAGAGCGCGCTGAATTGGCCCGGTACCGTCGAACGCGCGCCCGCTGGCGATGCAGGGCCAGCGTCATCGGACACGCTGTCTCGCGAGAGGCGCTGCAGACACATCGCCTCCCCATTCACGATGCTGTCGCGGAATCGTTCCCCAGATGCTTGGCAAAGCTCAACTCGTGACCGTCCGGGTCCGAGATGTGGAAGTAGCGTTCGTTCCAGGTGGCGTCGCGCGGCGAGAAGTCGGGTTGCAGCCCCTGGTCGACCGCGTGACGGTACAGGGCGTCCACGTCCGACACGTAGAAGATCACTCGCCCCCACCAGGACCAGGCTCTGTCGGTCCCCTCGGCGATGAGGTTCAGGCACGCGTTGCCGGCGCTGAAGCTGCTGAACTGCGCCGATTCGCCGCCGTATCGCAGCGGAAAGCCAAGCGCCAGGTAGAAGCGGAGCGCGCGAGCCATGTCGTGCGTGGCCAGTGTCACGGCACTGATCGACTCGATCGCGGCACCGCCCCGGTCTGCGCTGTCTCGAACTGGCTTCGCGCTCATCGTTGCCGTTATCGTTGGCGTATGCGACGGCCCGACGAGTGCGGGCTCGCCCGAGCATCGCGGCCAGTTCCCACCTCTGACCGCACGCTCAGCAAGCCCGCGGCTTCAATTCAGACGCTCGGCCGGATGTTCTGGTTGACGCTGAACAGGTTCGTCGGGTCGTACTTGTTCTTGACTTCCACCAGCCGCCCGTAGTTATCGCCGTACGCCGCCTGCACACGGTCCTGTTCGTCCTGAGTCAGGAAGTTCACGTACGCCCCGCCGGTGGCGAACGGCGCCGCCGCCTGGAAGAGCTCCCGGGCCCAGCCGACGCACGCGGCATCCTTGGCGGGATCCGCCCACCGACCATGCACATTGAGTACGAACTGCGCATCACGATGGGTGTAGGCCGTGGCAGCGCGCGCGACGCGGCTGACAGCGCCGCCGAGTTGCGCGAATGCGATCTCGGTCTGCGGGTCCGGGATGCGCCGCGCATGCGCGACAAGCACGTCGATCAGGCCGTCACTGAGCTCCCGGAAATCGTGCGACTTCCAGTAGTTGCGCATGCCGGGCGTCAGCAAGGGGTCAAGAATGGTCTGCCATGCCACGAACGGGTGCGGCGCGATGACGTCGGCAATCGGTTTGCCGAAGGCCCTCAATGGCTTGGCCACGCGTTCTCCCTCTGCAATGTCGCCGCAGTAGCACACGGCCAAGGCGAGGATCTCCTTGCCGTGCCAATCCACCGGAAGGAACGGCAACGGCGGTGCCTTGCGCATCACGAACCAGCAGACAAACTCCTCTGGGGCACTGCTGATGAAATCGCGGTAGAAGCGAAGGACATCGCGGGCGGCATCGAGAGGATGCACGACGAGTCCGGACAGAACGTTCGGCCCCAGCTTGTGCAGGCGAAACTCGAATGAAGTCACGACGCCGAAGTTGCCGCCTCCGCCACGGATGGCCCAGAACAAGTCCGAATTCTCCTGCTCGCTCGCCTTGAGAAGTTCGCCCGCCGCCGTCACGACGTCTGCCGACACGAGGTTGTCGATCGACAGCCCGAACTTGCGGCTGAGCCAGCCGAACCCTCCGCCCAGCGTCAGCCCGGCAACACCGGTCGTCGAGTTGATTCCCAATGGGGTGGCGAGCCCGAACGCCTGCGCCTCGCGATCGAATTCGCCAAGCGACACGCCCGGCTCGACGCGCGCTGTGCAAGCGGTCGGATCCACCCGCACGGATTTCATCGCGGACAGATCGATCACGAGGCCGCCGTCGCACAGGGCATTGCCGGCAATGTTGTGGCCACCGCCGCGCACAGCCAATACCAGGCCCTGCTCCTTCGCGAAGCGGACCGCACTGACCACATCGGCCGCGCCGGCACAACGCACGATCAGCGCGGGCCTCCGGTCGATCATGGCGTTCCAGATCTTGCGAGCGTCGTCGTACCCCTGAGACTCCGCGCTGACAACGGGTCCGCGCAGGCTGTCCTTGAAGGTCGCAAGCGCTTGTTCAGCGATTCGCGAGTTACCGCCCGAACGCGACTTGAATTGCAGGTCTGGCATATGTGTCTCCTTCCGTATTCGCAGGATTCATTCGTGACGAGACCGCCGTTCACGTCCGCGTCGGACGGTTCTGTCAGCCCATGCACTCCCAGCAGATTCGCTTCCGCCTGGTTGGCAGACTCAAGGCGCAACCAAGCACCCGAGAGCACCACAGGTTCCCCGGATAAGACAACTTAGTTCAGCGCCGGCGCGGTGTCTAGCAGGCGCTTCGCTGCCAGGGGGTA
>JBGQEX010000301.1:0-4826 GCA_041496605.1 Piscinibacter sp.
CAACGATGTCTACCCGACCGCGCTGCGCCTCGCGGCGTGGTTCGGCATCGAAGGGCTGCTCGCCGAGATGGCCGCGCTGCGTGGCGCCTTCGAAGCCAAGGCCGACGAGTTCAAGAGCGTGCTGAAGATCGGCCGCACGCAGCTGCAAGATGCCGTGCCGATGACGCTCGGGCAGGAGTTTCTTGCGTTCGCGATCATGATCGGTGAAGACGAATCGCGCCTGCGCGAGGCGCGCGCGCTGATCAGCGAAGTCAACCTCGGCGCCACCGCGATCGGCACCGGCATCAACGCGCCCGGCGGCTACGCCGAGATGGTGATTCCGATGCTGGCCGAGCTGAGCGGCGTGCCGGTGGTGAAGGCCGAGAACCTGGTCGAGGCGACGCAGGACACCGGCGCCTTCGTGCAGCTGTCGGGCGTGCTCAAGCGCGTGGCCTGCAAGCTCAGCAAGACCTGCAACGACCTGCGCCTGCTGTCGTCGGGCCCGCAGGCGGGCTTCGGCGACATCAAGCTGCCGGCGCGCCAGGCCGGCTCGTCGATCATGCCCGGCAAGGTGAACCCGGTGATTCCCGAGGTGATGAACCAGGTGGCGTTCGAAGTCATCGGCAATGACGTGACGATCACGATGGCCAGCGAAGCCGGCCAGCTGCAGCTCAACGCGTTCGAACCCATCATGGGCTGGTCGCTCGCCAAGAGCGTGCAGCACCTGACCCGAGCCTGCAAGACCTTGCGCGTCAACTGCGTGGAGGGCATCGCGGCCAACCATGAGTTGCTGGCGCGCCGCGTCGCCGAGTCGGTGACGCTGGTGACGGCGCTCAACCCGATCATCGGCTACGAGAAGGCGGCGCTGATCGCCAAGACCGCGCTCGCCAGTGGTGGCACCATTGCCGACACGGCGCAGGCGCTGGGAATCATGAGCCGCGCCGAAATGGAGGCGCTGCTGGTACCGGAACGCCTGACGCAGCCGGTGCGGCTGGTGGCATGAAGGTTGCGGCGGCCATCCGCTGAGTCTGATGATCGATCGTTGGGAATTCACCATGTACAGCAACGCATTGCGAGCCGCCGGCTCGGCGCTGCTGGGCCTGGCGCTGTCGGCCGCAGCGCCGGCCTGGGCCGGCGCCACGCTTGACCGCATCAAGCAAAGCGGCAAGATCAACATCGCGCACCGCGAGTCGTCGGTGCCGTTCTCGTATGTGCTGCCTGACAAGAAGCCGGTCGGCTACGCCGTCGACGTGTGCCTGAAGATTGCCGAAGCGGTGCGCAAGTCGCTCGAGCTCAAGACCATCACCCCGGTGTTCGTGCAGGTCACGCCGGCCAGCCGCATCGCGATGGTGGCCGACGGCAAGGTCGACATCGAATGCGGGTCCACCACCAACAACGCCGAGCGGCGGGAGAAGGTGGCCTTCACCGTGCCGCACTACATCGCCGGCGCACGCTACATGGTGCGTGCCGACAGCGCCATCGACGCATTGCAGCAGTTCGAACACAAGAAGCTGGTGTCGACCAAGGGCACGACGCCGCTCAAGGCCGTCGACCAGGCCAACCGCGAGCGCCTGCTGGGCATCACGATCCTCGAGGCACCCGACCACGCGAAGGCGGTCGAGATGGTCGAAAAGGGCGAGGCCGACGGCTTCGCGATGGACGATGTGCTGCTCTACGGCCTGATCGCGAGCCGCCCCGACCCGAGCAAGCTGAAGGTCGTCGGCAAGTTCCTGACCATCGAACCCTACGCGATGATCCTGCCGAAGGACGACCCCGAGTTCAAGAAGATCGCCGACGACGAGATGAAGCGGCTGATCAGGACACACGAAATCCATGCGCTCTACGACCGCTGGTTCATGAAGCCCATTCCGCCGAAGAACACCGCGCTCAACATGCCGATGAACTACCTGCTCAAGGACTTCTGGAAGTACCCGACCGACCAGGTGCCCAACTGACGGCCGTTCGCGCGCGAACGTTCGGCAAAACCCTTGGTTCGGGGGCTTCTACGTGGTTTCGTGTAGTCCCGTCTCCATAGAATTTCGTTTTCCTGTTTCGTTTTCCTGTTTTGTTGTTCCCGTTCGTCGAACTTTTCGCTCTCAACCCGTAGAAGGAGTTCCCATGAAGAAGACCCTGCTTGCCCTGGCCGCCGTTCTGGCCGTCGGCATGGCCCATGCCGAAGACACGCTGAAGAAGATCAAGGACAGTGGCGCCGTGACCATGGGCGTGCGCGAGTCGTCGGGCGCCCTCAGCTACACGCTCGGCGACGGCAAGTACGTCGGCTTTCACATCGAGGTGTGCACACGCGTGCTGGCCGACATCCAGAAGCAGTTGGGCCTCGCCAAGCTCGAAACCAAGTACCAGCCGGTGACGTCTCAGAACCGCATTCCGCTGGTACAGAACGGCACGGTCGACATCGAATGCGGCTCGACCACCAACAACGCCACGCGCCAGAAGGACGTGGCCTTCGCCGTCACCACCTACGTGGAAGAAGTGCGCATCGCGGTCAAGGCCAACTCGGGCATCACCAGCATCGGCCAGCTGACCGGCAAGACGGTCGCGACGACGACCGGAACCACCTCGGTTCAGCTGCTGCGCAAGCATGAGCGCGCCAGCGGCGTGGAGTTCAAGGAAGTGTTCGGCAAGGACCACTCCGACAGCTTCCTGCTGCTCGAATCCGGCCGCGCCGACGCGTTCGTGATGGACGGCCAGATCGTCGCCGGCCTGATTTCCAAGGCCAAGAATCCGGCCGACTTCAAGATCGTCGGCGAAGTGCTGTCGGTGGAGCCGATCGCGATCATGATTCGCAAGGACGACCCGGCCTTCAAGAAGGCGGTCGACGACAGCATCAAGAACATGATCAAGACCGGTGACCTGGCCAAGACGTACGACAAGTGGTTCGTTCAGGCGATCCCGCCGAGCAACACCAAGGTCGGCCTGCCGGCGAGCGAGGCCACCAAGGCGGCCTGGGCCAACCCGAACGACAAGCCGGTGGAAGAGTACGCAAAGAAGTGATTCGGCGCTTTCTCGGCGGACTGACGTAAGCCCTCGAGCCATTGGCTCGAAGCTTGCGTACAGTCCGAACAGCGCGGCGACGGTTTGACCGCGTCGCGCTTTCTTTCTGGACCCGCCCCAAGATGCCGTGCGCGCCGCGGGGCGCAGCGGACGTCGATAACAACAGGAGGCATCCTTGAGCAGCAAATGGGACTGGCAGGTGTTCCTGCAAGACACCGGGGGAGGGCGTTCCTACCTCGAATGGATGATGTCGGCCTGGGGCTGGACGCTGTCGGTCGCGCTGCTGGCGCTGCTGGTGGCACTGGTGGTCGGCTCGTTGATGGGCATCCTGCGCACCACGCCGAACAAGTGGCTGGTGCTGCTGGGCAACGCATGGACGGAGCTGTTCCGCAACATCCCGCTGCTGGTGCAGTTGTTCCTCTGGTACCACGTCATCCCGTCGCTGTTCCTGTCGCTGCGCGCGATCCCGAGTTTCGTGCTGGTGGTGTTCGCGCTCGGCTTCTTCACGTCGTCGCGCATTTCCGAGCAGGTGAAGGCCGGCATCCAGGCGCTGCCCAAGGGCCAGCGTTACGCAGGCCTCGCGATGGGGCTGACGCTGCCGCAGACCTACCGCTACGTGCTACTGCCGATGGCGTTTCGCATCGTCATTCCGCCGCTCACGTCGGAGTCGATGAACATCATCAAGAATTCGTCGGTGGCGTTCGCGGTGAGCATCGCCGAGCTGACGATGTTCGCGATGCAGGCGCAGGAAGAAACGTCGAGGGGCATCGAGATCTATCTCGCCGTCACCGGGCTGTACTTCATCTCGGCCTTCGCCATCAACCGCGTTGCGCTCGCGATTGAACATCGCGTGCAAGTGCCCGGAATGATCGGGGGCGAAAAGTGAACCTGAACCTCGACTTTGCCTTCCTCAACTGGGGCGTCGTCTCCAGCTTCATCGCCAAGGGATTCTTCTTTTCGATCCAGCTGACCATCGTCGCGATGCTCGGTGGCATCGCCATCGGCACGATGCTCGCGCTGATGCGGCTGTCGGGGAAAACGTGGCTCGTCATGCCGGCGGCGGCGTACGTGAACACGCTGCGCTCGATCCCGCTGGTGATGGTGATCCTGTGGTTCTTCCTGCTGATACCGTTGATCATCGGCCGGCCGATGGGCGCCGAGCTGTCGGCGATCATCACCTTCACGGTGTTCGAAGCGGCCTACTATTCGGAGATCATGCGTGCGGGCATCCAGTCGGTGCCCAAGGGCCAGGTGTATGCGGGCTACGCGGTGGGCATGACCTACAAGCAGTGCATGCAGCTGATCGTGCTGCCGCAGGCGTTTCGCAACATGCTGCCGGTGCTGCTCACGCAGACCATCATCCTGTTCCAGGACACCTCGCTCGTCTATGCCATCGGCGCCTACGACTTGTTGAAGGGTTTCGAAGTCGCAGGCAAGAACTTCAACCGCCCGGTCGAGACCTACCTGGTCGCTGCCGTCGTCTATTTCGTCATCTGCTTCAGCCTGTCGATGCTCGTGCGACAGCTGCAGAAGAGAATTCAAATCATTCGGTGAACAGGGCCTGAGCCATGATCGAAGTCAAGAACGTTTCCAAGTGGTACGGCAGCTTCCAGGTGCTGACCGACTGCAGCACGACCATCAAGAAGGGCGAGGTGGTGGTGGTGTGCGGCCCGTCGGGTTCGGGCAAGTCGACGCTGATCAAGACGGTGAACGCGCTCGAGCCGTTCCAGAAGGGCGACATCATCGTCGACGGCATCTCGATTGCCGACCCCAAGACCAACCTGCCCAAGCTGCGTGCGCGCGTGGGCATGGTGTTCCAGCATTTCGAGCTGTTC
>JBGQEX010000302.1:0-4803 GCA_041496605.1 Piscinibacter sp.
ATCGGCTATTCACTCGCGGAGCTGGTCAAGCGGGTCGAGCCGACTGGCAACGCGAAGTACGTCGAGTTCGTGACCTTGGCGGACGCGAAGACGATGCCTTACGTCGGCTCGCGTGTACTCGAATGGCCCTATGTCGAGGGCCTGCGCATCGACGAAGCCATGCACCCGCTGGCGCTGCTCGGCTTCGGCCTGTACGGCGAGGTGCTGCCGAACCAGAACGGCGCACCGGTGCGCGTGGTGGTGCCGTGGAAGTACGGCTTCAAGAGCGGCAAATCCATCGTCAAGATCCGCTTCACCGACAAGGAGCCGCGCACCAGCTGGGTCAAGGCGGCGCCGTCGGAATACGGTTTCTATTCGAACGTGAACCCGCATGTCGACCACCCGCGCTGGAGCCAGGCGACCGAACGCCGCATCGGCGAAGACGGGCTGTTCCAGAAGAAGCGCCCGACGCTGATGTTCAACGGCTACGAAGCGCAGGTCGGCCAGCTGTACGCCGGCATGGACTTGCAGAAGTACTTCTGATGAAGTCGGCCGTGCTCGAATCCGCCGTCCCTCCGAGCCGCACCGTTCGATCGCGGCCGCTGCTGCTGCACCCTGCGGCCAAGCCGCTGCTGTTCGCGGCCTGCCTGCTGCCCTTCGCGTGGCTGCTGTACGCCGCGTGGGCCAACGCGCTGGGCGCCAACCCGGCCGAGGCCCTGATCCGCGCCACCGGCGACTGGACGCTGCGCTTCCTGTGCCTCACTCTGACCGTCACGCCGCTGCGCCAATGGACCGGCCAGCCGGCGCTGGCACGCTTTCGCCGCATGCTGGGCCTGTTCGCGTTCTTCTACGTCTGCCTGCATTTCTTGAGCTACAGCTGGCTCGACATGGGATTCGACCCGGACGCGATCGTGCGCGACATTCCGAAGCGGCCGTTCGCACTGGTGGGCTTCAGCGCGTTCCTGCTGTTGCTGCCGCTGGCGGCCACCTCGTTCAACCGCGCGATCAAGGTACTGGGCGCAGCGCGCTGGCAGCTGCTGCACCGTGCGGTCTACGTGGTGGTGCTGCTTGGCCTGCTGCACTTCTTCTGGATGCGTGCAGCGAAAAACAACTTCGCCGAGGTGGCGGTCTACGCGATCGTCATCGCGGTGCTGCTGGGTTGGCGGCTGAAACATCAGCCCCCACGTCGCTTCGCTCCTGCCCCCCAAGGGGGCTCGCAGCCGCCTTGAGGCGGCTCGGCGCCGGCTGCGCCGCAAGTAGGCGTTCGGTTCAACGCACCGGCCGATCCCCCAGCGCCTGCGGCGCCTGCTCCAGCCGCGCCTTCAGGAAGCCGCTGGCCGCATAGCGCGTGACGCGCTCGTAGTAGCGATCTGACAGGCGCCGCACCATCGCCGTGTAGGCGTCCATCAGTTCTGGGCGAATGCTGAAGTGGTCGTAGTTCACCACCACGTTGACGCGCTGCCCGGTCGCACCGATGCGTTCGGCGACGGTGGCCTCGATCTCCTCGATGTCTCGCAGCGTATCCACCGACAAGCCCTCGAAGTTGATGAACAGCACGTTGCCGCGCGCGTCGTAGTCGATGCGCCGCGCGAGCGGCAGCGCCAGCATCTTGTCGCGCAGGTTCATGGTCGTGTCGGCGAACAGGCTCGCATCCATCAGCCGCAGCTGCGGGCTGATGGCGGGCGTGAAATCCATCTGCTGCAGGATGTGCCGGTCCAGGTCGACACCGGGCGCGATCTCGATCAGCTCGAGGCCCTCGTCGGCCAGCCGGAACACGCAGCGCTCGGTGACGTAGAGCACCCGCTGCCCGCGCTTTTGCGCCAGCGCGCCGCTGAAGGTGCGGTGCTCGACCTCTTTGACGAATTTGCGCATCGTACCTTCGCTGTCGATGAACAGCTTGCCATCGGCCACGCGCACCACCAGGTCGCAGGCGGTGAAGGTGCCGACGAACACCACCTCCTTGGCGTTCTGGCTGATGTTGATGAAGCCGCCGGCGCCGGCCAGCCGCGGCCCGAACTTGCTGACGTTGAGGTTGCCGAGCATGTCGACCTGCGCCAGGCCGAGCACTGCCAGGTCGAGCCCGCCACCGTCGTAGAAGTCGAACTGGTTCGGCTGGTCGATGATGGCCTGCGTGTTGACCGCGGCGCCGAAGTTCAGCCCGCTGGCCGGGATGCCGCCGATCACGCCGGGCTCGGCGGTCAGTGTCAGCAGGTCGATGATCTTTTCTTCGGCCGCCACGTCGGCCACGCCCTCGGGCATGCCGATGCCGAGGTTGACCACCGCATTGCGCTGCAGCTCCAGCGCGGCACGCCGCGCGATCACCTTGCGCTCGGACAGCGCCATCGGCACGAGCGTGTCCATCGGCACGCGGATCTCGCCGGCGAAGGCCGCGCTGTACTGCGTGACGAAGGTCTGCATGTGGTGCTCGGGCTTCTCGGCCACGACGACGCAATCGACCAGCACGCCGGGGACCTTCACCTGGCGCGGGTTCAGTGAGCCGCGCTCGGCGATGCGCTCGACCTGCGCGATGACGATGCCGCCGCTGTTGTGCGCCGCCATCGCGATCGCCAGCGCCTCCAGCGTCAGCGCCTCGCGCTCCATCGTCAGGTTGCCGTCGGGGTCGGCGGTGGTGGCGCGGATGATGCCGACGTGGATCGGGAAGGCCTTGTAGAACAAGACCTCCTCACCGTCGATTTCCATCAGCCGCACCAGGTTCTCTTCGGTCACCGTGTTGACCTTGCCACCGCCGAATCGCGGGTCGACGAAGGTGCCGAGGCCGACGCGGCTCAAGGTGCCGGGCTTGCCGGCCGCAATGTCACGGAACAGGTGGGCAATCACGCCCTGCGGCAGGTTGTAGGCCTCGATCTCGGCGGCCACCGCCAGCGCCTGCAGCTTGGGCACCAGGCCCCAATGCCCACCGACCACGCGCTTGACGAGCCCGGCGTGGCCGAAATGGTTGAGGCCGCGTTCCTTGCCGTCGCCTTGGCCGGCGGCGTACACCAGCGTGAGCTGGCGCGGCGAGCCGGTACCGCTTTCGGCCTGGGTCGCGAGGAAGCGATCTTCCAGCGCGATCGCGATCCCTTCGGCGAAGCCGATGCCGACGAAGCCGCCGGTGGCCACCGTGTCGCCGTCATGGATGAGGCGCACCGCCTCGGCCGCGCTGACAATCTTGTCCGGGCGCGCCGGGTTCACCGACGAGGGGTTGGAAGTGTTCAGGTGCATGCGCTGTCTCCGTCGTGCAATCCGCGGCTGCACGGTCCCGTGGATCTGCTGCGATCATCCACGCAAATCGCGCGCTTCGAGCTATGGCTTGCCCCGATCGACGCGTGGGTGGGCCGGCCAGTTATTCTCCGCACCATGTACGCGCGATTCTTCGGTCTGAAGCAGGAGCCCTTTTCGATCGCCCCCGATCCGCGCTACCTGTTCATGAGCGAGCGGCACCGCGAGGCGCTGGCGCATCTGCTCTACGGCGT
This sequence comes from Piscinibacter sp., assembly GCA_041496605.1. Taxonomy (GTDB): domain Bacteria; phylum Pseudomonadota; class Gammaproteobacteria; order Burkholderiales; family Burkholderiaceae_C; genus Albitalea. The sequence continues at coordinate 3,453 of JBGQEX010000302.1, forward strand.
GGGCGGCGGCGGCGGGTTCGTGCTGCTGACCGGCGAGATCGGTGCCGGCAAGACCACCGTGTGCCGTTGCTTCCTGGAACAGATCCCCAGGCGCTGCAACGTCGCCTACATCTTCAATCCCAAGCTCACCGTCAACGAGTTGCTGAAATCGGTGTGCGACGAGTTCGGCATTCCGTACCAGCACCAGGGCCCGGGCGTCGCGACGGTCAAGGACTACCTCGATCCGCTCAACGAGTTCCTGCTCAAGACCCATGCGGTCGGGCAGAACAACGTGCTCATCATCGATGAAGCGCAGAACCTCTCGGCCGATGTGCTGGAGCAGCTGCGCCTGCTGACCAATCTGGAAACCAACGAGCGCAAGCTGCTGCAGATCATCCTGATCGGCCAGCCCGAGTTGCGCACGATGCTGGCCCGGCCCGAGCTGGAGCAGCTGGCGCAGCGCGTGATCGCGCGCTTTCACCTGGACGCCTTGTCACCGCCCGAGACGGCGCAATACATCCGGCACCGCCTGCAGGTGGCCGGCATGACCACAGCCATCCCGTTCGACCGCAAGGCGCGGCAGCGCATCCACCAGCTCTCGCGCGGCGTGCCCCGGCGCATCAACCTGCTGTGCGATCGAGCGCTGCTGGGCGCCTACGCCACCGGCCACAACAGCGTCGACCGCGCCATCATCGACAAGGCCGCGCTCGAGGTGTTCGACCGGGCCGAGGTCGCGCCGCCGAAGCAGTCGCGGCATGGGCACACGGCGCTGTGGGGCCTCGCGTTGGCGGCCGGCGCCACCTTGGTCGGTGGCGTGGCGCTGACCAGCGGCGGCGGGCAGGGCCACTCCAACGCGGCAGCGAGCCATGCGGCAGGCAAGGCCTCGGCACCGGCCGTGGCATCGACGCCGGCCTCCGCTCCGGTCGTCGCGGCGGCGGCCAGCGCCGCGCCGGCGCCCATCCCGCTGGCCGCGTCGGACTTGAAGACGCGCTTCACGTCCCTGCTGCGCAACGAACGGGACGCCTGGCGCGAACTGGCGACCGTGTGGGGCCTGGCACTCGGCGACGGCGACCCGTGCCAGGCCGCCGAGCAACAGCAGGTGGTGTGCTTTCGCAGCAGCAGCAGCACGCTCGCGTTGATCCGGCAGCTCGGCCGGCCGGGCATCGTGACGCTGCATGACGAGTCCCACAAGCCGGTCTACGCCCTGCTCAGCGGCCTGTCGAACGAGGGTGCGACCTTGCGCATGGGCGGCGTCTCGCACACCGTGTCGCTGCTGTCGCTTGCGCAGATGTGGCAAGGCGACTTCGCGACCTTCTGGCGCGCACCGCCGGGCTATGCCAACCGAATCGTCGACGCCGGTTCCGGCCCGGCC
>JBGQEX010000303.1:0-4750 GCA_041496605.1 Piscinibacter sp.
CTCGCCGAACTCTTTGAGGATGGGCTCGAGCATGGCCGAGTGCGCCGCCACCGAGATGCGCACGCGTGCGGCCTCGATCTCCGTGGTCGCGAGCAGCTTTTCGAGCGCATCGATGGCCTTCACCGGCCCCGATGCAACGGAGAGTTCCGGGCCGTTGATGGCGGCGATCGACAGCTCCGGCCCCATCAAGGCCCTCAACTGCGCTTCGGGCAGCGGAACGCTCAGCATTCCACCCTCGGGCAGGGTCTCGAACAGACGACCGCGAAGCTCGACGAGTGTGAGCGCGTCTTCGAGACTGAACACACCAGCGAGATGTGCCGCGGTGTATTCGCCCATGCTGTGCCCGATCATCGCGCTGGGTTTCAAGCCCCACGACATCCAGAGCTTGGCCTGGGCGTACTGAATCGTGAACAGTGCCGGCAACGCGAGCGACGGGCGCTCCAGCTGCTTCGCTGCCGCTTGCTCCTGACCCGCCGCAGGGAACAGCAGGCTCCGGTAGTCGGCGCCGGCGCGCCGAGCCAACAGCTTGAGGCACTCGTCGACGGCCTCCTTGAACACCGCTTCCGATTGGTACAGGTCCGCACCCATGTTGGGGTACTGGGCACCACCGCCCGCGAACATGAACGCCACCGTCCTCGCCACCTCGCTCGCGGTCTGTGTGACGACACGCTGTGGATCTGCGGCGGCAAGTGCAGCGGCGGCGTCTTGGGCATCGCTCGCCACGAGGATGCGGCGGTGCTTCATCGCGTGCCGGCCGATCTGCAGCGTGTGGGCTGCGTCCGCCAGGCTCAACGCGTCGTGCTGGCCAAGGTGCTCGGCCAGTGCGGCGGTGTTGGCGTCGAGAGCGGAAGCTGTCTTCGCGGACAGCACCAACAGCTGGTGCGAACGCGACGGCCCGGACGCTTCGACCGTCGGGGCCTGCTCCATCACCACATGTGCGTTCGTGCCGCCCACGCCCAGCGAGCTCACACCGGCGCGGCGCGGCATGCCCGACGGCATCCACGGGGTGAGCGCGGCGTTGACGTAGAACGGGCTGCGCTCGAACTCGCAGGCGGGATTGGGGGTGCGGAAGTGCAGCGAGGGCGGCAGTTGCCCATGCTGCATGGCCAGTGCCACCTTGATGAAGCTGGCAACGCCGGCCGCCGTGTCGGTGTGCCCGATGTTGCTCTTGACCGACCCGATGCCGCAGAACCCGGTCTTGTCGGTTCCCTGCCGGAACGCCTGGGTCAAAGCCGCGATCTCGATCGGGTCGCCCACCGGTGTCCCGGTGCCGTGGGTCTCGACATAGGTGATGGTGTCGGGCGCGACGTCGGCGACCGCCAGCGCCTCGGCGATGGCATCGGCCTGTCCGTCGACGCTCGGCGCGAGATAGCCCATCTTCATGGAGCCGTCGTTGTTGATGGCCGAGCCCTTGATCACGGCATGAATGTGATCGCCGTCGGCCAATGCGTCGGCCAGGCGTCGGAGCACGACAACGCCAACGCCGCTGCCGAAGACCGTACCCTGCGAGTCCGCGTCGAACGCATGGCAATGGCCGTCCGGCGAGAGGATCTCGCCTTCGCGATAGACGTAGCCGTGCCGGTGCGGCAACTCGATGGTGACGCCACCGGCCAGCGCCATGTCGCACTCGCGATTGAGCAAGCTCTGGCAGCCCAGGTGGATGGCAACCAGCGACGTGGAGCAAGCGGTCTGAACGTTGAGGCTCGGGCCGCGCAGGTTCAACAGGTAGGAGACCCGCGTGGTCAGGAAGTCCTTGTCGTTGCCCGTGTGCCGAATGAGGAAGAAGCCGACCGACGACATCAGCTTGGGGTTGGTCAGCAGGTTGTACGGCATGTAGGCGTTGTGGCCGGAACCGCCAAACACGCCGATCGGGCCCGCAAACCGTTCCGGCGTGTGCCCGGCGTTTTCGAGTGCCTCCCACGAACATTCCAGGAAGTGCCGATGCTGCGGGTCCATGATGGCCGCTTCGCGAGGGCTGAAGCCGAAGAACGCGGCGTCGAACATCTCCATGTCGGGCAGCACAGCGCCCGACTTGACGTAGTTGGGATCACTGAGGAGCGCCGGGTCGACACCCGCCGCAAGCAGTTCCTCGTCGCTGAACGTCGTCAGCGATTCGACCCCATCGCGAAGGTTCGCCCAGTACTCGTCGATGGTCCGCGCGCCGGGAAACCGGCCGGCCATGCCGACGACCGCGATGTCGCTGTCCGTGTCGAAGCCGTCGATGGATGATCCTTGGCTCATGCCGCCCTGCCCTTGTTTTGCATCGGAATCAAACCTGGTGGTTGTTCGGGATCGTACTCAGCCGCGCGCTGCGCCGACGCTGCTGTTGCGCATGCACGTTTCCGGCCAGGCCCCGGCCTGGATGGGCCAGAGTATCGGCCGCTCGGAAGCTGGGAGTTTTCCACGCCCGAAGCGATCGGAGTTGCCGCGACAGACACAGGTCGCCCGCGTCTGCGCAAATGTACACAGCGCGCGTGAATTATCGATGTCTGCAGCCCGCTTCGACCGTCTCGGCACCCCCCTCATTCATAGGTGTTGCCGGACCTTGCCGGCGGCCCGATTTGCTGATCTTCGGTGGTGTCGCGCGACAGTCGGTAACGAATTGCGATCAGGTCCAGCGCAGGTCTGCGCGCGACAGCGGCAACTCGCGCACGCGCATTCCGGTGGCCCTGAAAATCGCATTGCACACCGCCGGCGCGACGGGCGGCAGCGCCGGCTCGCCGAGCCCGGTCGTCGGGTTGTCCGATTTCAGGAAGTGCACCTCGATCGCCGCCGGCGCGTCGGCGATGCGGATCATCGGGTAGTCGTGAAAGTTGCTCTGCACCACGCGACCGTCGTCGATATGCAATTCCTGGAACCACGCCGCGCCAAGACCGTCGATGACGGAGCCCTGGACCTGGGCTTCGGCAGCACTGAGGTTGACGATCTGTTCGCCGACGTCGCAAACGCAGACGACCCGGTCGACTCGCAGCCGGCCCATCTGCGACACCGTGACCTCGGCAATCTGCGCCACGTAGCCGCCGTGACAGGCATGAAAGGCCACGCCCTGCCCCTGCCCGCGCGGCAGCTTCTTGCCCCAGGCCCCTTTTTCGGCCACCGCGGCGAGCACCTTGCGCATGCGTGCGACTTGGTAGGGCTCGCCGCGCGCAAACAGGCCGCCGTCGCGCATCTCGTCTTTCTCGCCCAGCAGGGCCAGGCGGAAGTCCAGCGGGTCGCGACCCGCCGCATGGGCAAGCTCGTCGATGAAGCTGTGGATGGCCCAGGCATGAACGTTGTCGCCCGGCGCGCGCCACGCTCCGGTCGGCACACCACAGTCGATCACGCTCTGCTCGAGCAGGCAGTTCCTGATCCAGCGGCCGGGAAATTCGGCGGCGTTCAGCTCGCTGCTGCTGCCAGCTCGATTGCCATCGCCGAAGGTCACGTAGTGGTCGCGCCATGCAACGACCTGGCCGTTGCTGTCCAGCCCTCCGGTGAGCAGATGAACCCCGCCGGCTCGATAGTGATCGTGGCGGATGTCGTCCTCGCGCGACCACGTGAGTTTCACCGGAGCCCCCACCCGCTGTGCGATCGCTGCGGCTTCCAGGACGTAGTCGCTGCTGAGGCGCCGGCCGAAACCCCCGCCGCCGCGCAGGAGGTGAACCGTGATCCTGTCCTTCGGCACACCCAGCGTCGCGCTGACAAGCCCCGGAATCCAGCCCGGACTCTGCGACGAGGCCCAGATTTCCAAGTCGGCGCCCTTGAACGCGGCCGTGCAGTTCAGCGGCTCCAGGCTCGCGTGGCAGATGAACGGGTAGGCGTAGGTGGCCGCGACGGTCTTCGTCGCCGAGGCGAGCGCGGCATCGATGTCGCCATCCTTGCGCAGGATCGCGGCGCCGGGTTGCTTGGCCAACGCCATGGCCTGCGCGCGCAGGCCGTCCCAGCTCGTACGGGCAAGCTTGCTTTCGTCCCAGGTCACCTTGAGCCGCTTGCGCGCGCTGAACGCGGCCCAGGTCGAATCCGCCACGATCGCGACGCCGGGCATCAGACCGGTGAGCCCGGCGGATCCGGCAATGACGAATGCGTCGCGCACCCCGGGCAAGGCCTTGATCTCATCGAGATTGGCGTTCGTGACCTTGCCGCCGAAGGCCGGGCACTTTTCGTAGACGGCGTAGAGCATGCCGGGCAACTGCAGGTCGATGCCGAACAGCGGTGCGCCGGTGACGATCCCGGGGTTGTCGACGCCGCTGACGCGCGTGCCCAGTAGCTTGTAGTCCTTCGGGTCCTTCAGCCGGACCGACTTCGGGCTCGGTACCGGCAGTCGGGCGGCCTCGGCGACAAGGTCGCCGTACCGGAGTGACCACGCGGACCGGCGGTGGTGGACCGCGCTGGCGGCAGCGTGGCATTCGCCCTCGGGCACACCCCAATGCCGTGCGGCGGCCGTGATGAGCATCGTGCGCGCGGTCGCACCCAGGCGCCGAAACGCGTCGTAGTGGCTTGGCGTGGAACGGCTGGCGCCGGTGTACTGGTTGCCGTAGGCGGAATCGAGGTCGCCTTGCACGACGACGACATCCTCCCAGTCCACCTCGAGCTCCTCGGCAAGGATCATCGGCAATGACGTCTTCACCCCCTGGCCGATTTCAGCCTGCTTCGAGACGAGCTCGACGACACCATCGGGCCTGATGCGAATGAAGGCATTGGGCTTGAACTCGCGTGAGCCGGCCGCCGAATTCAAGACCTCGCCGATGGGCTCGCCACCCGAGGACTTCAGGAC
>JBGQEX010000304.1:0-4738 GCA_041496605.1 Piscinibacter sp.
CGATCTCGGCGGCTTCGCCAAGGGTCATGCGGTGGACAACGGCGCCGCGATCCTCGAGCGGCATGGCATCACCAACGCCATCGTCACCGCCGGCGGTGACAGCCACGTTCTGGGCGATCGCCGCGGGCGGCCCTGGACGATTGCCATTCGGGACCCGCGAAGGCCCGGCGAGGTGGTCGCGGTACTGCCGCTGGAAAACGTCGCCATCTCCACATCGGGCGACTACGAGCGCTTCTTCGAGCAAGACGGCGTTCGTTTCCACCATGTCATCGATCCGAGGACGGGCGCATCGCCGAGCGGCGTGCACAGCGTGACCATCCTCGCCGACGACGGACTCACGACCGAGGGTCTGTCGAAAAGCGTTTTCGTGCTGGGCCTCGAGAGAGGCATGCGGCTCATCGAATCGTTGAGGGGAGTCGACGCTGTCGTGGTCGACGCTGCCGGTTGTTTGCATTACTCGACCGGGTTGCTGGCCGCTGGCCCGCAAACCCGGCAATGACGCGCAACTCGCTCGTCACCGTTTGATCAGTCACGTCAGGAGGCGAAGATGAAGATGAAGCACTTTCGGGGAATGGGTGCGCTTGCGGGCGCTGTAGCGGCGCTTGCTGCAGTCACTGCCGGTTGCGGCAGCGGCAGCAGCAGTGACCCGGGCAGCACCGTCACCGTCGCGGGCGATGTGCCCATCACCTATGCGAAGCGGGCCAGCACCCTCGGCATGAATCCAACCACTGCCGCGAACTTTGCGCCGGGCGGCGACCTGATGATTCGCGAAAAGTCTTCGCCCAGCGCGATAGAGCACAACGTCACGGCGGGCTACACGAAAGGCGCGGGGGATGTTTCCGACCCCGAGGTCTCGTACGACGGCAAGAAGATCGTGTTCTCGATGAACTGTCCGCCGGCGAATGACCCTCTGTGCACCGGCCACTGGAATATCTGGGAATACGACATGACCACCGGCGGGCTCACGGGTGGCACGTTCCGCCGCCTGACCAATGCCGCGGCAGACGACGTTGATCCGGCCTACCTGCCTGCCGGCGGCGGCATTGTCTTCTCGTCGAACCGCCAGAGGGCCTCGGTCAACCTTCCCAGTGGGGTCCACACGATCGCCGCGCTCGACGAGTACGAGCGCGAGACGGTGTTCAACCTGCACACGATGGATGCCCAGGGCGCCAACATCGCGCAGATTTCGGTCAATCAAAGCCATGACCGCAATCCAGTCGTGCTTTCCAGCGGGGAGATCATGTTCTCGCGTTGGGATCACGTCGGCGGGCGCAACCACTTCAAGGTGTTCACCGCAAATCCCGATGGCACCGGCATGTTCGTGAAGTATGGCGCTCACAGTGAAGGCAACAGCTTTCTGCACCCGCGCGAAATGGACCCGAGCGGTGCCTACCCGGGCCACTTGTCGTCCGACCTGATGCCGCTGTCGCGCACCCACGAAGGCGGCGCGCTGGTGTTCGTCGATGCGGCGAACTTCACGGAGCAGAACACGCCGAAGACCTCGACGGGGGCCGCACAAGGCGGTCAGACCCAGGTGACGGCACAGGCCCTCAACGACGGCACAGGCGTGTCCCAGTACGGACGGGTGACCACGCCGTATCCGCTGTGGGACGGAACCAACCGCGTTCTGCTGTCTTACGCACCCTGCCAAGTCACGAAGAACGGTGTGGTGACCTCGTGCGCCAACCTGACAGCGGAAGAGATGGCGCGCGTGAGCGACATGAACCGCTTGAATACCGATGCGGCGACGGATCCGATCCAGGACAACGTGCCGCCCGAGTACGCCGTCTACATGTTCGACCCGGCCAAGCAGACCTGGTTGATCGTCGCTTCCCCGCCGACGGGTTTCATGTTCACCGATCCGATCCCTTTGCAGGCGCGGCAGGAGCCGAACGTGATTCCGCCGGCCCCCGTCGACGCCGCTGCTTCTGCCGCCGGAACGGGCTTGCTCGACGTGCGCAGCGTCTACGACACCGACGGGCTCGGTCGCATGGGCGCGTCCGTGCTGACCGCAGCAGACGTGCCCACGGGTTGCACGACCGCCATTCCGCTGATCACTCCGACCGAAGACCCGGTGCATGAAACGAGGCCGCTGGTGGCCGATCTGGTGTCCCTGAAGGACCCGGCCAAGGCGGCCTACGGATGCTCACCTGCACGCTTCATCCGCGTGGTCCGCGCGGTGCCTCCGTCTTCGAGCACGATGGGCTTGCGCAGTGCGATCGGCGAGACCGACTTCGAGCCGCAGCAGATCCTCGGATACGCGCCGATCGAACCTGACGGCTCCTTCAAGCTCAACGTGCCGGCCGATGTTCCCTTGGGCTTGGCAGTGATCGACTCTCAGGGCCGTGCGTTCCAGACCCACACCAACTGGATTCAGGTGCGCCCAGGCGAACGGCGTACCTGCGATGGTTGCCACAGCCCGCGCGCTGGCGCTGCGCTGAACTCCGCTTCCATCAAGGACACCGTGCCGGCAGCTCTGACTGCAGCGCTGGCCCACCAGTCCGGTGAAACGATGGCGGACACTCGTACGCGCCTCGACGCTTCGTCGCTGAACCTGCGGCCGGACATGAGCTTCACCGACGTCTGGGCCGACACCACCAAGCCTGGGGTGACAGCACGCGCACCGATTTCGCTGCGTTACGTCGGCAACACCGATGCGGCCGGCAGCCCGGATCCCGCCAATGATCTGGTCACCGCCGTGCCCACCAAGGGCATCATCAACTACCCCGACCACATTCAGCCACTGTGGACGCGCGACCGTGGTGCGAACACCTGTACGGGCTGCCACAGCGATCCGGCCAAGCTGGATCTGAGCGGCACCATCGCCGGCACGGGCCGCGTCGCGTCATACGAGCGGCTGATGATTGGTGACCCGGTCATCGACGCCGTCACGGGCTTGCCCAAGACGCATATCGAAGAGGGCGTGCCGGTCATTGATCGCCTGCCCGCGCTGGTGGACAACATGGCCAGCGAAGGAGACGCGCTGGGCATGGCGCGCAAGAGCCGATTGATGGAGATCCTGTCGGGCCAGAGTCTGAAGGCGGGCAGTGATGCTCTTGCAGCACACCCGAATCCTCCGGGGAGCGCGCCCGACCACTCCAAGATGCTGAATGGCGCCGAGAAGCGATTGCTGGCGGAATTCATCGATCTCGGAGGCAAGTACTACAACGACCTGTTTGCAAGCGGCGTGACCAGTGTTGCCAAGTTGACGCAGGCGTCGTTCGAGGCTCAGGTGTACCCGATCATCAAGGCGAACTGTGCGGCGAGCTGCCACCAGGCGATCGGCAGCGTGGCCACCCCGGCAGCCACGTCGTTCCGCCAGAACCGCTACGTGCTCACGGGCGACGCCGAGGGCGACTTCAACGTCACGCTGTCGATGATCTCGAACGCTTGCAGTCCGCCTTCGAACTTCCTGTTGTCGCGGCCGTCCACGGTGCCGCATCCGGCCGGGGCGGCAGCGTCTGCACCTGCGGTCCTGCCGGTGGGCAGCGCGAACTACAACACCATTGCCGCCTGGATCAACGGAGGCTGTTAGACGCCATGACGATTGAGCATTGCCCGCCGAGTCCCGAGGTGCGGGGCTCGGAGGGCTTACCTTCGGTCGCTGCCGGCCATCGCCTGATTGGAAAGGCGACCTTGCCCCGGTCACGCTGGAGTGTGGGTGTCCGCGGCCTGGCTGCGCTTTGCCTCGGCGTGGTCGGGCTGACGAGTTGCGGAGGGTCGAATCCGTTGGACAACCCGGCGACAGTGAGCAACCCCGGCAGCGTGGGGGGCCAGAAGCTCTCTTTCTTGTACTTCGAGACCTGCATCAATCCGATCTTCGATGAGCTGTTGCCGATTCCCGGCACGACCCGCACCAACACCTGTTCGGGGGCGGGCTGTCACGACAACGTCGCCGGCACAGGCGGCGCGTTCCGGGTTGTGCCCGCGGCGCAACCGGTGGACGTCACGCTTGCGGCTAACACGCCCGCCGTGATTCGTGCCACGGCCGACATGTACAAGAACTTCTACTCCGCTCAAGGGGAGGTGGATGTCAGCACGCCCGTGCAAAGCCGACTGTTGATCAAGCCCCTGGTTCAGGGCGTGCTGCACGGCGGTGGCCTGGTCTTCTCCGGCGTGAGCGACCCGCACGTCAAATTGATCCAATACTGGATCACTCATCCCGCTCCCATCGGCCAGGACGAATTCAGCACCGCGAGCTACAGCATGTTCACACCGCCATTCGACCCGCAAAATCCACAATCCACGACCGCGGCGAACTGCAATACCCAATGAGCCGACTGGATGCTGGTCTTCTTGCGTGGTGCAGGGGGTTTGCGCGGGTTTGTGCAGCGGCGGGCGTCGTTGGGTGCGCGATCGGCTTCGTGCCTGCGCGCGCCGCGGATGCGCCCGCGGAACGTGTGCAGGTGACCGATCCGTACATCGAGTTGCGCACCGGCCCGGGTCGCGGCTATCCGATCTTCTTCGTGGCCGCGCGCGAGGAATGGATCGAGATCCTGTTGCGCTACACCGACTGGTTCAAGGTGCGCACCGCAGGCGGAAAGGAAGGATGGGTCAATCGAGTTCAGCTCGAGACCACCTTGACCGAGGCGGGCGGCCAAAAAACCTTCCGCGATGTCGTGCTGGACGATTACCTCAACCGCCGCGTCCAGCTTGGTGCGGCTTGGGGCCAGTTCAAATCCGAGCCCATGCTCAAGCTGTGGACCAGCTACAAGCTCTCGCAGACGCTGAGCGTGGA
>JBGQEX010000305.1:0-4733 GCA_041496605.1 Piscinibacter sp.
CACGACGAATTCGGCGAACGTTCCGATCCCGAAATCATCCGGCCGCGCATAGACCTCATCGCCCGGCTCGAACTGCTGCACGTGCCGTCCCACCCTGACCACGACGCCTGCCACGTCGTGCCCCAGGATGAGAGGCAGGCGATAAGGCAGGATCAGCTTGAACTCGCCAGCCCGGATCTTGGAGTCGAGCAGATTCGCGCCGGCGGCGTGGACCTCGATTAAGACCTCGTCATCGCGCGGCTCCGGAGTCGGCAGTTCTGCCGACCGCAACGCGCGCTTTTTTCCGTAGCGCTCCAGGACAAACGCTTTCATGGTGTTCCGTGTCGCATGATGTTCATAATGTGTAAAGACGAGCGAATGGGCGGCATCCATCCGTGAACTCAGTGACTGGCGGGGGTCAGGTGCTTCAGCGCGGCCTCGCGCAGAGCGTCCGACAGACATTGATCATCGACCGCGCGAGCCAACAGCAAGGCGCCCACCATGGTGGAGACAGTCACGAGTGCCCGCTGATGGGCGCCGGGCTGTCCCCAGTCCGGCAACTGGCGCGCTACAAGGTCGATCATTTCCTTGATGTGCCGAGTCGCCACGCGACGCACTTCGGGAGCCTGGCGCGACGTTTCGGAACCCAGCGCGACCAGAGGGCATCCCATTTCGGCATGCTCAAGGTGCTCCCTGGAAAGATAGGCATTGAGCATTGATGCCAACGCCATGCCGGGCGGCACGCTCGCCACGGCGCCAGCGGCGGCGGCGGCGGACTCCGCGCACGCCTTCCCGGCCGCTTCGGCCAACATGGCCTCGCGTGACGTGAAGTGCGCGTAGAAGGCGCCATGCGTCAGGCCGGCCTCCTTCATGATGTCCGCGACCCCGGTACCGTCGTAGCCGCTGCGACGGATGGCCCGGGCGGCCACGGACACGATGCGTTCGTGCGTCGCGTCCTTGGCCACCGCTCTGGTGTTGGTTTTCCTGTTTCGCATGATGCGCATCATACAATAGTTTCAAGCAAAGCGCACTGCGGCGTGAATGCTCAATGCACCCCTGAGGGCTGATTGGCCAATCGGCGTTGAAGCCGATCCACAGCAGCACGCCGCAAAGCGGCCGCCTGAAGATGCCCGCTTCTGGCCGGACACCGCCCGCCGACTACGCCGCCAGATTGCGGCCCTTCAAGTCGGGCCGGCAGCCATAGGCGGCCACCGACCCCGCGCTTCGTCAGATATCAGTCTGCTCTGCCAACTCGTGGGCAATGTCGACCTTGATGCCGAGGTAGCGCACCGCGCTTTCGAGCCCGGCCAGTCAATTGACTCGACAAAGGCTGGGTCGTCGATGCTGACGTACTTCCTGAATGCAGCAATCCAGTTGCGTGCAATTGCGTCTCGCGCCGATTGCAAAGTCGGTTCGCCTTTGCAAACAAGCGTCTTGACTGGAGTTCATGCAGTTCGACGACGACGGCCTCATCGTGGCTGACCACCAGTTCATCGTGGTCGGGTAGTTGCAGCATCACATGCGACGGCGGCGAGCTGCTTGGCAGCTTGGCGCCGTGCGGGCCCCGAGGCCCTCAAAGCCGCCCGACGCAGCCCGGCGCCCCGCAACGGCAGGTGAGCTTGCCCGCGTGATGGGTTTCGCCGTAGTCGACGGTGATTTCCTCGCCGGGCGTGATGCGGCGCAGCGCGTAGAACTCGACGCGGCCCTGGGCTATGCACAGGCGCGCGTTCGGTGCGCATGAATGGTTGGTGTAGCGCATCGGGTCGGAGGATCTCGAGAAGTCGATCGCGCGGCGGGTCGACACCTCGACGATCATGATGCGTTCATGGCGGGTCGCCCGAATGCGCGCGTCGTCCACGCTCAGCGATTCGCCGCGGATCTCGCCGATCTTGCGGTGCGCCGCAATGGGTTCGGCGGCGAACACCCCAAGACCATCGATGGCGCTTGGACGCACGCTGACCTCGTACTTCTGGTAGGCAGGTCTCATCGGTCGCATCATGCCTGTCGACATTGACCCCTGAGCGCCTACAGTCCATTTGAGGTCACCCCCATGTCAACCCATCGCCACATCGTGCCCATCGAACCGCTCGACGCGGGAGCGTTTCGCCGCTACGGCGATGTCATCGAGGCCAGTGATTCGGCCGAGCATTTCACGGTGGACCAGGGCGCTGCGACGCGGTACCACGATCTGGCCAAGGTGGATGTGGCTGCCGAGCGCGGCCATCCGGTCATCAGCATTTTCCGCGCGCAGCCATGCCGCTTGCCTCTGCATCTGCGGCTGTTCGAGCGCCACCCGATCGGCAGCCAGGCGTTCGTTCCGATGCAAGACCAGCCGTATCTGGTGCTCGTGGCCGCGGCCGACACGCCGTTGCACGCACAGCACATTCGCTGCTTTCGGGCGTCGCCTGGGCAAGGCGTCAATTTCGCACGCGGGACATGGCATCACCCGGTGCTTCCCCTGCATTCAGTCTGCGACTTCCTGGTGATCGACCGGGGTGGGCCTGCGAGGCTGCCCAATTGTGAAGAGGGCTCGGTAGATGAACTGGAGTTGTGGATCCAAGCTTGAGCAGACGCATCACGGTGGTTCTTTGGCCCCCGCTGCGGACGAGTCCGCGGTGCACAAGCGTGCCGGCGTAGGCTGACCGCCATGGACGACACACCGCCGCGTGCCGTCTGGATCGATCGCTTCGTGATGCACACGCGCGGGCTCGGCGTTCGCGCCCAGCCTGAACTGATCGAAGCCATGGCGGCGGAGTTGTGGCCGACCCTTGGGCACATGCAGCCCGAAGCCGCTGCCCAGGCCGAGTACGACGAGTGGCGGCCACACGACTACTGATGAAGCCGAGCGAATTCAGGCGAACCGTGTATGCCTGCGCTCGTAGTTCAGAACTCACAGGTGTGGTTCCCGAGAGTCACCCTTCGTGGGCGACCGCTGCGGTACTCGCCGATTCATGTGACAGCTGTTGCGGGAACTGGCTGACCTGAAGCGAGTCGGGGTAATTCGCTTGAACGGGTCCACGATCACCCAATCACCAATCACTCAACGCGTGAAGCGATGAGTGGCCCGGGAACTGGACGCCCACAAAGCATTCATTTAGCGAACTGTCGCTGGCCGGTTGCGTGAAACGCGAGCGACCGCTCGCCGCCCGATCCATTTCGATGACGGCTTCAGGCGGCCGCCATCTGCGAGTCAGCGGGCGCGACCCGACCCATTGCGGCCCCACAGATGAACGAAGTCAGCGTCGAAGACCGGACATAAGTCGCGGACGTTTCTCAGGGAGCAGCCTTCCTCTTGCAGTTGCGGCGACGGCTCAATGAAGGCCGACACGTACAGGAACTCAGGGCTCTTGCCGATGAAGCGAGGTCAGCCACGGGCAGGCAGTGCGTCGATCGTCGGGCCCAATGAGCCAGAGCGGCCAGTACCGATTCGAGGCCGCTTCACGCCAACAATCCACCACGTTGTGATGCGAATCCTAAGGTTGAGAATGTGAGTTGCCGAACTACCGAAAGTAGTTCAAGCTAGGAAACCGTGTCCGGGAGCTTGCCCCGATGCCTTCGAACGCTGACTTGTTCGGTCTGGTCGATCCGATCTGCCACATGCAGGTCGACGCGAGTTCTCCTCATCACTGCGTTCACGGCGGAGCACGCTTCTACTTCTGTAGTGACGAGTGTCGCACCCGCTTTGCGTCGGATCCCTCGCGATGGGCAGTGTCCTCGGTATTGGGTGGGGTGCGCTCAGGTGCGCCTGTGATCGAGGGCGAGTCCGGAGGCCGAGAGGCGCCAGTCGTAGCCGAGCTCACCCAGGACGTCGATTCCGGGGACACGGTGACCTACCGTCGCCCCCTTCAGGCTGCCGAGCCGGTGTCGAGCGCACGGATCGCTGAAACCCAGGAGCAGCAGAGGTTCGCATCTGACGCAGTCAATTTGGAACTGGACATTCCCGAGGCGACAGCGCGGACGCCGCTGACCGAACCGACGGGCCAGTTCACCAGGTCCACCTGTTTACCGGAAGTCCGTCCTACCGAGCCGGACATTGATAGCAGCCATGCCGCAACCCCGGCGTTGCCACCGAACGAGCAGGCGCTGTCAGGCGACCACCAGCGGTGGTTTTCGCCGCTCACGGCGTGGCGCGAGCGGCACGCCGCTACTTCTTGCTGTCGCGAGTTATTGCAGCTTTATCACACCGTCGCCGCGGAGCATCCAGGCTTGGCGGGCATGGCGCTTTATCGGCAAGTCGTGATGGCACGCACAGGTCATGACGCTTCGACGGCGGATTCCATCCTCCGGCTCGCAGAAGAAAGCTTCTCCTCGTGGCCGGTCAGCCGCGACTTGAATTTCCGCGACGTCGTGCACTACCTCGCCGTTTCGGAGTTCCTGGCCTCGCACCCGGAATCCCGCTGGATCCAGGCCGATATGCGGCGGATCGTTCAATCGTCGATCCCGCACAACCTTTAGCCCGATTTTGAGGTCCCCGGACGAGGGCGTCGACTGCCTGTCATGCCAAGTCTCGCGAGGCCAACGACGTTGCCACATAGCCGCCTTCCACGGGCGTCGGGTTGTGGCCGGGACCGACGATCTCGTGCGGCCGCTGTCGCGCTCACAAAATCAGGTGACAGCGTTCGGGCCTAACTTCCCGGTTCAGCGGACTCAACTCGACCCCTTGCAGCCGTTCACGGCTTCCAGCTGAGCGGCAGCTGTGCAGCGGGAGCTTCCGTTCGAGAGCGATCCGCGAAGTGGCGGTCGCGGCCACAACC
>JBGQEX010000306.1:0-4664 GCA_041496605.1 Piscinibacter sp.
CCGCCCGCAGTTCTACTTCCGCACGACGGACGTCACCGGCGCGGTGGAGTTGCCCAAGGACAAGGAGATGGTCATGCCCGGCGACAACGTCAGCATCACCGTCAAGCTGATCGCCCCGATCGCCATGGAAGAGGGCCTGCGCTTCGCCATCCGCGAAGGCGGCCGCACCGTCGGCGCCGGCGTGGTCGCGAAGATCATGGAGTAAATGCGTGACGACCGGGGGTTGTCGCACGGCACCTCCCGGCCTTTACCAACACCTGCGGTTTGAAGTCCAGGCCGTATCGCTCTTTAAGGAATCGTCATGCAAAAGCAAAAGATCCGCATTCGCCTGAAGGCGTTTGACTACAAGTTGATCGACCAGTCGGCACTCGAAATCGTCGACACCGCCAAGCGCACCGGCGCGATCGTCAAGGGCCCGGTGCCCCTGCCGACGCGCATGCAGCGTTTCGACATCCTGCGCTCGCCGCACGTCAACAAGACGAGCCGCGACCAGTTCGAGATCCGCACCCACCAGCGCCTGATGGACATCGTCGACCCGACCGACAAGACGGTCGACGCGCTGATGAAGCTGGACCTGCCGGCCGGTGTCGACGTCGAGATCAAGCTCCAGTAAGAAGTTGCACCGATTGGGTTTTGCCGGGCAACCCGACTCTGCTACAATCGCAGGCTTTCCGCGGCGCGCCAATGGGTGAGAATCCGGGGCGCGAATCGCAACCTAGTCAGCCCGGCCAATCGATGCCGGGTGTTTGAAACAAAGGCTCCGAACACGTCACAGTGCAGGGGCTGGAGAAGAACCATGAGTCTAAGCAACCGTCTCGGATTGCTGGGCCGCAAGGTGGGCATGATGCGCATCTTCACGGACGACGGCGACGCCGTTCCCGTGACCGTGCTTGACGTGTCCAACAACCGCGTCACCCAGGTCAAGACCACAGAGACCGACGGCTACAGCGCCATCCAGGTGGCGTTCGGTGAGCGCAAGGCGTCGCGCGTCACGAAGCCCGAAGCTGGCCACCTCGCGAAAGCGGGCGTCGAAGCCGGCGAAATCCTCAAGGAATTCCGCGTCGCGGCCGACGTGGCTGCCGGCTTCAAGCCGGGTGCCCAAGTGCCCGTGAGCACCTTCGCCGTGGGCCAGTTGGTCGATGTGCAGGGCACCTCCATCGGGAAGGGCTTCACCGGCACCATCAAGCGCCACAATTTCAAGTCGCAACGCGCGTCGCACGGCAACAGCCGTTCGCACAACGTGCCGGGCTCGATCTCGATGGCACAGGACCCGGGCCGCGTGTTCCCGGGCAAGAAGATGTCTGGCCACCGCGGTGACGTGACCAAGACGACCCAGAACCTCGACATCGTCCGCATCGACGAAGCGCGTCAGCTGCTGCTGGTGCGCGGCGCGGTGCCGGGCGCCAAGAACGGCCACGTGGTCGTCAGCCCCGCCGTCAAGGTGAAGGTCAAGAAAGGAGCCCAGTAATGCAGCTCGAGCTCCTGAACGAACAAGGCCAGGCGACGGCCAAGGTCGACGCCCCTGACACCGTGTTCGCGCGTGACTACAACGAAGCGCTGGTGCATCAGGTGGTCGTGGCATTCCAGGCCAACGCGCGCCAAGGCACGCGCGCCCAACTCGACCGCGCCGAGGTCAAGCACTCGACCAAGAAGCCGTGGCGCCAGAAGGGCACCGGCCGCGCGCGCGCCGGCATGACCTCGTCGCCGCTGTGGCGCGGAGGCGGTCGGATCTTCCCGAACAGCCCCGACGAGAACTTCACCCAGAAGGTCAACAAGAAGATGTACCGCGCGGGCATGGCGGCGATTCTGTCGCAGCTGGCCCGCGAAGGTCGCTTGGCGGTGGTCGATTCGATCACGGTCGAGGCGCCCAAGACCAAGCTGCTGGCGCAGAAGTTCAAGGCCATGGGCCTGGACTCGGTGCTGGTGATTGCCGACCAGGTGGATGACAACCTGCTGCTGGCCTCGCGCAACCTGGCCAACGTGCTGGTGGTCGAGCCGCGCTACGCCGACCCGCTGTCGTTGGTCTTCTACAAGAAGGTGCTGGTGACCAAGGGCGCGATGGAGCAACTCAAGGAGATGCTGGCATGAGCGCGCTGAAATTCAACGAGGGCCGCCTGGCCCAGGTGCTGGTGGCGCCCATCGTGTCCGAGAAGGCCACGATGATTGCCGAGAAGCAGAACCAGGTGTTGTTCAAGGTGCTGCGCGACGCGACCAAGCCTGAAATCAAGGCAGCCGTTGAACTGATGTTCAAGGTCGAGGTCGAGTCGGTGCAAACCGTGACCCAAAAGGGCAAGGTCAAGAAATTTGGCCGTTCCATCGGCCGCCGCGACCACGTCAAGAAGGCGTATGTGTCGTTGAAGGCGGGCCAGGAGCTCAACTTCTCCGGGGAGGCCGCGTAATGGCCGTCATCAAAGTCAAACCGACTTCGCCGGGCCGCCGCGCCGTGGTGAAGGTGGTGCACGCGCACCTGCACAAGGGCAAGCCGGAGACGTCGCTGCTCGAGCCGCAGTTCCAGCACTCGGGCCGCAACAACAACGGCCACATCACGATTCGCCACAAGGGCGGTGGTCACAAGCACCACTACCGCGTCGTCGACTTCGTGCGCAACAAGGACGGCATTCCGGCGAAGGTCGAGCGTATCGAGTACGACCCGAATCGCACGGCGCACATCGCGCTGGTGTGCTACGCCGACGGTGAGCGTCGCTACATCATCGCCCCGCGCGGGCTGGATGTGGGCGCGACGATCCTGAGCGGCGCCGAAGCGCCGATCAAGGCCGGCAATACGCTGCCGATCCGCAACATCCCGGTGGGCTCGACGATCCACTGCATCGAGATGCTGCCGGGCAAGGGTGCGCAGATCGCCCGTTCCGCCGGAACCGCTTGCACGCTGCTGGCGCGCGAAGGCACCTACGCGCAGGTCCGCCTGCGCTCGGGTGAGGTTCGCAAGATCCACATCGACTGCCGCGCCACCATTGGCGAAGTCAGCAACGAAGAGCACAACCTGCGCCAGTACGGCAAGGCCGGTGCACGCCGCTGGAAGGGCATCCGCCCGACGGTTCGCGGTGTCGCGATGAACCCGGTGGATCACCCGCATGGTGGTGGTGAAGGCCGTACCGGCGAGGGCCAGGTCCCTGTGTCTCCGTGGAACACGATGACCAAGGGCTACCGCACTCGCAACAACAAGCGCAC
Organism: Piscinibacter sp.; assembly: GCA_041496605.1. GTDB lineage: Bacteria > Pseudomonadota > Gammaproteobacteria > Burkholderiales > Burkholderiaceae_C > Albitalea. The sequence continues at coordinate 3,190 of JBGQEX010000306.1, forward strand.
GCAGACGTTCATCGTCTCGCGTCGCAAGAAATAAACAGAGGAAAGGGCAGCCATGACCCGTTCACTGAAAAAAGGTCCGTTCGTTGACCATCACCTGATGGCCAAGGTCGAGAAGGCCACCGCCATCAAGGACAAGAAGCCGATCAAGACCTGGTCGCGTCGCAGCACGATCCTGCCGGACTTCATCGGCCTGACGATCGCCGTGCACAACGGCAAGCAGCATGTGCCCGTGTACGTCACCGACCAGATGGTTGGCCACAAGCTCGGTGAGTTTGCGCTGACGCGCACGTTCAAGGGGCACCCGGCCGACAAGAAGGCCGCGAAGAAATAAGGATGACGACGATGGAAACCCGTTCAATCGTTCGCGGCGTCCGCCTGTCTGCCGACAAGGGTCGGCTGGTGGCTGACATGATCCGCGGCAAGAAGGTGGACCAGGCGATCAACATCCTGACGTTCACCCCCAAGAAGGCCGCCGGCATCATCAAGAAGGCTCTGGAGTCCGCGATCGCGAACGCCGAGCACAACGATGGCGCCGACATCGACGAACTCAAGGTCAAGACGATCTACGTCGAGCAAGGGGCCACGCTGAAGCGCTTCTCCGCACGCGCCAAGGGCCGCGGCAACCGCATCAGCAAGCCCACCTGCCATATCTTCGTGACCGTCGGGAACTAAGGAAGACCATGGGACAGAAAATTCATCCGGTTGGTTTCCGCCTGCCCGTCACGCGCAACTGGGCGTCACGCTGGTACGCGTCGAACGCCAACTTCGCGACCATGCTGGCCGAAGACCTGAAGGTGCGCGAGTACCTGAAGGCGCGCCTGAAGAGCGCCGCAGTGTCGCGCATCCTGATCGAGCGCCCCGCCAAGAATGCGCGTATCACCATTTTCTCGGCGCGTCCGGGCGTTGTGATCGGCAAGAAGGGCGAGGACATCGAGAACCTGAAGGCCGAACTGACGCGTCGCCTCGGCGTGCCGGTGGCAGTGAACATCGAGGAAGTGCGCAAGCCTGAAATCGATGCGCAGCTGATCGCCGACAGCATCACCCAGCAGCTCGAGAAGCGCATCATGTTCCGCCGCGCGATGAAGCGCGCGATGCAGAACGCGATGCGCCTGGGCGCGCAGGGCATCAAGATCATGTCGTCGGGCCGCCTGAACGGCATCGAGATCGCGCGTTGCGAGTGGTACCGCGAAGGTCGCGTGCCGCTGCACACGCTGAAGGCCGACATCGACTACGGCTTCTCGGAAGCCAAGACGACCTACGGCGTCATCGGCGTCAAGTGCTGGGTCTACCGCGGTGACCGATTGGGTCACGGCGAAGCGCCTGGCGTGCAGCCCGCGCCGCAAGAGGAAGATCGCCGTCCGCGCCGTCCGGCTCGTCCGGGCGCTCCTGGCGAGCGCCGTGGCCCGTCGGGTCCGGCTCGCGGTGGTGAGCGCGCGCCGCGTCAAGCGGTCGCCCCGGTCGAAGGCAGCGACAAG
>JBGQEX010000307.1:0-4664 GCA_041496605.1 Piscinibacter sp.
ACCGCGCGCTGACGCTGGCAGACTCTTGGTTCTGTGCAATCCACACCCGGAGACTGACATCAGATGAGCGCGCCACGACGGGCCGCTCATCGGGTCAACAATGTCGATGACCGCTTGCCGCCGGTCGGGTTCGACGGCCGAGCGGTGGAACTCGACCCACAAGAGACACTCACCTACCTGAGTTGGTCGGCAAAAACCTGTCATAGAGCGCCTTGCGGAACATGGGGCGGCAACATTGTTACGTGACGCGCGAAAGTTCGGGTCAGCCGACTCTGGTCCGCGAAGCCGCACTACAGCGCCACCTCCGCGAACGTCAGTAACTGCAGCGCGTCGAAGACGAGTTCGAGCGCTTGATCGGAATGGTTGGAGATGCCCACGCGCTGGCAGCGGGCGCGTGTCACCGAGCACCGATTCCACCTGTTGCGGCGAGAGGAACAGGAACTGAGAACGGCCGCTGCCACGCCAGAGGGTTCGCTCTTCGTCGCCGGCCCGCCAGACCGAGCTACCCGCTGCGATTTCACGCCAGGCGGAACTACCGAGCGTGCGACGGGCCATGCTGTGCATGCCGCGGTGGATGCAGTAGCGCTCGTAGGCGTGGTGCACGCAGCCTTCGGCCGCACAGTGAATGTCGGTGAAGTAGGCACCCTGCCAGCCGACCCGGTTGCTGTCGAGCAGGAAGCGCGGCATCGCGGAGACGCTGTACAGCCCTTGGGGCCGGGCAGGGGGCGACGGGCATGGCAGGCGCGCAGGGCACGACAGCGTCGTTTCGGCCTCAGCGCGCAAGAAATTCGAGAGCCTTGGGCACGAAGTCAGCGTGGTACTGAAACACGCCGCCATGGCCGGCATCGGGATAGATGACGAGCTCGCTGTTCGGAAGCCGGCGCGCCAGGTCGCGCGAATTCGGCGTCGGGACCATCCGGTCGTCGTCACCATTGACGACGAGGACCGGTTGCTTGACGACCGAGAGGTCGGCGGGGTCCTTCTGCCCCCACGCGCTGAGCGCCTGCAGTTGGGCCAGATAGGCACCGACGGTGATGTCCTTGTCACGATCCTGCGAGCGTTCCTTCAACCGCACCAGGAACGACTTGCCTGCCTCGATGCCGTTGGGCGTGCGGGTGAAGAACAGGTACTGCTTCGGATCCTTGCCGGTGAAAAGGCTCCGGAGCAGGTCGTAGTTGGCGACGCCGGCCACCGCGCTGATCCCTTCTCCGCCAGCCGGGCCGGTGCCCGCCAGGATCAGCTTGCGTACGAGCTGCGGTTCCTTCAGCACGATTTCCTGCGAGACCATCCCACCCATCGAGAAACCGAAGAGGTCGACCTGCTTGTAGCCGGTCGCTTTGATGAAGCTGATGGCATCGTCCGCCATTTGCTCTATCGAATTCGACGGCGGACCCGTGGAGGCACCCACACCGCGGTTGTCGAACACGATCACGTGGCGCCTGGCCGCGATGCCGTCGACGACCCGAGGATCCCAGTTGTCCAACACGGCGGCCAGGTGGTTCAGGAAGAAGACCGGCGTGCCGCAATTGTTCTTCCCGAGTTCGCGGTAGGCGAAATCGAAGCCTCCCGCGGACAGGGTTTGTGTCGGCGCATGGACCCAGGCGAGGTCCGTTGCTCGAGACGCCGCCGCTCGATTGCCCATGGCGCTGTCCGGCGCAGCGTCGAGCGCATGCGCCGACGTGAGCGACGAGGTCAAAGCCAAGGTCAGGGCGACTCGATTGATCAGCTTGCGCACGCTGTGCTCCGGTGGCTGAACGTTCAGGCCTGCTGCGGCAGGTAGCTGGGGCGCGCCGCGGTCAACCCGCGCTTGACCTGCAGAGTGAGCTCGTCGGCCAACACCTCGTCGAGGCCTGACTCGAGTCCGTCGAGCGCGCGCTTGACGATCGCTTCAGGGCTGGACTTCGGCACATCGAACCCACGCGTGAGATCGGTATCGACGTAGCCCATGTGCAGCGCGAGGACTTGCGTCTTCTGCGCGGCCAGTTCGTTGCGCAGAGCGTTGGTGAGCGACCAGGCCGCGGACTTGCTGGCCGAATAGGCCGCCAATTCGCCACCGTTCACCCACGAGGCGACCGACAAGACATTCAGGATCGCGCCGCCGCCATGGGTCTTGAGGATCGGCGCGAAGGCCTTGCTGATCCGCAGCATGCCGAGGAAGTTCGTCTCGAAGATGCGCCGTGCGACGTCTTCGCTGTCGGCCGCCAGAAAACCGCCTGGCTGGGCAATGCCAGCGTTGTTGATCACCAGCGTGACGTCCGACGCAAGCGCTGCGGCGGCGGCGACGTCTTCCGGCTTGTTGGCATCCAGCCGCAGGGCTTGGACCCCGGGTTGCGTGATGGCGGCCGGGCTGCGAGTGGCCGCGTAGACCTTGCGGGCACCACCGGCGAGCAGTTCATTCACAAATGCAAGGCCGATGCCACGATTCGCGCCCGTGACGAGGGCCACTGCGTTCTCGATCTTCATTGCAATCTCCCGAGCAAACAGAAATCAAGTTGGGTAGGCACAGGCGGACGATTGCCGCTCGTGCCCGTGGGACTTTCAGCGTTGCCGCTATCGCATCTGCACGACGACCTTGCCTTTGGCCCGCCCCTGGGCGAGATATGCCAGCGCCTCCTTTGCCTGCTCGAAAGGGAACACCTTGTCGATCACCGGCCGGATGCGCTGCGTCTCGAGCAGCTTGCCGATCTGGGCGAGTTGATCGCCGTCCGGACGCGCGAAGAGGAATGAGTAGGCGACGTCCCGCTTCTTCGCCAGGCGCATGATCTTGCGGCTCATCAGCGCGAACACGAACGTCAGGACGACGGTGAGCCGGCGAGCGCGAGCGAACGCAACGTCCAGCGGTCCGACCAGGGAGACAACCGTGCCGCGCGACTTGAGGATGTCGATGGACTTCTCGATCGCGTCACCTCTGACGGTGCCGAGCACCGCGTCGTAGCCGCGCAGCACCTTCTCAAATTCCTGCTTCTTGTAGTCGACCACCTCGTCCGCGCCAAGGCGGCTCACCAGCTCGACGTTGGCCGTGCTGGTCGTCGTTCCCACCTTGGCACCCAGGTGCTTTGCCAGCTGAATGGCGAACGTGCCAACGCCGCCGGAGCCTGCCGGGATGAACACCTTCTGATCCGGCCGAAGATTGACGCGTTCCTTCAGCGCCTGCCACGAGGTCAGGCCGACCATCGGGATCGATGCCGCCTGCACGAAATCGAGATTGGCCGGTTTCAGCGCGGCCGCGCTCTCCGGGACCACCGCGAATTCGGCGATCGAGCCCGTGCCCTGGTCGAAGATGTTGGCAAAGACGGCATCGCCCACCTTGAACCGGGTCACGCGGCTGCCGACCTCCGTCACCACGCCGGCCAGATCGCTGCCCAACGTGGCCGGGAGCTGGAATTTCACGACGGCCTTGAAGAGCCCGGTGGGAATCATGTTGTCGATCGGATTCACGCTGGCCGCGTGGACCTGCACCAGCAGCTCGTCCGCCTTGAGCGTGGGGCGGGGAATCTCGGTGAATCCGATGTCCGGTGACTTGCCGTAGCGTTTAAAGGTGAGTGCTTTCATGGTTTTCCTTGGTGCTGTGGATGCGATCACGTGTGTGGGTTCACCGGGGTATTGGGTCGGCGTGGTGGCTACGCCGTGAGGCGCAGGTCCTTGCGTACGCCTGCGTCGAGCACGCTGGCGGGCGCGAACCGGCGCAGCAGGCGCATTCGCCTGGCGAGGCCGGGGGCGTAGTGAATCTTCGGATGGGCCGCCATGGCCGCCTTCAGCACGACGTCGGCCACGACGTCGGGCCCGTCTGCGCCGACGAGCACCTCCTTGACGCGCTTTTCCACGGCGGATCGGATGTCCCGATACACGTCGAGGGGTGCATCGGGCCGCATCAGGTTCGCGTCGAACGGCGTGTTGATGTAGGCCGGCTCGACCACGGAGACACGAATGCCGTGCGTGCGCAATTCATGATCGAGAGATTCCGAATAGCCCGCGACCGCGTGCTTGGTGGCGGAATACAGCGCCATGTACGGCATCGGCAGGAATCCCAGCACCGAGCCGATGTTGATGATGCGCCCCACACCCTGCCGACGCATGTGCGGCACGATGGCGCGCGTCATCCGGACGATGCCGAAGAAGTTGGTGTCGAAGATGGCCTGCGCCTGCCCGATCGAGCTTTCCTCAGCGCCAGCCGCGGCGACCCCGAAGCCGGCGTTGTTGACGAGCAGATCAATGCGACCCTCGGCCTGCATCAAGGCCTGCACGGTGGCATCGACTGACTCGTCCTTGGTGACATCCAGAGGCAGCATCGCAAACGATCGTTCGGCAGCGTCGCTGCCACGTCGGCTCGTGCCGTAGACCGTGTATCCGGACTTCGCGAGCAGTTCCGCGGTGGCTTGGCCGATGCCCGACGAAGCGCCGGTCACGAGTGCAATCTTTGTCATGCCGCTTTTTGTGTTCATGAGGGTTGTCCGTCAGGGTCTGGGGCTGACGTCGTGTGAAGGATGGACAGTCGCATGATGCGCGTAATACTTGAAGGCGAACGAAATGCCGGCGTGATGCGGCGGCTTCAGGTCGGGGCCAGGTGCTTCAATGTCGCCTGGCACATGGCTTCGGACAGCGCAGGCTCGTCCACTGCACGGGCCAGCAGCAAGGTGCCCACCATGGCGGCGACGGTCACGAGC
>JBGQEX010000308.1:0-4656 GCA_041496605.1 Piscinibacter sp.
ACGCTGGAATGCATGCGAGTGCAGGTTCGGCATGCCGGGGATCACGCTGCCGGCGGCGATCGGCACGCCGGCGGGGGCGACGCTGTCGGGCAGCACCTGACCGAGTTGCCCCGCCTCGTCCCACGTCAACAGCACGTCGCGCCGCCAGCCGGAAGGCAGCAGCGCGTGCGGCGCGAACAGGGCGCGCTGCGGGGGGACCGCGAGTTCACGCGTCACGCCGATGCCGTTCTTCCAGGGCTGCGATTCGAGCTCGCGCAGGTCGATGGTTTCGCAGGCCGGGCTCACGCGATCATCGGCAGTTTCAGGCCTTGCGCGCGCGCCGTCTGCAGCGCGAGCTCGTAGCCGGCGTCGGCGTGGCGCATCACCCCCGACCCGCTGTCGTTGACCAGCACGCGGGCGAGGCGCTTCGCGGCGGCGTCGGTGCCGTCGGCGACGATCACCATGCCGGCATGCTGCGAATAGCCCATGCCGACGCCGCCGCCATGGTGGATCGAGACCCAGGTCGCGCCGCCCGCCACGTTCAGCAGCGCGTTGAGCAAGGGCCAGTCGGACACCGCATCGGTGCCGTCCTTCATGCCCTCGGTCTCGCGGTTGGGGCTGGCCACCGAGCCGGTGTCCAGATGGTCGCGCCCAATGACGATCGGCGCCTTCAATTCGCCGCTCTTCACCATCTCGTTGAATGCGAGTCCCGCGAGATGGCGCTCACCGAGCCCGAGCCAGCAGATGCGCGCCGGCAGGCCCTGGAACGCGATGCGCTCGGCCGCCATGTCGAGCCAGCGATGCACGTGCGCGTTGTGGGGGAACAGCTGCTTGATCTTCGCATCGGTCTTGCGGATGTCGTCGGGGTCGCCCGACAGCGCGACCCAGCGGAACGGCCCCTTGCCCTGGCAGAACAGTGGCCGGATGTAGGCCGGCACGAAGCCGGGGAAGTCGAATGCGTTCTTCACTCCCTGATCGAACGCCACCTGGCGGATGTTGTTGCCGTAATCCACGGTGGGCACACCCATCGCATGGAAGTCGAGCATGGCGCGCACATGCGTCGCACACGACGCCGCCGCCGCGGCGGTCAAGCGCTGGTGCTGCGACGGGTCGCGTTGGGCGTCACGCCATTGCGTGACGCTCCATCCGATCGGCAGATAGCCGTTGATCAGGTCGTGGGCCGAAGTCTGGTCGGTCACGATGTCCGGCCGCAGGCCGCCGGCACTCGCGCGCCGTGCCAGTTCGGGCAGCAATTCGGCGGCATTGCCCAGCAGGCCGATCGACACCGCTTCGCGGCGTTGGGTGTGGTGTTTCACCCGCTGCACCGCGTCGTCGAGATCGCTCGCCTGCTGGTCGAGGTAGCGCGTGCGCAGGCGAAAGTCGATGCTGGCCTGCTGGCACTCGATGGTGAGCGACACCGCTCCGGCGAAACTCGCCGCCAGCGGCTGCGCGCCGCCCATTCCGCCGAGCCCCGCGGTCAGCACCCAGCGCCCGCCGAGGTCGCCGCCGTAGTGCTGGCGCCCTGCTTCGGCGAAGGTCTCATAGGTGCCCTGCACGATGCCCTGGGTACCGATGTAGATCCACGATCCGGCGGTCATCTGGCCGTACATGAACAGGCCCTTGCGGTCGAGCTCGTTGAAGTGCTCCCAGGTGGCCCACTTGGGCACCAGGTTCGAATTCGCCAGCAGCACGCGCGGCGCGTCGGGGTGGGTCTTGAACACGCCGACCGGCTTGCCCGACTGGATCAGCAGCGACTCGTCGTCATTCAGTTCACGCAGCGTGTCGAGGATCTTGTCGAAGCACGCCCAGTCGCGCGCCGCACGGCCGATGCCCCCGTAGACCACCAGCTCTTGCGGGCGCTCGGCGACGTCGGGGTCGAGGTTGTTCTGGATCATGCGGAACGCCGCTTCGGTCAACCACGACTTGCACTGCAACTGGGGCCCGTGGGGCGCACGCACGATGCGCCCTGGCGCGCTGCGTGCGCTTGGCGTGGCGGCGCCTGCGACAGTCTGAATGGCAGTGCTGGAGTTCATGAGGACCCTCGAAAAGGCAAAGTGGTCTAGACCACTTTGCGCGAGCATGCGGGAAGACCCCGCACCCGTCAAGCGCACGCCACCTCGCCGGCGGCAGGCCATGTCGCCCGCGCGCGTTGGCCGCCGAAAACCTGTAACAAGCGCGAAACTAGGGTTAACCCTATACTGCCGTCCCAAGGGCTCGAGTTCGGGCCCTCTGTCTGAAGGAGTTGAACATGACCACCACGACCATCCACCTGCAACGCACCCCGCCCCGCGCGGCACCTCGGCTGGCAGAGCCGGTCGGCCGCGCGCTCGCCGGGGCCTACGGCCACGTCATGGCGCTGCTGTCGTCCTGGATGCGTCCGCGCGACCCAAGCCCGGCCGAAGCCGCGGCACAGCTGCGCCGCCTCGCCGATCTGTATCGCACACAACCCAGCTACGCCGCCGATCTGCGTGCCGCCGCGGACCGCCACGACAACTTCGGCGAAGGCTGAAATTAAAAGCGAGTACTAACTAAAATGGCAAAGGCCCGCGGCGAGCGGGCCTTTGCCGGTCTGAATCGGCGCGTCAGGCCGCCAGGCGGGCTTTGATCTTGTCCTTGGTGGCGGTCAGTTCCGCCGGCAAGTGATACGCCAACTGCTGGAACAGCTCGGCATGCAAGCCGATTTCGCCCAGCCAGGCCGCCGTGTCGATGCTGGTGACCTGTTCGAACTGCGCCGGCGTGAAGCTCAGGCCCTTCCAGGTCAGGTCTTCGTAGTTCGGCGTCACGCCGAACACATGGTCGCTGCCGTGCGCCTTGCCCTCCACGCGCTCGATCATCCACTTGAGCACACGCATGTTCTCGCCATAGCCAGGCCAGACGAATTTGCCGTCGGCGCCTTTGCGGAACCAGTTGACGCAGTAGATCTTCGGCAGCGTGGCACCCGCGCTTTCGAGCTGCTTGCCGAGCGACAACCAGTGCTGGAAATAGTCGCTCATGTTGTAGCCAGTGAACGGCAGCATCGCGAACGGGTCGCGCCGCACCACGCCCTGCTGGCCCGCGGCGGCGGCCGTCGTCTCGCTGCCCATGGTGGCGGCCATGTAGACGCCTTCGACCCAGTTGCGCGCCTCGGTGACGAGCGGCACCGTCGTCGAGCGGCGGCCACCGAAGATGAATGCGTCGATCGGCACGCCGGCGGGGTCGTCCCAATCGCGATCAAGCGCCGGGTTGTTCAGCGCCGACACGGTGAAGCGGGCGTTCGGATGTGCCGCCTTCGCGCCGGTCTCGCGGGCCAGCGCCGGCGTCCAGTGCTTGCCCTGCCAATCGGTCAGGTGGGCCGGCGGCGTGTCCGTCATGCCTTCCCACCAGACGTCGCCATCGTCGGTCAGCGCCACGTTGGTGAAGATCACGTCGCGCTTGAGCGAGGCCATGCAGTTGAAGTTGGTCTTTTCGTTGGTGCCCGGTGCGACGCCGAAGTAGCCGGCCTCGGGATTGATTGCATACAGCCGGCCGTCGGCACCGGGCTTGATCCACGCGATGTCGTCGCCGATGGTGGTGATCTTCCAGCCTTCCAGGCCGGGCGGCGGGATCAGCATCGCAAAATTGGTCTTGCCGCAGGCGCTGGGAAACGCCGCCGCGATGTGGCGCTTCTTGCCGTCGGGCGAGGTCACGCCGAGCAGCAGCATGTGTTCGGCGAACCAGCCGTGGTCGCGGCCCATCATGCTGGCGATGCGCAGCGCGAAGCACTTCTTGCCAAGCAGCGCGTTGCCGCCGTAACCCGAGCCGTAGCTCCAGATTTCGTGGGTCTCGGGGTAGTGAACGATGTACTTGGTGGTGTTGCAGGGCCAGGCAACGTCGTTCTGGCCGGCTTCCAACGGCGCGCCCACGCTGTGCACGCAGGGAACGAAGGCGCCGTCGGCGCCGAGCACCTCGAGCACCGGCTTGCCCATGCGGGTCATGATCTTCATGTTGACCGCCACGTACGGGCTGTCGGTCAACTCGATGCCGATGTGGGCGATGTGCGAGCCCAACGGGCCCATGCTGAACGGAACGACGTACAGGGTGCGACCGCGCATCGCGCCACGGAACAGCGCTTTGTCGCCAATTTGCAACAGCTCGCGCATCTCGACCGGCGCCAACCAGTTGTTGGTCGGGCCCGCGTCCTCCTGTTTCTCGCTGCAGATGAAGGTGCGGTCCTCGACACGCGCTACGTCGCTGGGGTCGCTGCAGGCCAAATGGCTGTTCGGGCGCAGTTCAGGATTGAGCTTCTTGAAGGTGCCGCTGCCCACGAGTTGGGCGCACAGGCGGTCGTACTCGGCGGTGCTGCCGTCGCACCAATAGACGTCCTTCGCTTCGGTCAGCGCTGCGATCTGCGCGACCCATTCGATCAGCGGAGCATGGTGGACATAAGCGGGCGTGTTCAGGCGCAGCCCTTCCATCACGGGTCGGTTCATGGTGCTTCCAATCATCGAAGTCAAAAAAAAGCGGAATTGGGAAAGACCTCCGCCGGGCGCACACCAGGATCGCTGGAGGCGGACGCAGGACTTGCCCAATGCCGCTGTACACAGCCGTCCGTAATCGATTGGATTACAGCGGGTTACGGCAGGTGTCGCCGGATCGAAGGGCACCTACCAGGGAACGCATTGTCGCGTCAGTGTAATTGCCTCGTAACCACCGGAAATC
>JBGQEX010000309.1:0-4655 GCA_041496605.1 Piscinibacter sp.
GGCCAACGCCATGAGCGTGCGCCTGGAACTGCAGGCCGACTGCTTTGCCGGTGTGTGGGCCATCCGTTCGCAGCAAGAGCAGGGTTGGCGGCTCGAGCCGGGCGACATCGAGACGGCGCTCAACGCCGCCACGCAGATCGGCGACGACACCTTGCAGCGCAAGTCGCAGGGCCAGGTCGTTCCCGAGAGCTTCACGCACGGGTCCAGCGCGCAGCGCGTGGCGTGGTTCAAGCGCGGCGTGCAAAGCGGCGAGGTGGGCCAGTGCAATACCTTCGACGCGTCGTTCAGGGCGAGCTGACCCGCGAGCCACCATCAAGAAGGTGGTGACACGGATTCATCGGGCGACGAGCAAGGGCCGTTTTCCAGCGCGCAATCCGGCGTGCGAAATGCCAAATGAGGGAAATTGCATGATCGCAATGAACGTACGCGGGGCAGGCGCAACGCTGTGGCTTTGCATACTGAGCAGCTGCGCGACATCGCCCCAGATCACCCCGATCCGCAGTGGCGAATCCGTTGCGATCGTTGTCGCCATGAGCCCGCAAGCCGACGGCGTCATCAAGATTCGCAACCAGGCCCTGGGCAAGGACATGTCGACCGGTGCAGGCTCGGGCATGGTGGTCGGTGGTCTGTGGGGCCTGGTGTGCGGTCCGTTCGCGCCGCTGTGCGTTCCCATTGGCGCCGCGGCGGGCGCCGCCACCGGCACCGCCGCTGGTGCGGTGGTGGGAGTCACCGGGGCGCTTTCAGAGGAAAAGGCGACCCTATTGCGAGACCGGCTGGGTCGCCTGCGGCAGTCCCACGATTTGCTCGATGAACTGCGCAGCAACGTCGTCGACCGAGCGCACAAGCACTGGACCGTGATCTCGGACCCGTCGGGCTCCCTGTTGACGGTCGAGTTGTATGACATGCAGTTGACTTCGACACGCGACGAGCGCATCAGTTTTTCCCTGCGAGTGCTGGTCACTGTGCAAACAAACGGCGCACAGCATCAATCCGCACCAACGCAGAAGCTGTACGAATATGTGGGGCCTTTCAGCAATCTCGCGGTGTGGATGGATGAGCGCAGCGATTTTCTCGACACCAGCTTAAGCAGCGCTAGTCAGCAAATTGCTGCTCAGATCGTTTCTGAACTCGCGCTGAACTAACCAGCTGACAGCACCCCGCCCACATCAGTCCACCGGACGCCGGCGCTGAGGCAGGGATCGACAAGGCTCGATGACCGGCTGCTTTCCGGCGATTGGTGTCGAGTGCTGTTCGTCGGCAGTGCGTACCCGTCGCCAGACGGCGTCCTCGACAGCGACTGCTTTCCCGCCTTTGAATTGCGTGTGTGCCCCCTTCGACTTGGGGGTGACCTGTATGAGCAATGAGCAATGCCGGGGGCCCGGATCATAGGCGCCACTATCATGGACGTCCTTTGCGCGGGTGTCCGGCGGCCGAATCTCGACGCGGTTTCGCTGGGTACCCCAAGGCTCCGATTCCGGCACCGCAGTGGGTGTGTGCAGTGTCGGCATCCTGAAGAGTGAACGCGGCATGCTGATCGAAATCGCCATGTCGCCCCGGCAGATCACGACCGGTCCGACGCTCGACGAGATCCGAAGCGAGGGTCTCGCCCGCGAGCGTAAGGCAGACGGTCTGGCGCTGGCGCACGAAGAGCTCGGATCCGAGCAGGTCCTCAAGGGATCTGATCTGGCGGCTGACGGCGCTTTGGGTGAGGCACAGTTCGTCGGCGGCTGCTGTGAAGCTCTGGTGACGGGCGGCGGCCTCGAAGGCGCACAAGACCGTCATCGAGGGAAGGAATCTACGTGGAAAGGCCGGCATCGATCATTCCGTCAAGGAATGAGATGAGTCTATGGCATCGTCCCCGAAATATCGGGGGGGCCCTAACATCGGAACCATCGGAGACGCCAAGTGCCTCACGGTGTTCGGCGCTCCACCCGGCGCACTACACCACCATCGAGCATCACCATGACCCAGCAAGTCAAGCAAACACTGCAGTCGCTCCTTTCGCGCTTGGGGGTGTCCGACGACGCCTCGGATGGCGACCTTCGAGTCGTCTCGCCGATCACAGGCACTGAGATCGGCAGGCTCCACATCCACACGCCCGCCGAAGTGGCCGAAAGCATAGTTCGCGCTCGGCAGGCCTTCATCGAATGGCGGAAGGTGCCGGCTCCTCGTCGTGGCGAGCTCATCCGACTGCTCGGCGAGGAACTGCGCCTGGAGAAGGAGTCGCTCGGCACCCTGGTGGCCGTCGAAAGTGGAAAGATCCTCTCCGAAGGCCTGGGCGAGGTCCAGGAAATGATCGATATCTGCGACTTCGCGGTCGGCCTGTCCAGACAGTTGTATGGGCTGACGCTTCCCTCCGAGCGACCCGGTCACAGGATGATGGAGACCTGGCATCCATTGGGTGTGGTGAGTGTGATCAGCGCATTCAACTTCCCCGCTGCCGTGTGGGCCTGGAACTTCGCGCTGGCCATCGTCTGCGGCGATTCGGTCGTGTGGAAGCCGTCGGAGAAGACGCCCTTGACCGCACTGGCCTGCCAGGCCATCTTCGCGCGTGCCGCCCGGCGATTCGGTGGCGCGCCGCAGGGGCTCTGCGAAGTCGTGATCGGGCTGCGCGCGGCCGGCGAGACGCTGGTCGACGACCACCGCGTGGCCCTGGTGTCCGCGACCGGTAGCACCCGCATGGGGCGCGAAGTCGGGCCTCGGGTGGCGCGGCGATTCGGGCGCTCCCTTCTCGAGCTGGGCGGCAACAACGCTGTGATCGTGACGCCGTCAGCCGATCTCGAACTCACCGTGCGTGGCGTCCTCTTCGCCGCCGCGGGCACGGCAGGCCAGCGTTGCACCACGACACGTCGATTGATCGTGCATTCGAGCATCCGCGATGTGCTGCTCGCACGACTGAAGAAGGCCTACGCAGCCCTTGCGGTCGGCAATCCCCTGGACGCCGGGACGCTCGTGGGTCCGCTCATCGACTCTGCGAGCTTCGATGCGATGCAGGCCGCGCTGCGCTCCGCTGCCCAAGAGGGCGGCCAGGTGTTCGGCGGGGAGCGCGTCTTGCAGCAGGAGCACCCGCACGCCTTCTACGTTCGGCCGGCCATCGTCGAGATGCCCCGCCAAACCGATACCGTTCGCCACGAGACCTTCGCGCCGATCCTGTACGTGCTCGGCTACGAAGACTTCAGCGACGCACTGGACCTCCAGAACGACGTGCCGCAGGGGCTGTCATCTGCCCTCTTCGGCAACGACGTTCGCGAGACCGAGGCCTTTCTGTCATCGGTTGGTTCCGACTGCGGCATCGCCAACGTGAACATCGGCACTTCCGGTGCCGAGATCGGCGGTGCATTTGGTGGTGAGAAGGACACCGGCGGCGGGCGCGAGTCCGGGTCCGACGCCTGGAAGGCCTACATGCGGCGCGCGACCAACACCATCAACTATTCGCCCGACCTGCCCCTGGCGCAGGGCGTGCGCTTCGACGTCTAGGGCCTGCTCGAGGACGATGAACACTTCCACGACCCTCGCTGCTTGCGCCCCCAGCGTGGCATCTGCCACCGACCGCTGGCACGTCGATCCCGACATCACGGTCGCTGAGACCCTGGACAAGGACTTCTACCTGGACCCGGCCGCCTGGGCCACGGCGCGCGAGAAGATCTTCGCGCGCAGTTGGCAGTGGATCGGCACCGGCGAGGACGTGCGCGAGCCCGGCTCGCTGTCGCCGCGCACGCTGCTGCCCGGGTTCCTCGACGAGCCGCTGCTGCTCGCGCGAGACCGCGCCGGCACGATGCGGCTGCTGTCCAACGTCTGCACGCACCGCGGCAACCTGTTGATCGACGCGCCCTGCCAAGCGGACCAGATCCGGTGCCCCTACCACTCGCGCCGCTTCGACCTCGCCGGCCGCATGACCTTCATGCCCGAGTTCCAGGCCGCGAAGAACTTTCCGCGCCCGGCGGATCACCTGTCCGAAGTGCCCTGGTCGCCGCTCGGCGACCCGACGGCGGGTGCGGGCCCGCAACTGTTCGCGTCGCTCGACCCGATCGCGCCCGCCCAGGCCTTCTTCGGCGACATCGTCGATCGCCTCGGCTGGCTCCCGATCGTGGCGTTCCAGGTGGACACGTCGCGCCGCCGCGACTACGAGTTCGACGCGAACTGGGCGCTCTACGTCGAGAACTACCTCGAGGGCCTGCACATCCCCTTCATCCACCCGGGGCTCACGAAGACGCTCGACCTGAGGAACTACACGTACGAGCTGTACCGCTACGCGAACCTGCAGCTCGCGGTCGCGCGCGCCGGCGACGCGGCGTTCGACCTGCCGGAATCGTCGCCCGACCACGGCCAGCGCATCGCGGCCTACTACTACTGGGTGTTCCCGAACCTGATGCTGAACTTCTACCCGTGGGGGTTGTCGCTGAATGTCGTTCAGCCGCTCGGTCCGTCACGCACACGCGTGCAGTTCCGCTCCTTCGTGGGCGATCCGTCGCTGCTGAGTCTGGGTGCGGGTGGGGCGCTCGACGAAGTCGAGATGGAGGACGAGGCCGTGGTCCAGACAGTGCAGCGTGGGTTGCGATCGCGGTTCTATGCCCGAGGACGGTATTCGCCGACGCGGGAGCAGGGGGTGCACCACTTCCACCGCTTGATCGGGGCGTTCATGGGAAGCGGGGTGA
>JBGQEX010000310.1:0-4647 GCA_041496605.1 Piscinibacter sp.
AGGAATGTGGCGTGGCGTGCACTTGCGTTGATGGCCAGCGCCGTGCCCCAGGCGCCGGCCCCGAGAACGCTGAGGTTCATCGCGCCGGGCCGGTCAACAGGTCAGTTGACGCTGGTGGTGATGATTCCCGGAACGTTGGCCGCCTCGGCCTGCGCGCGCTGGGCTTCGAACATCGCCTGGAAGTTCACTTCCGACAGTAGCACCGGCGGGAAGCCTGCCCGCGTGCAGACATCCGACACGACGGCACGCAGGTACGGGTAGACGATGCCCGGGCAAGCGATGCCGATGATCGGCTGCAACTGATCTTCGGGAATGTTGCGGATCTCGAAGATGCCGGACTGCTTGGCCTCGACCAGGAACAGCGTCTTGTCCTTGATCTTGGTGGTCACGGTGGCGGTCACGCTCACCTCGTAGATGCCGTCGGCGACCGGCTCGGCGCCGAGCGCGAGATTGATGTCGACCTGCGGCTGCGACTGTTCGAGCAGGATCTGCGGCGAGTTGGGCTGCTCGAGCGAGAGGTCCTTGAGATAGATGCGCTGGATCTGGAACACGGGGGTCTGGTTGTCGTCGGCCATGGAAGTCTCGCGATGAAAAAAGCCCGCAACCGGGATGGTGCGGGCTGCCTCGTGGATTATCGCCGAGTGCAGAAATCGATTTCAGGCCGACGGTGCCAGCAGCGGCATCAAGCCGCCACGCTGGTCGAGCGAGATGAGATCGTCGCAGCCGCCCACATGGGTGTCGCCGATGAAGATCTGCGGCACGGTGCGCCGCCCGGTGATCTGCATCATCGTCTGGCGTTCTGCGGGGTGGAGGTCGACGCGGATTTCGTCGATGTGCTCGACACCACGCTGCTTGAGCAGCGTCTTGGCACGCTGACAGAACGGGCACACCTGGGTGGTGTACATCTTCACCTTCGCCATCTTCACCCTCTCAACCCCAAACACGAATTCAGGCCGACTTCTCCACCGGCAGGCTGGCCTCACGCCATGCGGCGAGGCCGCCGGCCAGCGCGCGGCTGTTGGCGTATCCAAGTTTGTGCAGGATAGCCACCGCCCGCGATGCGCGCGCGCCGGTGGCGCACAACACCACCAGGGGCAAGGCCTTGTTCTTCGGCAGATCGGTCGAAGACTCAAGGCCTGCGAGCGGCACGCTCTTGGCGCCGGCGGCGTGGCCGGCGGCAAACTCGGTAGGCTCGCTGACATCGATCAGCACCGCCTTTTCGCGGTTGATCAGCATCACCGCCTCGGTGGGTGACACCTTCGCCCCGCCGACACCACGCGACAGCATCGGCCACAGCAGCAAGCCGCCCGACGTCAGCGCGGCAAGGAAGAGAAACCAGTTGTCGATGAAGAATTTCACAAGGCAGCCCGAGGTGAGGAAAAACGCGTTGGCAAAGCGTGGGATTATAGAATTCGGCGCCCTTTCATCGAACTGAACCGACACCCCATGTACAAGCTCGTCCTCATCCGCCACGGCGAATCGACCTGGAATCTGGATAACCGCTTCACCGGCTGGACCGATGTGGACCTGACGCCCGCCGGCGTCGAACAGGCCAAGGAGTCCGGCCGGCTGCTGAAGGCCGCGGGCTACGACTTCGACATCGCCTACACCTCGGTACTCAAGCGTGCGATCTGGACGCTGTGGCACACACTCGACCAGATGGACCGAACGTGGCTGCCGATCGTCAACTCGTGGCGCCTCAACGAGCGCCACTATGGCGCGCTGCAGGGTCTGAACAAGGCCGAAACGGCCAAGCAGTACGGCGACGAGCAGGTGCTGATCTGGCGCCGCAGCTACGACACGCCGCCACCGGCGCTGGACGCCGACGACCCGCGCGGCCAGCGCCACGACCCGCGCTATGCCAGCCTCAAAGCCGAGGAGATCCCGCTCACCGAATGCCTGAAGGACACGGTGGCGCGCGTGCTGCCGTTCTGGTACGAGCAACTGGCGCCGACCATCCATTCCGGCAAGCGCGTGGTGATCGCCGCCCATGGCAACAGCATCCGTGCGATGGTGAAGTATCTCGATGGCATATCGGACGCCGACATCGTCGGCCTGAACATCCCCAACGGCATCCCCTTGGTCTACGAGCTCGACGGCGACCTGAAGCCGATCAAGAGCTACTACCTCGGTGACGCCGAAGCCGTGGCGAAGGCGGCCGCTGCGGTGGCGAACCAAGGTAAGGCCTAGCTGTCCTGCGCCGTGCCGCCCGCCCTCAAGCCACTCGCCGCGGACGGGTTTCCCGGCCGCAGGCGAGGCGCCCCTTGGGGGCAGGAGCAAAGCGACTGGGGGGCACCTACTCCGGCAAGCCGTACAGCCGCTCCGGCGCCATGCGCAGCACCAGCGACTTGTCGGCCGCAGCAGACAGGATCGCAAATTCGGGCTTGGCGGTATCGCGAATCACCGTGTTCACGACCGGCATGCCGCCGCGATCGGTGATGCTGGCTGCCAGTGGCGTGCTGGCACTGGCACCGCGGCGCACCACCACGGCGAGTTCACCCGATTTCAACTTGACGAAGTCGCCTGGCGGGTAGATGCCCAGTTCCTTGACGATCGCCGCCGACAGTTGGCCCGGGTCCTGCTGGAACATCTCGCGCGCCGCCTGCTGGATCGGCACCGGCGCGCGGATCGTGCGCGGGCTGATCTTGGCCATGAACACGTCGACGTGGCGCAGCGCCTGTGCGAGGTCGGTCGGCTCGCGCAGACCGGCAGGGTAGCCGCCGCCATCGGGCCGTTCATGGTGCTGCAGCACGGCCTGCAGCCACGCTTCATCTTCCACGCCCGCGGCGCGCAGCATCTGTTCGCCCTTGGCCGGGTGTTCTGCGAGGACCGCCGACTGCCCCGGCGTGGGCGGCACGCCCTGCACCGCCAGGCGCCCCTGCAAGTCGAGTGTGGCGATGTTCATCGTCAGCGCGGCCTTGACCAGCGTCAGCGCCTTGTCCGCGTCCCAGCCGATGCGCCGCGCCATCAGCAGGCCGATCAGCGCGCAGTGCACGGCGTGCGCCAAGCCATAGATGGACAGCCGCTTCGGGTCCTGCCGCACGGCGAGATAGATCGCGATGTCGGCATCACGATCGGTCAGCGTGACGATGTGGCGCGCCAGCTCCTCGGCACGTGCCGGGAATCCCGGCTCCTCGCTCGCGCGGCGCAGCAGACGATCGAGCTGCCACAGTGCGCGCTCCCAGATCGTGAACAGACTGACCGGCCGCTGTCGCTCGTCCGGCCGCTTCGCTGCGGCCTTCGCCGCAGCCGCCTTGGCGACTGCCCGCGCTTCCTCGGCGTTCACGTAGGCGCCGCGTTCGAGGAGCGCCGTCAGATGGTCCGCGTCTTCGATCAAGTGACCGTTGGCCAGCAGCAGTTTGCCGTGTTCGTCGCGCACGTCCCAAGGCAGCGGCTCACCGAGACGAACCAGGCTGGGGACCAGTTTGATCAGTTGCATGCCAAGCCTTTATGGCGGACCGCGTTTCTGCGACGAGCGGTTCGCTCGCGGATGCCCTTCCTGTGCACGGAGTCGAGGCAAAGTATCAGGGGTCGCGTGCAATAAGGCAAACCAGCAGGCACGCGGCCTGCATCGCGTCACGCCGCGGTGTTCGACGGCGCCGCGCCCAGCGCCTGTGCGATGTTCTCGCGCAGCCGCTCGGCCAACGCGCGCCGGTCCAGATGGCGGCTGCCCTGCGCCGGCAGCCACTGGACATGGGCCTGCAGTCCACGCGCAGTCACCACCCACCACACCGACTGCGCCAAGCTGGTGTCGCCGACATAGGCCGCCGCCGGGCTGACGGCCCGGCTCGCGTCGCTGAAACGCAGCGCGATCGGCTGCACCGGCGTTTCGGTGGCGATGGCCGCTTGCAGCAAGTTGGCATGGAACGGCAGCAGGGCGTGCCCGTCACCGGTGGTCCCTTCGGGGAAGACCGCCACGGTGTCGCCCGCGCCCAGGGCGGCCGCCACCTGGTGCACGACGCGCAACGCGTCGCGCTTGCGTTCGCGCTCGATGAACAGCGTGCCGCCGCAGGCGACCAGCCAACCGAGCAAGGGCCAGGCCCGCACATCGGCCTTCGACACGAAGCGCGCCGGCGCCACCGCGTTGATGACCAGGATGTCCAGCCACGACACGTGGTTGGCGACCAGCAGCGTCGCGCCGGGGCGCGGTGTGCCGCTGGCATGCAGCGCCACGCCCAGCAGCTCGAGCATGCGCGCGCACCAGCGGCCGACGCGGTGCAGGCGCTGCGGGGTCTTCAAGAATGGAAAGACGAAGGCGCAGAGCAGCGCGCCTGCCAGCACATGCACGATCCCGCGCAAGACGCGCCAAACGCCGACGACGCGCAGCAAGCTCAGAGCGCCTCGTGCGCGACGTGCCCCGCGACCAGCGTGCACTTGACGCGGCCCGGCAGCTCGTGTGCGGCGAATGGCGTGTGCTTGCCCTGGCTCTTCAGCGCTTCGGCGCGCACCGTCCAGCGTTCGGCGGGATCGAACAGGCACAGGTCGGCGACGCCGCCTTCGACCAGTTTGCCGGCGCTCGACGCGAGCGATCCCAATGCTTCACCAAGTACGTTCACCGGCGCGCTGGTGATCGTGGCCAGGGTCCGCGACAACGGCAGGCCGGCTTCCTCGCCCCACAGCAGCGCCAGACTGAGCAACAGCTCGAGC
>JBGQEX010000311.1:0-4636 GCA_041496605.1 Piscinibacter sp.
CGCCCCGGCACGACTCCGGCCACGAATCCGTGGCGGCCGGCATGCTGCTGGATGTAGCCGACGCTCCATGCCGCCGAGCGCGCCTGCAGGTGCACCGCGAGCTGCGCGTCGTGTTCTCCGGCGAACGCATCGAGTTCGCGCGCACGCGCCACCACGTCGAGCATGTCCGGAAAATCGGCCATCGCGCCGATGGCTTCGGCGAAGGCCTCGACCTTCTGCACGAACTCGGAATACTCGATCTCATTGAGCGCGCCGGTGCGGTTGGCCAGTTGCACACCGGCCTGGAACTCGCCGTAGCGCTGGCCCGGCAACGCCGCTTCCCACTCGCCGGTTTCGGCATTCAGCCCTTCGATCAGAAACGGCTTGCTGCCTGCGCGACGGGTCGGCGGCAGGTGCATCAGCACCATTTCGCCGCTGATCGGCGCTTCGAGCGCCAACGGCGCGATCGCATCGATCAACGCATCGAGTCGCGCCGACGCCCGCCTCACGATGCGCGGCTCCAAGGCGGCGGCCGATGGTTCGGCGGGCTCGCTCGCCAAGACCGGCTCACGCGCTTCGCCTCGCGGCAGCGGGCTCGCAGCCCGCTTCGGCCCCGCCT
Organism: Piscinibacter sp.; assembly: GCA_041496605.1. Lineage (GTDB taxonomy): Bacteria > Pseudomonadota > Gammaproteobacteria > Burkholderiales > Burkholderiaceae_C > Albitalea. The sequence continues at coordinate 599 of JBGQEX010000311.1, forward strand.
TGCGCGCCTGCCACGCACCATGGGCGACGACACCGGCCAGGACCACGCCACCGAGCGCGGCCAATGCCACCGTGAGGCTGCTCGTCAAGCAGCCTCCGCCATGCTCACAGCCGCTTCCATGTCGACTGCCACGATGCGCGACACGCCCTGCTCCTGCATCGTCACGCCGATCAGCTGCTCGGCCATTTCCATCGCGATCTTGTTGTGACTGATGAACAGGAACTGCGTGCCCTCGGACATCTCGGTCACGAGCTTCGTATAACGCTCCGTGTTGGCGTCGTCGAGCGGCGCGTCGACCTCGTCGAGCAAGCAGAATGGCGCCGGGTTGAGCTGGAAGATCGCGAACACCAGCGCAATCGCCGTCAGCGCCTTCTCGCCACCCGACAGCAGGTGAATCGAGCTGTTCTTCTTGCCCGGCGGTTGAGCCATCACCTGCACGCCCGCGTCGAGGATCTCGTCGCCGGTCATCACGAGCCGCGCATTGCCACCGCCGAACAGGCTGGGGAACATGCGGCCGAAATGCTCGTTGACCTGGTTGAAGGTGCTGCCCAGCAGGTCGCGCGTCTCGAGGTCGATCTTGTGGATCGCGCCTTCGAGCGTCGTGATGGCTTCGTTCAGATCGGCCGACTGCGCGTCGAGGAAGTTCTTGCGTTCGCGTGCCGCGGTCAGCTCGTCGAGCGCAGCCAGGTTCACGGCGCCGAGCGCGTTGATGTCGCGGTTGATGCGGTCGATCTCGCCCTGCAGCCCATACAGCTTGGCGCCGGTCTCTTCGACGTTCTTCGCCAGCGCCTCGAGGTCGACGTCGGCCGCCGTCAGCTGCTCCATGTACTGCGCACCGCCGAGCTGCGCCGCCTGCTCCTCGAGCTGCAGCTTGGTGATGCGGTCGCGCAGGGGCTGCAGGCTTTGCTCGTGTGCCAGACGCTGCTCGTCGGCGCGGCGCAGCCGCAGCGTCAGGTCGTCGTATTCGCTGCGCTTGGCGCCGAGCGCGGCTTCGCGCTCCAGCTTCAGCGCCAGCGCGGTCTGCAGGCCCGCCTGCGCCGCGGCATCGGTCAGGCGCGTGAGTTCTTCGTTCAGTTGCGCGGCCGACTGTTCGTTGCTTGCCACCTGCTGCAGTGCGGTCTCGATGCTGCGCTGCAGCTCGCCGCGGCGCGCTGCCAGCGCGCGCGACGCGAACTGCGCTTCCTGCGCCTGCCGCTCCAGCGCGCGCAGTTGCTCGCGGGCTTCGGCGAGCTTGCGTTCGGCCGCGATGACCGCCTCGTCGAGTTCGGCATGCCGCTCCTGGGTGACGCCGAGCTGCATGTCGAGTTCTTCGAAGCGGGCCTCGCCGGTGGCGCTGCGCTCGTTCAGCTCCTCGAGCTGGCCGTCGAGCTCGGCGAGTTCGGTTTCCAGCTGCGTGCGGCGCGCGCTCGTCTGCTCGGCTTGCTGCGACAGGCGCAGCAGCTCCACCTGCAGCTGGTGCGCGCGCGTTTGCGTTTCGGCCGCTTCGCGCCGCACCGTCACCAGGCGCTGCGAGGCCTCGGTGTAGGCCGCCTCGGCGCGCACCATTGCGCTGCGCGAGTCTTCGGCGATCAGAGCCTGCGCGCGCAGTTCGCGCTCGAGCTGTTCGATCTCCTGCGCGCGGGCCAGCATGCCGGCTTGCTCGGAATCGGGCGCGTAGAACGCCACTGCGAACTGGCTCACCGCGTGGCCATCGCGGGTCATGATCACTTCGCCGTGCGTGAGCTTGCCGCGCGCGGCCAGCGCGTCGTCGATGTTTACGGCGGTGTAGACGCCTTCGAGCCAGTCGTTGAGCAAGGCCTTCAGTCCCGCATCGCCCAAGCGCAGCAGGTCGCTCAAGCGCGGCAGGGTCTGGTGGGTGTTGGCGATCGCAGCCTGCGGCGGCGTGTAGAACGCAAGCTTGGCGGGCGCGGGGTCGCTGGCGAAGGCCCGCACCGTTTCGAGTCGGCCCACCTCCAGGGCGCCGAGCCGCTCGCGCAACGCGCTTTCCAGCGCAGTCTCCCAGCCCGGCTCGATGTGGATCTTCGTCCACAGCCCCGGCAAGCCGTCGAGCCCGTGCTTGGCGAGCCAGGGCTTGAGCTTGCCTTCGGTCTGTACCTTCTCCTGCAGCGCACGCAGCGCGTCGAGGCGCGCGCTCAGGTCGGCCTGCCGAGCGCTCTCGGCATTGACGAGCCCTTGCATTGCACGCCGCGCTTCGTCGAGCCCGGGGACCTGCTCGGTGAGTTCATGCAGGCGCGCGTCGGCCACCACCTGCGCTTCTTCGGCCACTGCGAACTGGCGCTTGAGCTCGGCAAGGCGCTCCAAGTCGGGCACCGCCAACTGGCACTTCTCGCCGTCGAGCCGGTCGCGCCGCGCGTTGAGCTGGCGGCGCTGGTCGTCAATGTTGCGGCTCTCGGCGGCGAGAACCTGGATCTGCTGCTGCACACCAGCCACGACGTTGCGCTGTTCGTTGGCGCGGCCCTGTGCCGCGCGCACCGCGTCCTCGAAGCCCGGCAGGTTGCCGGCCTGCTCTTCAGCTTGCGCGGCCAGCACGTCACTCTGCTCGTCGGCCGCGGCGATCTGCACCGCCGCCTGCTCGAGCTCGTCTTGCGCCTGTGTCTGGCGCTCGGCCCACTGCTCGCTTTGCGCCTGCAACTCGATCAGTCGCTGCTCGACACGCTGGCGGCCTTCGACCACATAGCGGATGCGCTCTTCGAGGCGGCTGACCTCGAGCGCCGCTTCGGCCAGCAGGCCTTGCGACGCGTGCAGCTCGTCGCTGGCCGCATAGTGCGCCTGCCGAATGGTTTCGAGCTCGGCCTCGCCGTGGCGCAGTTCGGCCAGACGCGCTTCGAGCGCGTTGGTGGCTTCGAGGAATTCCTTCTTGATCCGCTCCTGCTCGATCGCCGCGTCGCGGTGCTTGAGGAACCACAGCTGGTGCAGCTTCAGCGTGCCCTGCGCCTGCAGGCCCCTGTACTGGCTTGCCACCTCGGCCTGGCTTTCCAGCTTGTCGAGGTTGTGGTTGAGTTCGCGCAGGATGTCTTCGACACGAGTCAGGTTCTCGCGCGTGTCCTTCAACCGGTTCTCGGTCTCGCGGCGGCGTTCCTTGTACTTCGAGACACCGGCCGCCTCTTCGAGGAACAGCCGCAATTCCTCGGGCTTGCTCTCGATGATGCGGCTGATCGTGCCCTGGCCGATGATCGCGTAGGCGCGCGGCCCGAGGCCGGTACCGAGGAACACGTCCTGCACGTCGCGGCGGCGCACCGGCTGGTTGTTGATGTAGTAGCTGCTGGTGCCGTCGCGCGTGAGCACGCGCTTGACGGCGATTTCGCTGAACTGATTCCACTGCCCGCCGGCGCGCGCGTCGGCGTTGTCGAACACCAGCTCGACGCTGGCGCGGCTGGCCGGCTTGCGCAGGCCCGAGCCGTTGAAGATCACGTCTTGCATCGACTCGCCGCGCAACTCGCTGGCCTTGCTCTCGCCGAGCACCCAGCGCACCGCGTCCATGATGTTGGACTTGCCGCAGCCGTTGGGCCCGACGACCCCGACCAATTGCCCGGGCAACTGGAAATTGGTCGGTTCGGCGAACGACTTGAAGCCGGAGAGCTTGATCGAGTTCAGGCGCATGGGCGGGAGCGAGGGGTCGCGCGGTATGGCGCGTAAGTCGTTGATTTATTTGAGAAAATGCGGCGTTGCACAGGCTCTCAAGCGGGCTGGATGATACCATCGCGGCCGTTGTCGAACCCTCTCCAAACGTGACCCGCCATGGCCAAGATCGCCACCTCGAAGACCGCGCCGCAGCAGCGCCCCCTGCCCGCCAACCCGCCGTCCGCGCCCAGCAAGGAGCTGCACGTCTTCCCGAATCCGCAACCGAAGCGCGACTACGTCATCCAGTTCCAGATTCCCGAATTCACCTGCCACTGCCCGCTGACCGGCCAGCCCGACTTCGCGCACTTCACGATCGACATGGTGGCCGACCGACTGTGCGTCGAGCTGAAAAGCCTGAAGATGTACATGTGGAGCTACCGCAACGAGGGCGCGTTCCACGAGAAGGTCACCAACGAC
>JBGQEX010000312.1:0-4635 GCA_041496605.1 Piscinibacter sp.
GGGCCTGTCGAACATCTGGGTGCCGCCGATCCGCAACCGCATCGACATGCTTGCCACCGGCATCAAGAGCCCGGTGGGCGTGAAGGTGGCGGGCACCGATCTCGCGACGATCGACCGACTCACCGGCGAGATCGAGCGCGTGCTCAAGGGCGTGCCGGGCGTCACCAGCGCGCTGGCCGAGCGGCTGACCGGCGGCCGCTATGTCGACGTGAACATCCGCCGCGACGCCGCCGCGCGCTTCGGTCTGAACATTTCCGACGTGCAATCGGTGATCGCGTCGGCGGTGGGCGGCGAGAACATCGGCGAGACCATCGAAGGCCTGCAGCGCTTCCCGATCAATGTGCGCTACCCGCGCGAGATCCGCGACTCGATGGAAACGCTGCGTGCGCTGCCCATCGTCACCGAACGCGGCGCACGCCTGGTGCTCGCCGACGTGGCCGACATCCGCATCACCGACGGCCCACCGATGCTGCGCAGCGAGAATGCGCGGCTGTCGGGCTGGGTCTACGTCGACCTGCGCGGGCGCGATCTGCGCTCGGCGGTGCAGGACATGCAGCGCGCCGTCACGCAGGAAGTGAAGCTTCCGCCCGGCTATTCGATCTCGTGGTCGGGGCAGTTCGAGTTCATGGAGCGCGCCACCGCGAAGTTGAAGCTGGTGGTGCCGTTCACGCTGCTGATCATCTTCGTGCTGCTGTACCTGACCTTCCGACGCGTCGACGAGGCGCTGCTCATCATGGCCGCGCTGCCGTTTGCGCTGGTAGGTGGCATCTGGCTGCTGTACCTGCTCGGCTACAACCTGTCGATTGCCGGCGCGGTGGGTTTCATCGCGCTGGCCGGCGTGTCGGCCGAGTTCGGTGTGATCATGCTGCTCTACCTGAAGAGCGCGTGGCACGAACGCACCGAGCAAGGCCGCACCAGCACCGACGACCTGCTCGACGCGATCCGCGAAGGCGCGGTGCTGCGCGTGCGGCCGAAGGCGATGACCGTCGCGGTGATCCTCGCCGGCCTGTTCCCGATCATGTGGGGCACCGGCACCGGCTCCGAGGTGATGCAGCGCATCGCCGCGCCGATGGTCGGCGGCATGATCACCGCGCCGCTGCTGTCGATGTTCGTGATCCCGGCGGCGTATCTGCTGATGCGGCGAGCGCGAACACGCTCCGTCCCCGTTGAACCCCTGTTGACCAAGGAGGCCAGTGCATGAACACGTTGCGTCGTCGATTGATCGTCTCATCGGTACTCGCCGCGCTGGCCGCGTCGTCGCGTGGCGCGCCGAGCGCACCCACTGTCGAGGTGTGGACGGGGCCGTCGTGCGGCTGCTGCCACGATTGGGTCCGACACCTGGAGGCGAACGGCTTTCAGGTCAACGTCCATGACGGCGGCAACACCGACGCTCGGGAGCGGCTGAACATGCCGCTGCGGCTCGGCTCCTGCCACACGGCGCGGGTGGGTGGCTACGCGATCGAAGGGCATGTGCCGGCGCGCGAGATTCGCCGGCTGTTGAAGGAGCGGCCGGCGGCCATCGGCCTGAGCGTGCCGGCCATGCCGCGCGGCTCTCCCGGCATGGATGGCCCCGCTTCCGGCCGGGAGCGCGATCCGTATGACGTGCTGCTCGTCGGTCGCGACGGCAGCCATCGCATCTACCAGTCCTACCGTTGAAGTCAAAGACTTTGGCAACGTCGTGACGTTCGCACGAACGAGGGCCATGCCTCAGCAGCATCGGCACGTGTCATCTGCCCTCTTTCCTCATGACGAGTTCGAAGAAAAGAATGGTGGCCCCGCGCCCAATCGACTCCCGGGGATTCGCGCGGCAGTAGTTGCCCATCCAGATGAACGGCTCCTCGACTGAAGTGAGCGCCGTGAGTGGTTGGGCAGGTATCTTCCCTTCGGCGGCCCACGCCAGGCTCATCCCGGACAGATAGCCCACCAGCCAATCTTTCGCGTTTGAGCTCCGCGCCTGGAGCCATTCACCGCAATCGGGCTCGCCACATGAGGGCGTGCTCCACGCAGGCGCCGCGAACGTCAGAAGGCAACCCAGCATCGCGGATCCCCAGCGTCTTGCGCCCGCCCACGGATCGGTCTGGAGGGCAGCGCTCCGGGGAGGATCCCCAAGGACTGGAGGCCGCTGGCAAGGTGGGATGCGACGCCTCGGCGCCCTGCCAAGGAGTCCTCGATGAGTGCCGCTGTCGCTGCCGGTCCTGTTCATGCGGCAGACGCCGCCTATGCGGCGTTCCTCGCCGAGCCATCAGGAACAGATCAGACTGCGGACGCCGGAGTAAGTTCATCCCGGGGTGCGCCACGAAGATCAGGAGCACGGCGAGAGCGATGCTTCCGATCTGCACTGTGCTCGTTGATGCGAGCGGGAACTGTTTGCACTGCGAATGGACAAACGCTTGTGATGACGACCTTGGTCTTTAGGCGTTCGATCTGTCGCCTGCTGATTGGCGTGCTTGCGTCCACGCAGTTCGCGGTCGCTGCCTATGCTTGCTCCGGCATGCCGCGCATGGCACTGCTGGAGCAGGATCGACCTGCCGACGCCGCCGCCACGATGGGCGACCCCGGTCGTGCCGTCACCATGGCGTCAGATGGTGGCGCCGCCGCGAATCAAGGCGACGGCATGGGCGCCGGCTCCAACGGCATGGATCCCACGCTGCCGAATCTTTGCGCCGCGCACTGCCACTACGGACAACAGAGTGCAGACCACGCCTCTACGCTGGCCGTGCCTGCCGCGATGCTGACCAGCCTCTACACGCTCCCATCGCTGGACGAGAGTTCCGAGCTCACCGAACCTCTCGCAGGTCCGCAAGCTCCGCTGGCTGCGGCCGACCCGCCGCACGCTGTCCTGCACTGTTGCTTGCGCAATTGACCTGCAGCTGATGCGTGTGCCGACGACCTGACCGGTCGCTGCGGCACATGGGCCGCCGGTGTTCGGGCCAGCGAATGTCGATTCCCTCGCCCGACAGCCCTCCCACCGCTTCTGTCTGCCGTTCAGACAGGAGAAAACCGCGAGGCCATCATGAAGTTCAAGTGTGTTGTCGCAATCGTCCGCCCCGACGCCGTGGAGTTGCTGGAAGCGAAACTCAAGAGCATCGGCGTCGGAGGCATCACGCTGACAAAGGTCAAGGGGTTCGGCGAGTACAAGAATTTCTTCACCAGCGACTGGCTCACCGAGCACACGAAGATCGAGATCTTCGCGGAGGAGTCGAAAGTGGAGCCGCTGCTCGGCATCTTTCTGGAAGCCGCCCATGCCGACATCCCAGGGGCAGGCATCGTGGCGGTGATGCCAACCGAGAGATTTCTGCATCTTCGCACCGGGACCGAGGCGTTGCCTGACCCGTCGGCCGAGGTCCCCGATCCCGAGCCGAACCAGGCCCAGCGATGTGCGTGAAATATCGACTCCCGGTCGACTGCGAGATCCCACCCACCCTGGATCCAAGCGAGGCCTTCAAATGTCACGCACGGCAAACCCCATGGACCCTGCACGTCGCCAGTGGCTCGCGGCCGCTTCTGCGGCTGGCGGAGCGGGCATCGTCGCGACGAACGTGCCTTTCGTCGCTTCGATGTCCCCCAGCGAGCGAGCACGCGCCTTCGGTGCGCCTGTGGAGGTCGACCTCGGATCGATCCAGCCCGGCGAGCTGCGGACCGTGGAGTGGCGAGGCAAACCGGTGTCGGTACTGCGCCGCACCGCGGACATGCTCGAAACCTTGCGCACCCACGACGACCTGCTCAACGACCCGCGTTCGATGCGGCAGGAACAGCAGCCCGACTATGCACGCAATGACTTGCGTTCGGCCGGGCCCGACATCGCCGTGCTGGTGGCGGTTTGCACCCACCTCGGTTGCATCCCGACCTTCAGACCCGAGCCGGGCACCGCCGACATCGGCGCGTCATGGCCAGGCGGCTTCTATTGCCCGTGCCACGGATCGAAATTCGATTTTGCTGGTCGCGTGTTCAAGAACGTGCCCGCTCCCAGCAACCTCGAGGTGCCGCCGCACCGCTACCGCGGGGAGTCGACGCTGTTGATCGGCGTGGAACCCGGGGGCTGACCCGCAGGATTGGAGGCTTCAGATGATCCGCGCACGCTTCAGCCGCTTCGTCCTCTGGGGGATCGCCGGCGCATTCGCGTTCGGCGCCTCATCGCACGCCGCGGGCGATATCGAGCGCGGCGCGCAGGCGGCGCGCGCCTGCATGGTCTGCCATTCGTTCGCGCCGGGGCATCACCTGACCGGGCCCAGCCTCGCTGGCGTGTGGGGCCGCAAGGCCGGAACCGCCGACGGGTTCGGCCGCTATTCGGATGCCCTGAAGCGTGCGGGGAACGTTTGGGACGAGCAGAACCTGGATGCCTGGCTGAAGAATCCGTCGGCAATGGTTCCCGGCAACGCGATGGTCTTCGATGGCATCGCGGACCCACGCACGCGCGCCGGTCTTCTGGCGTACCTCCGAGCGGTGTCGGAAGATCGGGTTTCGGTGCCGTACCAGGGTCTGCCGAATCTCAAACGCGTCGACGCGGCCAAGCAGGTGACCGCCATCCGCTACTGCGGCGACGCCTACCGAGTCGTCACCGGCGACCGGAAGACGCACACGTTCTGGGAATTCAACCTGCGCTTCAAGACGGACGGCAGCGCCGACGGGCCGCCC
>JBGQEX010000313.1:0-4626 GCA_041496605.1 Piscinibacter sp.
CACTTGTACGTTCAGGGTGAACACTGGTGTGCGTGGTTTCAATGGCGTCACACCATAAGTAACTTTGTTAGACCACCCGAACTGAAGGAGCTATCGATGAAACGTCGTTGGGTTGTGAGATCGCTGTCGAGCCTGGCCGTGACGCTGGCGTTCGCGTCGCCGGCGCAAGCCTGGGAAAAGGGCAAGCTGACCATCTGGATCAACAACGACAAGGGCTTCAACGGCCTGCAAGCGGTCGGCGACGACTTCACCCGCAAGACTGGCATCAAGGTCAAGGTCGAGCATTTCGACAATGCGGTCGGCAAGTTCGAAGAGGCGATGGCTGCCGGCAACGGGCCCGACATCTGGATCTGGCCGCACGACCGGCTCGGCGACTGGAACAAGCGCGGTTGGATCGCACCCGTCACGCCGGACGCGAACCTGCGCCACGATATCGTGCAAGTGGCATGGGACGGCTTCACGCAGGGCGGCAAGACCTGGGGCTACCCGTTGTCGGTTGAAGCCGTGGCGCTCATCTACAACAAGGACCTGGTGGCCGAGCCGCCGAAGTCCTTCGAAGAGATGATCCCGCTGAACTACAAGCTCAAGGCGCGCGGCGCGCGGGCGATCGGCTGGGAAACCGAGAGCCCGTACTTCACCTGGCCGTTGATGGCGGCCGGCGGCGGCTACGTCTTCCAGCGCAAGATCGACGGCAGCTACGACGCGAAGGACAACGGCATCAACCACCCGGGTGCGGTGCGCGGTGCCGAGTTCCTGGTGCAACTGATGAAGACCGGCGTCATTCCCGAAGGCGGCCTGAACTACCAGGAAGCCGAAGAGGCGATGAAGTCCGGCAAGCAGGCGATGTGGATCACCGGCCCGTGGGCCTGGGAGTCGCTCACCAAGGCCAAGATCAACTACGGCGTGGCCGTGCTGCCGACCCTGAACGGCAAGCCCGCGCGCCCGTTCGTCGGCGTGCTCGGGGCGATGCTGACGACCGGTTCGCCGAACAAGGCGGCGTCGGTCAATTTCATCGAGAATTTCCTGCTGAAACCGGCCGGCCTCGGCGCGATGAATAAGGACAAGCCGCTCGGCGTGCCGGCGTCGAAGTCGATGTTCTGGACGCTCTACACCGACCAGAGGATTCGCACCTCGATGGACGCGATCTATGCCGGCCGCCCGATGCCGAGCAACACCGAGACGACGCTGTTCTGGCAGCACCTGAGCGCCGCGCTGAAGGAAATCAACGAAGGCTCGCGCTCGCCGCGCGAAGCGCTCGACACGGCCAACGCGAACATCCGCGGGGTCCCGGCGCGCACGCTGGCGGCAAAGAAATGACGCGCTGGCTAGCGGGTCGTGTACCAGAGGTCCTGGATGGCGACAGAGCGCAGCGGGTCGGCGCCCTGCGCCACCAGGTAGTCGTTGAGCCGTTGCAGCATGTCGGCCGCCAGCTGCGAGATGCCATCCGGCGCGACGAGTTCGTGGCGGCTGTGGCTGCCGATGCTCAGCTCGAGCACCAGCCCCACCTGCTGCATGCGGCGCTCCACGGCGGAGCGGTTCGATGCATTGACCGCGTCGAGCGCGACACGCGCCTTGACGATCGTGCCGTCGCGCGTGGTGGCGCGCACTTCGCTGGGGGTGACCCATTGCGGCGCCGGTTGAGACGCTGACGATCGCGCGCCCGTCCTCTCGACCCAGGCGACGGTGGCGGCGGTGCCGACGAGCACGCCGATCAGCGCGGTGATGACGGCCACCGCGTACAGCGAACGCGCGGTGTCGCTCGTGGCAGGCGTTGCGCCTGGTGCGGAGGTCGGCTTCTTGGGCATCGTGGTGTGAGTGCAGCCCCTGATTAAAGCGGAGTTCGAAGCCGCCGAACGCGTGAACAAATCACAGCGGCGACCGCTCTTCCGGCGATCGGGCGCCGCGCTGCGTCGGCATGCGCGCTCTCAGGGGCAGGCCGCCATCACCTGCGCCACCGCCGCCGTCAGTTTCTTGCCGTAGGGGACATGCAGGAACTCGTTGGGACCGTGCGCGTTGCTCTTCGGCCCGAGCACGCCGCAGACCATCATTTGCGCAGCGGGGAAGCTCTGCTGCAGCAGGCTCATCAGCGGAATCGTTCCGCCTTCGCCGAGGTGGCCGCAGGGCGCGCCGAAGTGCGCCAGCGACGCGGCGTTCAACGCGTCGCTCAGCCAGGGCACGATGCTCGGCGCATTCCAGCCGGTCGCCCCGTGCGCGCCGACGCGGCCGTCGGGCGCGAAGGTCACCTTCGCGTTGTAAGGCGCGTTGTCTTCGAGCAGCGTCTTCAGGGCCAGCGCCGCCCCGTTGCCGTCGACCAGCGGCGGCAGGCGCAGGCTCAGCTTGAACGCCGTGTAGGGGCGCAGCACGTTGCCGGCGTTCTTCAGGTCGGGCAATCCGTCGACCCCGGTGACGCTGAGCGTGGGCCGCCAGGTGCGGTTGAGCACGGCTTGCGTCGGGTCGGTGGTGACGGGCAGCGTCGGCCCACCGTCGGCCCCGCACGCCCACGGGAAGCGCTTCCACACCATGTCGCCGAGGACTTGCGCGGCGGCGCGCGCCTGCTCGACGCGCTCGGCGGGAATCGCGCAGTGGAACTGCTCGGGCAGCAGCCGGCCGGTCTTCGAATCCTCGAGCCGATCGAGCACCTGACGCAGGATGCGAAAGCTCGACGGCACCACGCCGCTCGAATCGCCCGAGTGAACCCCCTCGGTGAGGATCTCCACCTTCAGCGTGCCGGTCACGTTGCCGCGCAGGCTGGTGGTGAGCCACAGCTGGTCGTAGTTGCCGGCGCCGCTGTCCAGGCACACCACCAGGCCCACGTCGCCGAGGCGGGGCTTGAGCAGATCGACGTAGGCCGGCAAATCGTAGGAGCCGCTTTCCTCGCAACTTTCGATGAGGCCGACGCAGCGTGGGCGTGGAATGCCTTGCCGGTCGAGCGCCATGATCGCGGTCAGCGAGGCATACACGGCGTAGCCGTCGTCGGCACCGCCGCGGCCGTACAGCAGGCCGTTCTCGTACTTCGGCGTCCACGGCCCGAGGTCGCTGCGCCAGCCGTTGAATTCGGGCTGCTTGTCGAGGTGGCCGTAGAGGCAGATCGTGTCGGTGCTGCCGGCCTTGGTGGCGGGCACCTCGAAGAAGATGACCGGCGTGCGGCCTTCGAGGCGGACGATCTCGAGCTTCAGGCCCGCGACCTGCTTGCTTTCGACCCAGCGCGCCGCGTCGCGCACCACGCGTTCGATGTGGCCGTGCGTTTGCCAGTCGGCGTCGAACATCGGGCTCTTGGCCGGAATGGCGATGTAGTCGGTGAGGGCGGGAACGATCTCGTCGTCCCAGGTGCGCGCGGCGAACTCGCCGAGGGCGCTGGCTTCGTCGGGTTGCAGGGGCAGCAGCGGGTCGCGTGCGTTCATGGCGGGGCTCCTTCGTGGGGAGCCGCCAGTGTAGGTCGGGCAGGGGATCAGTGTCCGCGCCCGGCCAGCCACGCGCCGAGCGCCGCGAACACCTCGGCCTGCTCGGGTTCGTTGAAGATCTCGTGGAACAGCGCCGGGAATTCGCGCACGGTGACGACCGCCTTCGGCGCGGCGGCGGCGAACGCGGCACTGCCGACCGGTGCCACGCAGCGGTCGCTGCCGGCATACAGCAGCAGCGTCGGCAGGCGCCACTGCGGCGCATGCCGGCGCACGGCCTCGCCGCCGTCGACGATGAAGCGCGCCAGCCGCGGCGCGATGCGGTCGTGCACCAGCGGGTCGGCCACATAGGCCTGCACGACCGACTTGTCGCGTGAAATCCAGTCGGGGTTCAGGCCGTTGTTGACGCCGAGGTTCGGCGCGAGCGGCCCCACCAGCGCGAGCATCAGCTTCTGAACGGCGTTCATGCCGGGGTCGAGCGCCGGCGAGCTGAGCACCAGCGCGTCGACCGGCCGGGCCCAGGCGGCCGGCTGCGCGGCCAGCTCCTCGGCCACGAAGCGCGCAGCGACCAGCCCGCCCATGCTGTGGCCGAGCAGCACCAGGGCGCCCGCGGCTTGCGCCTGCAGCGCGTCGATGACGAACGCCAGGTCGCACAGCAAGTCATCGGCGTGGTTCAGACGACCCAGCGCGCCGGCGCTGCGGCCATGTCCGCGCTGGTCGTAGCCGACCACGTTCCAGCCCCAACCGTTGAGCCGGGCGGCCACACGTGCATAGCGGCCGATGTGTTCGCCCAGGCCGTGCACGATCAGCACGGTGCCGCGCGCCGGACCCTCCACGGGCCAGTGTTGAAGATGCAGCGCGAGGCCATCGGCCGCGGTGAGGGTATTGTTCATGCGGCGCAGTGTAGGCAAGCGTTCGGCCTGTCCGGTGGGCGACAGGCGCAATTGGCGCACACGGTCAACATCCTGGCCGCCCACGTCAGACCCGGAGTTCCCATGAACGACTTCTTCCAGCTCGACATCGACCATGCCATCGCCCACCTGCGACTGAATCGGCCCGAGCGCATGAACAGGATGGCGCCGCCGTTCTTCCCGGCCTTGCGCGAGGCGGTGCAGGCCCTGCACGACGACGGCGCGGCGCGCGTGCTGGTGGTCTCGTCGACCGGCAAGCATTTCAGCGCCGGCATGGCGCTCGACACCTTCGCCGGCGACGCCGCGGTGCTCGATAC
>JBGQEX010000314.1:0-4622 GCA_041496605.1 Piscinibacter sp.
CATCGTGGCGTTGGGGCCGCGCAGCACGGCGGCGTCGTGGTTCCCGAGCACGGCCACCGCGCCACGGCCCACATGCTCGCGCACCATGTCGACCACCCAGCCCGGGTCGGCGCCGTAGCCGACGAAGTCACCGAGGAAGGCATAGCGCTGTGCCCCCTGCGACGCGGCATGGGCCATCACGGCTTCCACCGCTTCGCGATTGGCGTGCAAGTCGGTGATGAGGGCGAGGTTCATTTGATCGACGCGGCCCGCCCGAGCGCCGGGCCGCCCCAAGCCGGGCGGCGCCCCCTCGGGGGGCAGGAGCGAAGCGACGTGGGGGCGGTCATCTTGTCATCCGATGCGCCCGAGCAACAAATACTCCATCAAGGCCTTCTGCACATGCATTCGATTTTCGGCTTCGTCCCAGACCACGCTTTGCGGTCCGTCGATCACCTCGGCCTCGACCTCTTCGCCGCGGTGCGCCGGCAGGCAGTGCATGAACAGCGCATCGGGCTGCGCGGCGGCCATCATCTCGCGGTCGACGCACCAGTCGGCAAAGGCCTTCATGCGCGCCTCGTTCTCGGCCTCGTAGCCCATGCTGGTCCACACGTCGGTGGTCACGAGGTGGGCGCCGCGGCAGGCGTCGAGCGGGTTCTTGAACACCTTCACGCAGCCGGTGTTGGTGACACCGGCCACCTTGGCGTCGATCTCGTAGCCGGTGGGCGTGCTCACGTGCAGCGTGAAGCCGAGGATGTCGGCCGCCTGCAGCCAGGTGTTGGCCATGTTGTTGCCGTCGCCGACCCAAGCAACCACCTTGCCTGCAATGCTGCCGCGCTGCTCGATAAAGGTGAACACATCGGCCAGGATCTGGCACGGGTGGTATTCGTTGGTCAGGCCGTTGATCACCGGCACGCGCGAGTTGGCGGCGAAGGCGTTGATCTTGGTCTGCTCGAAGGTGCGGATCATCACGATGTCGACCATGCGGCTGATCACGCGCGCGCTGTCTTCCACCGGCTCGGCGCGGCCAAGCTGGCTGTCGCCGGTGGTGAGGTTCACCACCGAGCCGCCCATCTGGTACATGCCGGCCTCGAAACTCACGCGGGTGCGCGTGCTGGCCTTCTCGAAGATCATGGCCAGCGTGCGGTCCACGAGCGGCGTGTACTTCTCGTAGTTCTTGAAGCGCTTCTTGATGACCGCGGTGCGATCGAACAGATAGGCGTACTCCTCGGCGCGCAGGTCCTTGAACTGCAGGTAGTGCTTGATCAGGCTCATGCCGGGTTTCATGGTGTCGGTTGGCGCAGGAAGTCCTTGATCAGCGGACACAGGATCGCGACGATCTGCTCCGCTTCCGCCAGACTCAGGATCAGCGGCGGCACCAGCCGGATCACGCGCTCGGCCGTCACGCTGATCATCAGGCCCGCCGCGGCGGCGCGGCCCAGCAGCTCGCCGCAGGGGTGCTCGAGCTCGATGCCGAGCATCAGCCCCTGGCCACGCACCTCGACAAAGCCGGCTACGCCTTCGAGCTCGCGCAACAGCCCGGCGCGCAGCGCGGCGCCGACTGTCGCCGCGTTCTCGAGCAGCTTGTCTTCTTCCATGATGCGCAGCGTCTCGATGCCGGCGCGCATCGCGAGCGGGTTGCCGCCGAAGGTGGTGCCGTGGTTGCCGGGGCCGAGCACGTCGGCCGCCTTCGGGCCGCACACCACCGCGCCGACCGGCACGCCCGAGCCCAGGCCCTTGGCCAGCGGCATCACGTCGGGCCGGATGCCCGCCCACTGGTGGGCGAACCACTTGCCGGTGCGGCCGATGCCGCACTGCACCTCGTCGAGCATCAGCAGCCAGCCGCGCTCGTCACAGACGCGGCGCACGGCTTGCAGGTAGTCGATCGTCGACGGGTTGATGCCGCCTTCGCCCTGGATCACTTCGAGGAACACCGCGACGACGTTCGGGTTGCTGCGCGACACCATCTCGATCGCCGCCACGTCGTTCAGCGGCACCCGCACGAAGCCTTCGACCAGCGGGCCGAAGCCGGCCTGCACCTTGGGGTTGCCGGTGGCCGACAGCGTCGCGATCGAGCGGCCGTGGAAGGCCTTTTCGTAGACGATGATCTCGGGCCGGTCGACCCCCTTGTCGTGGCCGTACTTGCGCGCGATCTTCAGCGCGCCCTCGTTGGCTTCGAGACCGCTGTTGCAGAAGAAGACCTTGCTCAAGCCCGACAACTCGCACAGCTTGGCGGCGAGCTTTTCCTGCATCGGCGCCGCGTAGTAATTCGAGGTGTGGATCAGGCGGCCGATCTGCTCCTGCAGGGCCGGCACGAGCTTGGGGTGGGCGTGGCCCAGCGTGTTGACCGCGATGCCGCCGAGCCCGTCGAGGTACTTCTTGCCGTCGGTGTCCCAGACCCAGCAGCCGCGGCCATGCGACAGCGCCATCGGCAGGCGGCCGTAGGTCTGCATCACATGGGGTTCCGGGTTGGCGGGGAATTTCTCGGGGGCGTTCATGACGGACTCCGCAAATGAAAGGAGGGCGAAAGCATGCACGGCGATGATTCGTGACGCTTTCGGTGCGGTCCATTCTAAGGGTCGGCCCCGATGTGCCGATGAGACCCGGATGCAAGCCAACCCTGTCGTCGCCAGCCGTGCTGCGCTGCAACACAAACACGGCACAATACCGCCTGCCGCACCGCGGCCCCTGTGGATCGAGCACCCCGCGTGGGTCGCCCGATCGAGCCAACCCCCGACCATGACGCACCCCAAACCGCGCGAAGTCTTCATCCAGGGCATCACCCGGGACGGCAAGACCTTTCGGCCGAGCGACTGGGCCGAGCGGCTCGCGGGCGCGATGTCGTGCTTTCGCCCCGGTGGCGCGAAGGGCGGCATCGGCGCCTTCATCGGCTACTCGCCGTATTGCGTGCCGCGCGTCATCAACGGCGTCAAATGCGTGATCGTCAACGAGCGGCTGCGCGAGATCGAGCCGATGGCCTGGGACTTCGTGATGAACTTTGCGCGCGACAACCAGCTGCAGGTCGCCGAGGCCTGCCTGCTGCCGGAGCCCCCCGCCAAGCCCTGAAGCGGTCGCCCGGCCGACGCGCGCGCGGCCGACACAGTGCTCGCTATCGAGACAACGCTTGCCAAAGCCTCGCTGACGCGCGTCGAGCTGCGCGACCCGCAAAAGCTCCATCACGTGATCGACCTGCGCCGCCTCCAGGCGCTGACGCCAGGCTTCAACTGGTCACGCTACGTCGCCGGCCTGGGCCTCGCCGGCACGCGCAGCTTCAACGTCACCGAACCGGCATTCATGAAGGCGCTCAACACGCTGATCCTCACGCGCAGCCTGGCCGACCTGAAGACCTACCTGCGCTGGCACCTCGCCCACCAGGCTGCGCCTTACCTTGCACCCAGTTTCGTCGAGGAAGACTTCGACTTCTTCCAGCACACGCTCCATGGCGTGCCTCACCAGAGTCCGCGCTGGCAGGGCTGCGTGACGCTGATCGACAAGCAGCTCGGCGAGGCCCTGGGCCAGGAGTTCGTGCGCAGCGCCTTCAGCCCGGCGCTGAAGGCGCGCACAGTGCACATGACGCAGCAGATCGAGGATGCCATGGCGGCCCGAATCAAATCGCTCGACTGGATGAGCCACGCGACGACAGGCAAGGCGCTGGAGAAGCTGCACGCCATCGCAAACAAGATCGGCTATCCGGAGCGTTGGCGCGACTATTCACTCGTCGAGATCCGTCGCGACGACTTCTTCGGCAATGTGCTGCGTGCCAGCAGCTTCGAACAGAAGCGCCAGCTCGCGAAGATCCGCAAGCCGGTCGATCGCGGCGAATGGGTCACGACGCCGCAGACGGTCAACGCCTACTACGACGCGCCGATGAACGACATCACGTTCCCCGCCGGCATCCTGCAGTCGCCACTGTTCGACCCGGCGATGGACGACGCACCGAACTACGGCAATACCGGCGGCACCATCGGGCACGAGTTGACGCACGGCTTCGACGGCGAAGGCCGCCAATACGACGCGAAGGGCAACCTGAAGAATTGGTGGTCGAAGAAGGACGAGCAAGCGTTCAACGAGCGCACGCAGTGCCTGATCGACCAGTACGCGCAGTACACCGTCGTCGACGACATCAAGATCAACAGCAAGCTCACGCTCGGCGAAGACCTCGCCGACCTGGGCGGACTGGTGCTCGCGCTGGTCGCGTGGAAGGCCGCGATCGCCGACAACCCGCCGCCCGATCGTGACGGCTACACGCCGATGCAGCGCTTCTTCATCGGCATGGCGCAATGGGGCTGCGAGAACTCGCGCGCGGAAGACCTGCGCGTGCGGGCCGCGACCGACACCCATTCGCCGAACAAGTACCGCGTGAACGGCCTGGTCGCCAACTTCCCCGAGTTCGAGCAGGCCTTTGCGTGCAAGCCCGGCCAAGCGATGGCGCCGGTGAAACGCTGCAAGGTCTGGTGACGACGGCGGGCGCCCCAGCGCGACCGGCCCGCCAGCGGGGCGTCACGTCACCCCGCTTCCCATGAACGCCCCGATCAAGCGGTGGAAGTGGTGCACCCCCTGCTCCCGCGTCGGCGAATACCGTCCTCGGGCATAGAACCGCGATCGCAACCCACGCTGCACTGTCTGGACCACGGCCTCGTCCTCCA
>JBGQEX010000315.1:0-4610 GCA_041496605.1 Piscinibacter sp.
CAATTGCTGTCGATCGGCATCCTCGGCGAATACGTCGGGCGCATCTTCGACGAGGTGAAGCAGCGACCGGTCTACATCATCGGCGCGGAAGCGGGGCGCGGCGCGCTGACGCCGCCCACTGACGCGGCGGCATGAGCCGCCGGGCCGCCCCCAAGGCGAATACCGCAGCGCGCAGCGCGGAGGTTACCCAATGAGCCGCACGCTGGCCTTGTGCGCCGATGACTTCGGGCTGTCGCCGGGCGTGTCCACCGGCATCGCCCGGCTGGCACACGCGCAGCGGCTGAGTGCCGTGTCGTGCCTGGTCAACGGGCCGCACTGGCGCAGCGGCGCGCCGCTGCTGCGCACGCTGCCGGCCTCGGTGGACGTCGGGCTGCACTTCAACCTCACCGACGGCGAGCCGCTCAGCGCCGAGCTGCGCGGCGAGTGGCCGCGGCTCCCGCCGCTGGCCCGGCTCATCGCCGCCGCGCATCTGCGCTTGCTGCCCGCGCGGGCCATCGCCGCCGAGCTGGCCGCGCAGTGGGCGGCATTCAGCGATGCCACCGGCCACGCTCCGGCGTTTGTCGACGGCCACCAGCATGTGCACCACCTGCCGCAGGTGCGCGACGCGCTGCTCGCCGCCGTCGACGCGGCGCCGCTGCGCCCGGCCGTGCGCAGCGCAGCGCACGTGATCGGCCCCGGCTTCGGCGTCAAGCGCGCGCTGATCGCCGGCACCGGTGCACGCGCGCTGCAGCGCGAACTGGCGCGCCGCGGCATCGCACACAACGCGTATCTGCTCGGGGTCTATGACTTCGCCGCCGGCGACTACCGCGCGCTGATGCAGCACTGGCTTGCGCGCGTGCCGCCCGAGGGCGCGCTGCTGTTCTGCCACCCGGGCGATGCCGACACGAGCGGCGTCGCCGACGCGATTCGCGCGGCGCGACCGCGCGAGGCGGCCTACCTGGCGAGCGACGCCTTCGCCGCCGACTTGGGCCACGCCGGCGTCGTGCTCGGCCGCATCAGCGAAACGTCCACGCCCGGTTGATCGCGAAGGTCAGCACCAGGCTCGCCAGCGTGGCCAGCACTTGTGCCGCCAGGTAGTGCAGGCCCCAGCGCACGCCGAGACCGACCACCCCCATGCCGAGCAGCGCACCGGCAAGCGCCGTGCTCTGGAACTTGACCCATGCCGGCGCGACCTCGCCGCCGTGGGCAAAGGTGAACCAGCGGTTGCCGAAGAACGCCACCTGCGCGCCGACCACGGCGCCGAATCCGGAACCGAGATAGGCCGGCCAATGGGCCAGCTCGACGACGAGGGTGAGCAGTGCGTAGTGAACCAGCGTCGCGAATGCGCCGACGACGGTGTAGCGGGCAAAGTGCCGCATGACCTCAGCAGCCGCGGCCGGGTGCACGCATCAGTTGCACCTCACGATCGGCATAGACCGGCTCCACGCCCGGCACGCCGCCAAGCCGCGCAGTGTCGCCCGGCCGCAGCACGAACCACACCGCCGGCGCATTGCAGGCGAGTTCGGACAGTCGGTTGATCGGCCACAGCAGCAGCTGCCCGCGCGGCGGGTCGAAGCGTGCCGCGTCGAACAACTCCTTGCGCCAGTTGTCGTGCTTCGGCAGCTCGGGGTCCGCCCAATCGGCGGCGACGATCGGCGGCTGCTTGAGCCCGGCGTAGAACGGCAGGTCGTAGAACATCTCGTCGACGAACACGACGCGGTCGCCCGGCGCCATCTGCGCGGCGAGCACCGTGGCGGCCGGCTTGGCCGAATGCGGCGCGACCCAGGCGAGAGCGCCGACCAGCGCCAGGCTCAGCAGCGCCGACAACGCCGCCGTCCAGCGCACGCCGTGCACGAAGCGCGCGGCCGCAACGCTCAGCAGCAGGCACCATGGCGCCACGGCCGGCAGCACATAGCCGGGCAGTTTGGACGTGGGCAACGTGAAGAATCCGAGCACCGCGACGATCCACCAGGCATACAGTGCCCAGCGTGCGGCGTCGGCGCCGCCACGCTGCCGCCAAGCATCGCGCAGCGCCGGCGCGAGCCAGCCGCTGCACGGCAGCGTCAGCAGCGGCAGCACCACCCAATAGAACCAGAACGGCCGGGCGTTGTTGAAGTCGGTCTGTTCGTAGCGGCGGAAATGCTGCTCGATCACGAAGTAGTCGAAGAAGCCCGGGTAGCGCTGCTGCATCTGGATGAGCCACGGCAACGCGACGAGCAGGAACGCGAGCAGGCCGAGCGGGTGCAGCAGGCGCAGCACGTCGCGCCAGCGGCCGCGCGCGAGCAGCCACGGGCCGACGACGAGCGCCGGCAACACGATGCCGATCAGCCCCTTGGCCAGCACCGCCAGCGCGGCCAGGGTCCAGGCGGCGACGACCCAGCGCCGAGCGGGTTCGGCGTCGTCGACCGCGCGCACGAAGGCGAGCACCGATGCGCTGATGAGCCCGGCCACCAGCATGTCGAGGTTGGCGTACTGGCCGCCGATGAAGAAGAACGGGCAGGTGGCGAGCAGCAGCAACGCGTCGAGCGCGGCGCGTGGCCCGTGCCAGCGGCGCACCGCGAGGAACAGCGACGCGCCCATCAGCCAGGCGCCGACGAACGGCGCAACGCGGGCGCTGAACTGGTTCACGCCGAGCAGCCACATCGCCGCCATGTCGAGCCAGTAGGCGAGCGGTGGCTTGTGGAAGAACGGCAGGCCGTTGAGCAGCGGCACGAGTGCGTCGCCGTGCAGCATGTCGCGCGCAACGTTCGCGTAGCGGCCTTCGTCGGGCAGCAGCAGCGGCCGCACGCCGAGCGTGGCGAGCAGCCACAACGCAAGCAGCGTCAGCGCGCGCCGCGGGTCGCTCCAGTCGGTCGCGCGGGTCGTGGCGGGCAAGGGCGAGGGGTGCAGTGAGGGGGTCACGTCGGCGCGGGGCGGGGTCGGTAGGCGCCGATTACATCATCCGAAGCGTTTCACCGAGCGGCCGCTGCAAGCCAGAGGGATCGTCATCCCGGCGGACGCCGGGATCCACTGCTTGAAGGCCCACAAGCGTTGACGGAGCACGCTGCCCCCCAACGGTTGGATACCGGCGTTCGCCGGTATGACGCCCCTGTTGTTGTGACGAATGGCGGAGCCTCAATCGACCTTCGCCCCCGACACCTTGACGACTTGCGCCCACTTCTTCGTCTCGGCCGCGATGAACGCGGCGAACTGCGCCGCCGGCATGCCGCTCGGAATGGCGCCTTGCGACAGCAGCCGTTCCTTCAGCGCGGGCGTCGCGAGTGCCTTGGCGCTTTCCTGCTGCAGGCGGTTGACGATGTCGGCCGGCGTTCCCGCGGGCGCGAGCAAGCCGAACCACGAGCTGGCGTCGAAACCCGGCACCGGGCCGGCCTCGGCGATCGTCGGCAGCTCGGGCACCGCGGCGCTGCGCTGCGCGCTGGTGACGGCCAGTGCTTTGAGCTTGCCGGCCTTGATCTGCGGCAGCGCCGACGGCAGGTTGTCGAACATCAGGTCCATCGTGCCGCCGATCAGGTCGAGCAGCGCCGGGCCGGAGCCGCGGTACGGAAAGTGGACCATGTAGGTGCCGGTCATGCTCTTGAACAGCTCGCCGCTCAAATGGATGGAGGTGCCGTTGCCGCTGGACGCCATGTTGAGCTTGCCCGGGTTGGCACGCGCGTGGCGGATCAGGTCGGCCACCGAGTTGATGTTCAGCGCCTGCGCCTTCGCCGGGTTCATCACCAGCACGTTGGGCACGCCGGCCACCAGCGTGACCGGCGCGAAGTCCTTGATCGGGTCGAACGGCAGCTTCGGGTACAGCGACTGGTTGATGCCGTGCGTGCCGACGGTGCCCATCAGCAGGGTATAGCCGTCGGGCGCGGACTTCGCGACCTGGTCGGCGCCGAGGTTGCCGCCGGCGCCGGGCTTGTTGTCGACGATGAACTGCTGGCCGAACGTGTGGCCGAGCTCGGGTGCGAGTGCGCGGGCCAGGATGTCGGTGGTGCCGCCCGGCGCGAACGGCACGACGATGCGCACCGGCCGGCTGGGCCAGGGTGCGCCCTGGGCCCACAACGCGGTCGGAACGGCGGACGATGCCGCGAGGGCGAGCAGGTGACGGCGACGAACGGAATGCATGGCGGCCCTTCTTCGATCGAACACCGGCGCAGTGTGTGTCATGCCGCGCGGCCTTGTCCCCAGGGCTTGCCCCACACCGGGGCATCCCGTCGCCCGGGCGACAGCCGGTTGGCCCGCGAGCGCGTAGGCTCGTGCGACTTGCCCATTTGCCCATTTGCCCACCCGCGTCGGTCTCGACGGTGTGCAAGACGCGCCGCTTGTGCCACATTGGGCGAAGCGCGGCTCCACGCGGCCATCAGCCTTGAACAAAAATCCTCCCGCTCCGGTGGCGTACCCGGATCTCGGCGCCATCATCAGCCGGGTGCAGTCGCGCTTCATCCGCGGCGCGTCGCCGTCCGACATCTTCAATCCGCTGCTGACCGACCTGCTCGGCTTCACCGGCAGCGGCTACGGCTTCATCTCGAACGTGCTCGACGATCCGCGCGACGGGCACCGCTTCCTGCGCGTCGTCGTGTTGACCGACGTCAGCTGGGACGACGCGACGCGCGCCACGTACGAAGCGCATCGCCGCGGCGAGAAGC
>JBGQEX010000316.1:0-4601 GCA_041496605.1 Piscinibacter sp.
ACCATTCGATGCCGGCCGCGTCGAGCAGAAAGCCATTCGCGAACAGCCTGTGCGACGCCGTCTCGGCATACGCGCTCGTGCCGGGTGTGATCAGCAGCTGCGCGCGCAGCGGAATGCCGATGTCGCGCGCGTGGATCGCACTCACGGCCGCAAGTGTCCCGCCCGCGCTGTCTCCGCCGACGGCGAGGCGCGTGCCGTCGAGACCGATGGACGTGCCATGCCCGGCCAGCCAGCGCATGGCCGCCCAGCTGTCGTTGACCGCGGTCGGGAACCGGTGCTCCGGCGCGAGGCGATAGTCCAGCGCGACCACGGCCGCGCCGCTTCGCAAGGCGAGCTGGCGGCACAGGCTGTCGTGGGTTTCCAGGTTGCCGATGGTGAAGCCGCCGCCGTGCAGGTACAGCAGCACCGGCAGCGTGTCGGTCGACGGCGCGTACAGCCGCGCTGGCAACGGCGTCGTGTCGGCAGCGGGGATCGCGATGTCCTCGACCCGCGCCAGCCGCGCTCGCGGCAGCTCCAGCACTTCGGCGGCGGCGACGTAGGCCTCGCGCGCTTGGCCGACGCTCATTGCGTGGAACGGCGTTCGGTTGGCGCGGCGAATGCGGTCGAGTACGCCGGCCATGCGAGGGGTGAGCAGTCGGGTCGTCAAGGTCGAGGCAGCGGATTCGGGCTGAGAGGATACTAACCACCAGCGACAACTCGCCTCTGGGTCGACACCATGGCCTTCATCTACTACGTCACGCAGATCCAGCTCGAATTCGGCGCCGTGAAGTTGCTGCCGCAAGAATGCGAACGTGTCGGCATGCGTCGGCCGCTCGTGGTCACCGATGCCGGTGTGCGCGCAGCCGGCGTGCTCGACAAGGCACTGGCCGCACTCGGCGCCCTGCCCCATGCCGTGTTCGACCAGACACCCTCGAACCCGACCGAAGCAGCGGTGCGCGCCGCGACCGACGTCTACCTCGCGCAGAAGTGCGATGGGATGGTCGCGGTGGGCGGCGGCTCCAGCATCGATCTGGCCAAGGGTGTGGCGATCGCCGCCACGCACCCGGGGCCGCTGAAGACGTATGCCACCATCGAAGGTGGCAGCCCGAAGATCAGCGAGCGGGTGGCGCCGTTGATCGCCGTGCCCACCACGGCGGGCACCGGCAGCGAAGTCGCCCGCGGCGCCATCGTCATCGTCGACGATGGCCGCAAGCTCGGTTTCCACAGCTGGCACCTGGTGCCCAAGACCGCCATCTGCGACCCCGAACTCACGCTCGGCTTGCCACCGCTGTTGACGGCGGCGACCGGCATGGACGCGATCGCACATTGCATGGAAACCTTCATGGCGCCGGCCATCAACCCGCCGGCCGACGGCATCGGCCTCGACGGACTGGAACGCGCGTGGGCCCACATCGAGCGGGCCACGCGCGACGGCCGCGACCGAGAAGCGCGTTGGAACATGATGAGCGCAAGCATGCAGGGCGCGATGGCGTTTCAGAAAGGCCTGGGTTGCGTTCATTCGCTGAGCCACAGCCTGGGTGGCGTGAACCCGAAGCTGCACCACGGCACCTTGAACGCGCTGTTCCTGCCGGCGGTCGTGAAGTTCAACGCCAAGGCCGAATCGATGGTGAATGACCGGCGCCTGCCGCGCATGGCGCACGCGATGAACATCGGTGCCTGTGACGCACAAGGCAGCGAGATCGCCGACGCAATTCGCGCAATGAATGCCCGGCTCGCGCTGCCGCCGGGTCTGGCTGCGCTGGGTGTCACTCGCGAGCTGTTCGATCGCATCATCGACGGCGCGATGGCCGACCACTGCCACAAGACCAACCCGCGCATCGCCACCCGCGACGACTATCGCGCGATGCTCGAAGCCTCGATGTAGCCGGCACCGCCCGCCACCTGCACGCGGTTGCGGCCGCCGCGCTTGGCGCCGTAGAGCGCCGCATCGGCACGTTCGACCAGGCTGCGCACGTCGGGGCTGTCGGCCGCGTCGCAGACACCGACGCTGATCGTCTGCTCGAGCTCGGGCGCGACCTGGCCCCAGTCGAACGTCTCGACCGCGCGGCGCAGCCGCTCGCAGGCCTCGGTGGCGACCGCGATGCCAGTGCCGCTGAACAGTACGATGAACTCTTCGCCGCCGAGCCGGGCCAGCAGGTCGGAGCTGCGGACGTTGTCGAGCAGGATCCGCGCAATCGTGCGCAACACGTCGTCGCCGATGCCGTGGCCGTAGCGGTCATTGACCCGCTTGAAGTGGTCGAGATCGATGACGGCGACGCTCAGCGGCACGCCCCGCTCGCGTGCGGCGGCCAGCTGCTGCGGTAGTTCGTGGTCGACGCGGCGGCGGTTCGCCAGGCCGGTCAGCTGGTCTTCGAACGCATGCCGGCCGAGCTCGCTCGCCATCTGTTCGAGCTGGCGCTTCTCGCTTTCGAGCTGCATCGCGCGCAGGCGCTGAACCTGCGCGTCGAGGTGGGCCCGCTCGGTCTCGACCCGCGCGTGTTCGAGCTCGAGCCGGTTGATCAGCAGCCGCGCCTGGGTGGCAGCGACGCGCTTCATGCAATCGCGCTCGAGCGGCAGCAGCGCCTCGTGGTGGGCGAGGGCCTGGGCCAGGTCGCCGCGGGCCTTGCGGCATTCGTACAGCTCGGTGTGGGCTTCCAGCCTGCCGCCCGGATCGTCGGCTCGCTCGGCTTCGGCGAGTGCCTCCTCGTAGAGCACGATGGCTTCGGCCAGCGCGCCCTCGCTGCGCAGCAACGCACCGCGGTTCATCAGGCTGGCCTGCATCACGCCCCGGTAGCCGTTGGCGCGTGCCAGTTCGGTCTGGCGCGCGACGTGCTCGCGAGCCGGTGCGAAGTCGCCGAGCTCGGTGTACACGTTGGCCAGGTTGCCATGCGAAATGGCCTCGCGGTGGCTGTTGCCGGAAGCCTCGGCGAGCGCCAGCGCCTCGCGGCCGAAGAGCAGCGCACGCTGCAGGTCTTCGGCCACCGCGGCGCCGCTGCCGCGCAGCGCGCGCACCTTGGCGTAGATGGCGCTGCACAGGTTGTTCAGCGCACTGAACATCTCTTCCTGGCCGTCAAAGCCGCGCGCGATGTCCAGCGCCTGCAGCAGGAAGTGTTCGGCTTCGGTGCGGTCGGCCAGCGCTTCGTAGGTGATGCCCACGCGGTTCAGCGCCCAGCTCAGCAGCGACAGGTCGCCCGAGGCACGTGCCGCGTCGAGCGCTGCGGTGACATGGGTCAGCGCTTCGGAGTGCAGCCCAACGTCGTTGTACGACATGACCAGCGTGCACAGCACGTCGGAGCGTTCGCCGGCATCGCGGCTGCGCCGCAGCAGCGGCAAGGCCTGCAGGCAGCTGCTGATCGCTGCCTCCTGTTCGCCGACCCGAAGCTGGTGCACCGCCAACAGGCGCAGCGCCGAGCCTTGAAGCGCCAGGTGTTTCGCGCGGCGCGCCAGTTCGAACGCGTCGCCGGCCGCCGCCACGCCCTCACGGTGAGCGCCCGATCGGCGCGCCTCAGCGGCGCGCGCCATCGCGGCGCGGGCCTGGTCGAGCAAGGCGGGTCTGGAACTGCGCGTGGCCATGGCTTTCGATCAGGCGGGCACCGCTGCAGTATGCATGTCTGACCGCAGGCCGAATAGGAAAAAAGCCCGGAAGCTTCCGGCTTCCGGGCTTTTCGTGACCCGCACTTCGACAGGAACGGAATGAGACTCAGGCGTGCTTGGCGTCGAAGAACTGTTCGTCTTCGGTCGAACCCTTCAGCGCCGCGGTCGATGCGTCACGCTCGATCGTCGTGGTCACAGCGTCGAAATAACCCGTGCCCACTTCGCGCTGGTGCTTGACCGCGGTGAAGCCCCGCTCGGCGGCGGCGAATTCCTTCTCTTGCAGTTCGACGAACGCGCTCATGTTGTTGCGCGCGTAGCCGTAGGCCAGGTCGAACATGCCGTAGTTCAGGCTGTGGAAACCCGCCAGCGTGATGAACTGGAACTTGTAGCCCATGGCACCGAGCTCGCGCTGGAATTTGGCGATGGTCGCGTCGTCGAGGTTCTTCTTCCAGTTGAACGACGGCGAGCAGTTGTAGGCCAACAGCTTGCCGGGGAACTTCTTGTGGATGGCGTCGGCGAATGCCTTGGCGTAGGCCAGGTCGGGCTTGCCGGTTTCGCACCACACGAGGTCGGCGTACTCGGCGTAGGCCAGGCCGCGCGAGACGGCCTGTTCGAGGCCCGGCTTGGTGCGATAGAAACCTTCGACCGTGCGCTCGCCGGTGCAGAACGGCTTGTCGTTGTCGTCGACATCGTTGGTCACGAGGTCGGCGGCTTCGGCGTCGGTGCGGGCGACCACCAAGGTCGGCGTTCCCATCACGTCGGCGGCCAGACGCGCGGCGACGAGCTTGGCCACCGCTTCACGCGTGGGAACCAGCACCTTGCCGCCCATGTGACCGCACTTCTTCACGGCAGCCAGCTGGTCTTCGAAGTGCACGCCGGCGGCGCCGGCTTCGATCATCGCCTTCATCAGCTCGAAAGCGTTGAGCACGCCGCCGAAGCCAGCTTCGGCGTCGGCCATGATCGGCGCGAAGAAGTCGATGTCGTTCTTGCCTTCGGACCACTGGATCTGGTCAGCGCGCTGGAAGGTG
>JBGQEX010000317.1:0-4573 GCA_041496605.1 Piscinibacter sp.
GCCTGCAGTTCCTGGCCGACCTGCACCACTTCGCTCGGGTGGCGCACGCGGCGCCAGGCCATGTCGGTGATGTGCAGCAGGCCGTCGATGCCGCCGAGGTCGACGAACGCACCGTACTCGGTGATGTTCTTGACCACGCCGTGCACGATCGCGCCTTCGGACAGCGTTTCGAGCAGCTTGGCGCGTTCCTCGCCCATCGAGGCTTCGACCACGGCGCGGCGCGACAACACGACGTTGTTGCGCTTGCGGTCGAGCTTGATGACCTTGAACTCCATGGTCTTGCCCTCGAACGGGCTCATGTCCTTGACCGGGCGGGTGTCGAGCAGCGACCCCGGCAGGAAGGCGCGGATGCCGTTGACCAGCACCGTCAGGCCGCCCTTGACCTTGCCGCTCACCGTGCCGGTGACGAACTCGCCGGATTCGAGCGAGGTTTCGAGCGACATCCACGAGGCGAGGCGCTTGGCCTTGTCGCGCGACAGGATGGTGTCGCCGTAGCCGTTTTCGATCGCGTCGATGGCCACCGACACGAAATCGCCGACCTGGACTTCGAGCTCGCCCTGGTCGTTCTTGAATTCTTCAATCGGAACGTAGGCTTCGGACTTGAGGCCTGCGTTGACCACCACGAAGCTGTGCTCGATGCGGACGACTTCGGCGGTGATGACTTCACCGGCGCGCAGGTCGGAACTTCTGAGCGATTCTTCGAACAGGGCGGCAAACGATTCGCCGCCTTGGGGGGTGGCAGTTTGAACTTGAGACATGTGGTGTTTCCGGTGCTGCAAGCGCAGCGGGTTAGGTTTCAAATCCGCCGCTTTGGCGCGCCCCGGTCGAAGCGCAGGAGGGAAAGCGACGGGCTCGGTTTGGCCCTTCAGCTGAAGGGCCTGCGTTGCTGCCAGGCCTTCAGCACCGCATCCACCGAGGCTTCGATGGTCAGCGCCGAGTTGTCGAGCAACACCGCATCTTGTGCCGGCTTCAAGGGCGCCACGGCTCGGGATTGATCCCTTGCGTCGCGCGCTTCGAGGTCAGCGCGAAGATCTGGAATACTAGACGAAATTCCTTTTGAAATCAACTGCTTATGACGGCGCTCGGCGCGCTGGGCGGCGCTCGCGGTCAGGAACACCTTGAGGTCGGCGCCGGGGAAAATGACGCTGCCCATGTCACGCCCGTCGGCCACCAGGCCGGGAACCTTGCGGAACGACAGCTGAAGCTCGCGCAGCGCGTCGCGGACCCGTGGCAGGGCAGACACCTTCGAGGCCATCGAGCCGACCGTCTCGTCGCGCAGCCGTTCGGCCACTTCAACGCCGGCGAGGCGGATGCTGTGGCCCTCGAAACGCAGATCCAGGGCCGCCGCCAGCGCGGCCACACGCGGCTCGTCGTCGGCCGCGACCCCCGCGTTGATTGCCGCCAACGCGGTGGCTCGGTAGACCGCGCCGGAGTCGAGGAAGTGGTAGCCGAGGGCCTGTGCGACCGCGCTCGCGACGGTGCCCTTGCCGGACGCGCTGGGCCCGTCGATCGCCAGCACCGGGATGTACGGGGTATCGGTCTCGACCACCGAGAACAGCGCCTCGAAGTAGTCGGGAAAGGTCTTGGCCACGCATTGCGGGTCCAGGATGCGCACCGGCTGCGGGGGCCGGGCGCCGGCCAGGGCGTTGAACGCTGCCAGCGAGAAGCACATCGCGACGCGGTGGTCGTCGTAGGTGTGGATCGCGGCCGCCTGCCATTGCGCGGGCGGCGTGATCTCGATGAAGTCGGCGCCCTCGCTGACGCTGGCGCCGAGCTTGCGCAGTTCCGCCGCCATCGCGACGATGCGATCGGTCTCCTTCACCCGCCAGCTCGCGATGTTGGTGAGCCGCGTCATGCCGTCGGCGTAGAGCGCCATCACCGCAAGCGTCATCGCCGCGTCGGGGATGTGATTGCAGTCGAGCTCGATGGCCTTCAATGGCCAGCCACCGCGTCGCACCTCCAGCCAGCCGGGGCCGGACTGCACCAGCGCGCCCATCGCCTGCGCGGCCTCGACGAAGCGGATGTCGCCCTGGATCGAGTCGCTGCCGACACCTTCGATGCGCAGCGGCTGCTGCGTCGCCGCCAGCGCACCGAGCGCGACGAAGTACGACGCCGATGAGGCGTCGCCTTCGACATGGATCTCGCCGGGTGAGCGATAGCAGCTGCCTTGCGCCACGGTGAAGCGTTGCCAGCCATCGCGCTGCACGTCGATGCCGAAGCGCTGCAACAGGTTCAGCGTGATCTCGACATAGGGCTTCGAGATCAGCTCGCCGACCACTTCGATCACGATTGCACCCGCGTCGGCGACGAGCGGCAACGCGAGCAGCAAGGCGGTGAGGAACTGGCTCGACACATCGCCGCGCACGCGGATTGGCGTGTCGGTGTGCAAGCGCTCGGCGCCGCCATGCAGCCGCAGCGGCGGGTAGCCGTCGTTGCCGAGGTAGTCGATGTGGCAGCCCAGTTGGCGCAGCGCGTCGACCAGGTCGCCGATCGGGCGTTCATGCATGCGCGCCACACCGCCGAGCTCGAAGCGCCCGCCCTGCGTTGCCGCCAGCACCGCGAGCGTCGCCGCCAGTGGGCGCATCGCCGTGCCGGCGTTGGCGAGGAACAGCGTGGCTTCGCGCGTGGCGAGCCGTCCGCCCAGACCGGTGATGCGAAGGCTCGCGCCTTCGGGTTCGACGGCGCAACCGAGTTGTCGCAGCGCGACGAGCATGACCCGCGTGTCGTCCGAGTCGAGCAGGTCGTGAACGACGGTGGTTCCGGCGCTCAGGCCCGCCAGCAACAGCACGCGATTGGAGATGCTCTTGGAGCCGGGAAGCACAACCGTGCCACCGGCATGCAGCAGCGGCGGAAGATCGAGAAAAGGGGTGGTGTACATGCAGCGGCGACACTTCGGGCCGAACCCGGCCCGGTCAACGGTTCGTGGGCGGCTTGGCAGCGTTCATCTGCCAGCCGGAGCGCGCATCGGACGCGTTGCGGATCAGGTCCTCGAGCGCTTCGACGTTGCCGCTCTTGATCACATGCTCCATCGCGTCGAGCGTGTGGCGAAAGCGCAGCGACTGCTTGAGCAGTTCTTCGCGGTTGGACATCAGGATGTCACGCCAGACCGCGGGGTCGCTGGCGGCGATGCGCGTGAAGTCGCGAAAACCCGGACCGGCGAGCGACAGGAAGTCGCGCCCCGCCGGCTGCTTGGCCACCGAATTGAAGTAGGCGAAGGCCAGCATGTGCGGCAGGTGGCTCACGGCGGCGAACGCGGCGTCGTGGTTCTCCGGCGTCATCCGCAGCACCTGGGCCCCGATGGCGGCCCACACGTCGGTGGCCTTCTGCAGCAGTTCGGGCGAGGTCTGCGAGATCGGCGTCAGGATGACCTGGCGGCCGTTGTAGAGCGCTGCGTCGGCATGCGCGATGCCGGCCACTTCCTTGCCGGCGATGGGGTGCGCGGGAACGAAGCTGGCGACACGCTCCTTCAAGACGCGGCGTGCGGCATCGACCACGTCGCGCTTGGTCGAGCCGACGTCCATCAGCAGCACACCGGGCTCGACCAGGTGGCGTATCGCCTTGAAGGTGGCTTCGCTTGCTGCGACAGGCACCGCGATCAACACGATGTCGGAACCCGACACGGCGAGCAGCGCCGACTCGGCCACCATGTCGATGACGCCGAGCTTGCGCGCCTTCTCGGTCGTGGACGGCGACTTGCTGTAGCCGATGACGCGCTTGACGAGCCCGGCGCGCTTGAGCGCGAGCGCGAACGAGCCGCCCATCAGGCCGCATCCGATCACGCCGAGTTGAGTGAACATCAGTGCACGTCGATCGGGTACGTGCCGAGCAGCTTGAAGAACGCGCAGACGCCGCGCAGTTCCTTCAATGCCGCCGCCACTGCGGGTTGGTCGGGGTGGCCCTGCAGGTCGATGTAGAAGTAGTACTCCCACTGGCCCGAGCGTGCCGGGCGCGACTCGAACCGGCTCATCGACACGCCATGCCGCTTCAGCGGCACCAGCATGTCGTGCACTGCGCCGGGCCGATTCGCCACCGACACCACCAGGCTCGTGCAATCGTGCCCCGATGCCTGCGGCTGCGGGTGGCGGCCGGGGTGGGTGAGGATCGCGAAGCGCGTGCGGTTGTGCGGATCGTCCTGGATCGCCGGGGCGACCACGTGCAGGCCGTATTCGCTGGCGGCGCGCTCGCTGGCGATGCCGGCGAGCGTGGAGTCGAGGCTCGCGAGTCGCGCGCCTTCGGCGTTGCTCGATACCGGGCGCCGCTCGACATTGGGCAGCTGGTTGCTGAGCCAGCCATGGCATTGGGCCAGCGCCTGCGGGTGTGCGCACACCGCCTGGATTCCGTCGAGCGAGTTCTCGCGGCGCAGCAGGTTCTGGCGCACGGCCAGGCTGGTCTCGCCGATGATGAACAACGGCTCGGTGAGGAAGAGGTCGAGCGTGCGCGCCACCACCCCCTCGGTGGAGTTCTCGACCGGCACCACGCCGAAGTCGGCGGCGCCGGCACTGGTGGCGCGAAACACCTCGTCGGTGCTGGTGCAGGGCAGCTTGACGATCGACGTGCCGAAGAAGCCCAACGC
>JBGQEX010000318.1:0-4562 GCA_041496605.1 Piscinibacter sp.
AGCGTCGAAGACGCACGGCTCATCCTGACCGGCCGCGACGACGCGGCCACGCAGTTCTTCGCCGGAAAGACGCGCGAGCCGCTCAGCCTGAAGTTCCTGCCCATCGTGACCCGCGCCACCGAGCGGGTCTCGCTCGCCGCCAAATACAACGCCGTCGCCGGCAAGGCGGCGAGCCTGGGGTTGCTGAAGGCAGACGAGGCGAACATCGAGCACTACGTGACCGGCAAGGCGCTCGACGGCCTGTACCTGATCATCGCCGAACAAGAGCGCCAGATCCGGCGGGATCCCGTCGGCACTGGCAGCGCGATCCTGAAGAAAGTGTTCGGCTCGCTGAAATAGCCGCGGTTCAGAGCGTTCTCGACAGTTCGAACATCAACACCGAGGGCAGGGCGCTCTCGATCGCGTCGCGGCCCACGCGGCCCATGGCCGCGCCGTTGGCACCTGACATCTGGAAGCCGGCGCCTTCCTCGATGATCTCGATGAACGGGAACTCCGGCAGTTCGGCGCTGATTCCGGCGCGCAACTGGTTCAGACGCTCGCCGTGCAGGATGCCTTCGACGATGATCGCGTGCGGCAAGCCGTCGCGGCAGAAGTCGGTCGCCTCTTCGACCGACGCGACAAGATCGATGATCAGGCCCATGTGGCGGATGGCATCGCGCACGCGCAGCCTCATTTCGCGACGCGATGCGACCACCAGCACATGGCTGCCGGCCAGCGGCTTGGAGTTGGTGGACATCGCGAAGCCCGAATCGCTTTCGATCGCGCTCACGCCCTCCAGTTCGTCGCTGACCGTGCGCGGAAACTCCAAGCTCGCACTCAGGTCACCCCCTTGCACGGTGCGCACGAGCGGCAAGCCCATGGTCCACGCTGTCTGTTCAAGCAAACGCCACGTCAGCGAGTCGAGCTCGGCGGTCGCCGGCAGTGCCGTGGCGGCGTTGTCGCTGACCTGGTCGGCGGGCTGATGGGCGAAGCTGCACACCAGGCGGGCGTGGGCCGGCCAGGTCTTGAGGTCGATCGCGAAGTCGATGTGCGACCGCGCGTGAGCCAAGGCCCAGTCGAGCAGGGTGTTGAGCAGGCTGAACAGCAGCGAGGCGTCGACGATCACGTCCGCCGCCTTCAGTGTCGGGGTGACGCCGATGCCGCGCGCCTCGGTCTCGCGGGTGCGGTGGGCCAGCACCGCCTGCAGCGTTTGCGCCAGTGGCAGCCGCTCATGCGACTGGCGCAGTCGCCCGGACGCGAAGCGCGCCAACTGCTGCGCGATCATGCCGGTGCGGCGGGCGCTTTCCACTTCGTCGCGCAGTGCGCGCAAGCTCGCGCGGTCGATGCGGCCGCTGGTGGTCAGTGCGTGGATGCGCTCCAGCGCGGCGCTCAGGGGCATCGCGATCTCGGAGCCGACGGCGCTCACCAACTCGCGCCAACGGTCGTCGTCTGCGCCCTGTGGCGGCCCATGCGGCGCTGAGCTGCGTTTGATGTCGGATGCATCCATGTTGCTTCCTTGAGGTGCCGACGGGCCATCCAGTGGCGCGCCGTGTCGACGACCGAATGGTGAACGGGCGCGCTCGCGAATCCAGCAGGCTCGCGCAATTTCCCCCGAACTGAGGGGGTGCAGAGTTCACGTCGCGCAGCGCCGTCACCCGCTGGCAGCGGGCGCGTTGTCTAGGCCCATGCGAGCAAGGCGTCGAGCAGGGCCTGCGGCGCGCTGATCATGGCGTCGTGCCCGGTGGCGATCTCGACAATGTTCCAGCCCGGCTCGCTGCGCACGCGCTGGCGCATCAGCGCGATCGTCGCCAGCGCCGGTGCGGTGCAATCGATGAAGCTGCGCGGCCAGCGCGCGACACGCAGCGGGTCGAAATGCAGCGGCGCGTCGTAGACGCCGCCGGGTTGGGCCGTTTGATGCCGGGTGACCCAGGCATGATCGGCGCCGTCCAAGCCGAACATGCCCGGGTCGGTCGGCAGCAGCGCGCCATGCTCGGCAATCGACTGGCGCCGCGCCGCGCGGGTTTCGACGGAGTGGCCGCTTGACCAGCTTTCGCCCGGCAACGGCACCACCGCGTCGAGGTACACCAGGTGGCGCAGGCGATTTGCCTCGGCGAGCCGTGCGGCGACGCCGGTGATCACCATGCCGGCATAGCTGTGTCCGACGAGCACGGCGTCACGCAACTCTTCGGCTTCGATGACCGCGCTCACGTCGGCGATGTGGGTGTCCAGCGTGATGGCGGGCGACAGCAGATGGGCCCGTTCGCCGACGCCGGTGAGCGTGACGGCGAATGCCCGATGGCCCGCAGCCCACAGGCCGGGCAGCACCCGTTTCCAGCACCAGGCGCCCTGCCAGGCACCGTGAACCAACACGAAGTCCGTCATCCGATGACTCCTTGCTCGCGCAGTGCTGCGCGCTGTGCCTCGGTCCAGCCGAACTCGCCCAGCACCTCGTCGGTGTGCTCACCGAGCAGCGGCGGCGCACGGCGGTACTGCACCGGCGTGGCCGACAGCCGCATCGGGCTGGCCACCAGCGACACCGACCCGGCGAGCGGGTGGGGCACCTCGACGGTCATGCCGCGCTCGCGCACCTGCCGGTCGGCGAACACCTCGGCCAGGTTGTTGATCGGGCCGCACGGCACCTTGGCGGCTTCGAGTGTGGCCAGCCAGTCGGCCTTGCCGCGTTGCGTCATCAGCTCGTCCAGCAAGGGGATCAATGTCTCGCGATGACGCACGCGGTCGGCGTTGCGGGCGAAGCGCGCATCGCGTGCCAGTTCGGGCTGGCCGGCGATCTCGCAAAACTTGACGAACTGGGCGTCGTTGCCGACGGCCAGGATGATGTGGCCGTCGGCCACCTCGAACACCTGATACGGCACGATGTTCTGGTGCGCATTGCCGGCACGCTTGGGCGCCACGCCGGTGGCGAGGTAGTTCGCGCCGAGGTTGGCCAGCATCGCCACCTGAGCGTC
The DNA here is from genome assembly GCA_041496605.1 of Piscinibacter sp. Classification (GTDB taxonomy): domain Bacteria; phylum Pseudomonadota; class Gammaproteobacteria; order Burkholderiales; family Burkholderiaceae_C; genus Albitalea. Next base: position 2,946 of record JBGQEX010000318.1, read on the forward strand.
GAGCAAGGCCATGTCGATCACCTGCCCGCAGCCGCTGTGATCGCGATGGCGCAGCGCGGCGAGGATGGCGACGGTGGCGTACATGCCGGTGAACAGGTCGGCCACCGCGACGCCGACCTTCTGCGGGCCGCCGCCGGGCAGGTCGTCGCGCTCGCCGGTCACGCTCATCAGGCCGCCGATGCCTTGCACTGCGTAGTCGTAGCCGGCGCGCTCGCGGTACGGGCCGGTCTGGCCGAAGCCGGTGATCGAGCAGTACACCAGGCGCGGATTGAGCGCGCACAGCGTGGCGGCGTCGAGCCCGTAGCGCGCCATGTCGCCGACCTTGAAGTTCTCGATGAACACGTCGCAGCGCGTGACCAGGTCGCGGATCAGCGCCTGGCCGCCGGCTTGCGCGATGTCGATGGTGATCGAGCGCTTGTTGCGATTGGTACCGAGGTAGTAGGCCGCCTCGGCGGTGTCATGGCCGGCGCGGTCCTTCAGGAACGGCGGTCCCCAGCCGCGCGTGTCGTCGCCGTGGACCGGGCGCTCGACCTTGATCACGTCGGCGCCGAGGTCGGCCAGCGTCTGCGTGCACCACGGGCCGGCGAGCACGCGCGAGAGGTCGAGCACGCGCACGCCGGACAGGGTCTGGTCGATTTGCGCGCCGGGCCTTTGCGTCATGCGGTCATTGTGGAGCAGCCAACATAATCGGACCATGCGCATCGCCAAGACCAGCCGTTGGAGTCTCGTCGCGTGCAGCCTCGTGGCCTGTTCACCGGCGCTCGACTGGCGCGACGTGCAGCCCACCGTCAGCGGCGCCGCGGCACTGTTCCCGTGCAAGCCCGACCGTTTCGCGCGGATGGTGACGCTGGCCGGCACGAAAGTGCAGATGGTGCTGGCGTCGTGCTCAGCGGCCGGCACCACCTACGCGCTGAGCCATGCCGAACTGGACGACCCGGCCAAGGTGGCCGCTGCACTCAGCGAGCTGCGCGCGGCGGCCGCGCGCAACATCGGCGGCGCACCTCATGACGCCAGACCCTTCACGGTGAGCGGCATGACGCCCAATCCACTGGCCGAACGCCTTGCCATCGAGGGGCGACGGGCCGATGGGCATGCGGTGCACGAACAGGCCGCATTCTTCGCCCGAGGCATGCGCGTCTACCAGGCCACCGTCGTCGGAGAACGGATCGACCCCGAGGCGGCCGACACCTTCTTCGCCGGCCTCAAGCTGCCGTCATGAGTCGCGTCGCCAGCGTCGACGCGCCGCTGCATCCGGTGCCGGTCGCCCTGTCCCAGCGGACCGCGATCCTCACCTTCCTGAGCTTCGCCTTCGCCTATTTCTTCGCGGCGCTGGTGCGCGGCGTCACGGCGACGCTGGCGCCCAGCTTCAGCGCCGAACTCGGCCTCAATGCCGGCGACCTCGGGCTGCTCGCCGGCGCGTACTTCTTCGGTTTTGCCTTCATGCAACTGCCGCTGGGCCGGGCATTGGACCGGATTGGTCCGCGCCGCGTGCTGATCGTGTTCATCACCGTCGCCGTCGCCGGTTGTGTCGCGTTCGCCATCGCGCGCAGCTTCACCGCGCTGACGATGGCGCGGGCGCTGATCGGCGTGGGTGTCAGTGCCTGTCTGATGGCGCCG
>JBGQEX010000319.1:0-4545 GCA_041496605.1 Piscinibacter sp.
CAGCACGGCCGCTTGCGTGGCCAGCACGGCGATGCTGGCGTGGGCCGGCCGTGGGGACGTGGCGTGGGCGGTGGCCGCCATCGTGTTGTCGAACACGTTCTATTCCTTCGGCGAGTCGCTGACCGCGGCCTTTTTGCCCGAACTGGCGCAGCGCGATGCATTGGGGCGCGTGTCCGGCTGGGGCTGGAACTTCGGCTACCTGGGCGGCATGTTGTCGCTGGGGCTGTGCCTGGCCTACGTGCTGGCGAGCCAAGCGCGCGGCGAGCCGGCCACCTCGTTCGTGCCGGTCACGATGATCATTACGGCGGGCGTCTACGGCGTGGCGTCGTTGGCGACGTTTGCCTTGCTGCGCGAGCGGGCGGTGCCGCAGCCGCAGGCCTTCGCACAGGCGGGATTTCGCGCCTCGATGCGTCGCCTCGCGGCCACCTGGCACCAGGCGCGGTCCTTCCGCGACTTCTCGTGGTTGCTCGCTTGCGGCGCGTGCTATCAGGCCGGCATTTCGGTGGTGATCGCGCTGGCGGCGGTGTATGCCGAGCAGGCGCTCGGCTTCGAGCAGGCGCAGACCATGGTGCTCGTGTTCATGGTCAACATCGCGGCGGCACTGGGAGCGTTCGGATTCGGCTACTGGCAGGACCGCCTGGGCCATAAGCGGGCGCTGGCCTTGACCCTGGGTGGTTGGATTGTCATGACGGTACTCGCGGTGCTCGCCACCGGAGTCGGCCTGTTCTGGGTGGCTGCGGTGATCGCGGGTTTGTGCATGGGTTCCAGCCAGTCGGCGGGGCGCGCAATGACTGGCCTGTTTGCGCCTGGCGCGCAGCGCGCAGAGTTCTTCGCGCTGTGGACCTTCGCGACGCGCCTGTCGGCCATCGTCGGGCCGGTGACCTACGGCGTGGTGACCTGGTCGACCGGCGGCAATCACCGCCTCGCGATCTTGTCGACCGGCGTCTTTTTCGTGGCGGGGCTGCTGTTGCTGATGCCGGTCAACGTGGATCGCGGCGCGGCTGCCGCGCGCAACGCGGCCTGAGGCGTCAAATGCCTTCCACAGTGCACGGAAAAGCCAGCCACGCACTGGCAATCTCGCGCAGCCGCTGCGGCTCGCCGGTGGTCTGCAAGCGCGTGACGGCGCTGCTCTTTGCGCCGGCCGGGCCGGGGTCGGCGAAGCGGCCGGCCAGCGTGCGCACCGTGTGCCGGGCCACGGCGTGCGCCGTATCGATGATGCGCACCTGCGCGCCCATCGCCGCCTCGATGTGATCGCGAATGAAGGCGTAATGCGTGCACCCCAGCACGACGGTGTCGACATCGGCCGCGCGCAACGCGGCGCAATGCGCCTCGATGGCGGCACGCAGTGCCGGTGCGGCCAGGTCGCCTTGTTCGATCAGCCGGGCGAGACCCGGGCAGGGCCGCGCCAGCACGGTGACGCCGGCCTGGGCCTGGAGCAGGCGCTGGAACTTCTCGCTGGCCAAGGTGCCCGGCGTGGCCAGCACGCCGATGCGGCCATTGCGCGTGGCAGCCACCGCAGGCTTCAAGCCTGGCTCGACGCCCACGATCGGCAGCTCGGGCATCAACTCGCGCAGATGCCTCACCGCAATCGCGGTGGCGGTGTTGCAGGCCACGACAATGCCGATTGCTCCTTGGGCCCGCAGGTGCAGCGCGATGTGACGCGAGCGCTCGATGACGTACGCGTCGCTGCGCTCGCCGTACGGCGCATGGCCCGAATCGGCGACATAGAGCAGTGGCGCCGACGGCAATTGAGTGCGAAGCTCCCGCAGTACCGACAACCCGCCGACGCCGGAGTCGAATACGCCGATGCTGGCCGGGCACGGCGACGCTCCGGGAAGTGTCGGGGGGGCGGTGGGCAGGTCCATGGCGGCGCGCAGTCTACAGGGCAGATTCGACTAAAATAGAACGATCGTTCGATTTTCTTTGGCAACTGTCGTCCGCAAGACAGTTCCGCACAGTCCCCAGACCATAAAATTCCACTTAACGTAAACGTCAATTCGTCATTTCCTCTGGAGAACATCGCATGAAGGTGCTGGTACCGGTAAAGCGGGTCGTCGACTACAACGTGAAAGTCCGCGTGAAGTCCGACGGAACGGGCGTCGACATCGCCAACGTCAAGATGAGCATGAACCCGTTCGACGAGATCGCCGTCGAGGAGGCCGTACGGCTGAAAGAGAGGGGCGTGGTCACCGAAGTGATCGCCGTCTCTTGCGGCGTCACCCAGTGCCAAGAAACGCTGCGCACTGCGATGGCCATCGGCGCCGACCGGGCGATCCTCGTCGAGACGAGCGAGGAACTGCAGCCCTTGGCGGTGGCCAAGCTCCTGAAGGCGCTGGTCGACAAGGAGCAGCCGGGCCTGGTGCTCCTGGGCAAGCAGGCCATCGACGACGACTGCAACCAGACCGGCCAGATGCTGGCGGCGCTGGCCGGGCTGCCGCAGGCCACCTTCGCGTCGAAGGTGGAAGTGGCCGACGGGCATGCGAACGTGACGCGCGAAGTCGACGGCGGTCTAGAAACGGTGAGGGTCAAGCTGCCGGCGGTGATCACCACCGACTTGCGCCTGAACGAGCCGCGCTACGTCACGCTGCCCAACATCATGAAGGCCAAGAAGAAGCAGCTCGATGTCGTCAAGCCCGCCGACCTGGGCGTGGACGTGACGTCGCGCATCAAGACGCTGAAGGTCAGCGAACCGCCCAAGCGCAGCGCCGGCATCAAGGTGCCCGACGTGGCCACGCTGGTTTCCAAACTCAAGAACGACGCAAAGGTGATCTGACATGACCGCACTCGTCATTGCCGAACACGACAACCATTCGATCAAGGGCGCCACGCTCAACACCGTGACCGCGGCGGCAGCCTGCGGCGGCGAGGTGCATGTGCTGGTGGCCGGCTTCAATGCCGCGCCTGCAGCGCAAGCGGCGGCGCAAATCGCCGGCGTGGCCAAGGTGCTGCACGCCGATGCGGCCGGCTTCGAGCACGGGCTGGCCGAGAACATGGCGGCGCAGATCGTGTCTTTGGCCGGCAACTACAGCCACATCCTGTTCCCGGCCACCGCAGCCGGCAAGAACGTCGCGCCGCGCGTCGCCGCGCTGCTCGACGTGGCGCAGATCTCCGACATCATCCATGTGCTCGGTGCCGACACCTTCGATCGCCCGATCTACGCCGGCAACGCGATTGCCACGGTGCAGAGCACCGACAAGTTGAAGGTCATCACCGTGCGCACGACCGGATTCGACCCGGCCGCCGCCATTGGCGGCAGTGCCGCCGTCGACAGCGTCAGCGCCACGGCAGATAACGGCAGCTCCAGTTTCGTCGGCAGCGAGATCGCCAAGAACGACCGGCCCGAGCTGACGGCGGCGAAGATCATTGTCTCCGGCGGCCGGGCGATGGGATCGAGCGACAAGTTCAATGAAGTGCTGATGCCGCTCGCGGACAAGCTCGGCGCCGCGTTGGGTGCGAGCCGTGCCGCGGTCGATGCGGGCTACGCGCCCAACGACTGGCAGGTCGGCCAGACCGGCAAGATCGTCGCGCCTGAGCTGTACATCGCGGCTGGCATCTCCGGTGCGATCCAGCACCTGGCCGGCATGAAGGACTCGAAGGTGATCGTCGCGATCAACAAGGATCCCGAGGCGCCGATCTTCAGCGTGGCCGACTACGGGCTCGAAGCGGACCTGTTCACCGCCGTGCCCGAGCTGGTGCGGGCGCTCGGCTGACGCCCCGCCGCTCGATGCTGTAACCCAAAGGGCGCACACGGTTCGTTGTTGCGCCCTCATTGTTTGTTGGAGATACACGATGACCTATCGCGCCCCCGTCAAGGACATGCTCTTTTGCATGACGGAACTGGCCGGCCTCGATGACGTGGCGAAGATCCCCGGCTTCGAGGACGCTGGCACCGAGACCGCACAGGCAGTGCTCGACGAATGCGCCAAGTTCAATGAAGGCGTCGTGGCGCCACTGAACGCCGAGGGCGACAAGGCGCCGTCGTACTGGAAGGAGGGCAAGGTCTACACGACGGCCGGCTTCAAGGACGCTTTCAGGCAGTTCGGCGAAGGCGGCTGGCAAGGTTTGCAGCACCCGGCAGAGTTCGGCGGGCAAGGGCTGCCCAAGACCATCGGGGCGGCGTGTATCGAGATGCTCAACAGTGCCAACCTGAGCTTCGCACTGTGCCCGCTGCTGACCGACGGCGCGATCGAGGCCTTGCTGACGGCCGGAAATGCGCAGCAGCAGGCGCTGTACCTGCCGAAGATGATCTCGGGCGAGTGGACCGGCACGATGAACCTGACCGAACCGCAGGCCGGCTCGGACCTGTCGCTGGTGCGCACGCGCGCCGAGCCGCAGCCCGATGGCAGCTACAAGATCTTCGGCACCAAGATCTTCATCACCTATGGCGAACACGACATGGCCGAGAACATCGTCCACCTCGTGCTGGCCCGGGTTGTGGGCGCGCCTGAAGGGGTCAAGGGCATCAGCCTGTTCATCGTGCCCAAGTTCATGGTGAACGCCGACGGTCGCTTAAGCGCGCGCAACGATGCCCACTGCGTCAGCATC
>JBGQEX010000320.1:0-4544 GCA_041496605.1 Piscinibacter sp.
CTCGGCGAGCTGGCTCTCGAGCTGGAGCAGGAACTTGTCGACCACGCGCAGGATGATCTCCTCGTCGAGCGCCTTGAAGCTGACGATCGCATCGAGCCGGTTGCGGAACTCGGGCGTGAACAGCCGCTTGATGTCGGCCATCTCGTCGCCCTGTTGGCGCGAGTTCGTGAAGCCGATGGTCGCCTTGCTCATCGCCTCGGCGCCCGCGTTCGTCGTCATCACGATGATCACGTTGCGGAAGTCGGCCTTGCGCCCGTTGTTGTCGGTCAGCGTGCCATGGTCCATCACCTGCAGCAGCACGTTGAAGACGTCGGGGTGCGCCTTCTCGATCTCGTCGAGCAACAGCACCGCGTGCGGCTTCTTGCTGATGGCCTCGGTGAGCAGCCCGCCCTGGTCGAACCCGACGTAGCCGGGGGGCGCGCCGATCAGCCGGCTCACCGCGTGGCGCTCCATGTATTCGCTCATGTCGAAGCGAATCAGCTCGATGCCCAGAATGAACGCCAGCTGTCGCGCGACCTCGGTCTTGCCGACGCCGGTGGGGCCGGAGAACAGGAACGAGCCGATCGGCTTGTCGGGCCGGCCGAGGCCCGAGCGTGCCATCTTGATCGCCGACGCCAAGGCCTCGATCGCCGGCTCCTGGCCGAACACCACGCTGTTGAGGTCGCGGTCGAGGCTCTTGAGCTTGGAGCGATCGTCGCTGGACACGCTGGCCGGCGGGATGCGGGCAATCTTGGCGACGATCTCTTCGACCTCGTTGCGCGTGATCGTCTTCTTCTGCTTGTTCTTCGGCAGGATGCGCTGCGCGGCGCCGGCTTCGTCGATGACGTCGATTGCCTTGTCGGGCAGATGGCGGTCGTTGATGAACTTGGCCGACAGCTCTGCCGCGGCCTGCAGCGCGCCGAGCGCGTACTTCACGCTGTGGTGCTCTTCAAAGCGCGACTTCAGCCCCTTCAGGATCTCGATCGTCTGTTCGACCGAGGGCTCGACCACGTCGATCTTCTGGAAGCGGCGCGACAGCGCGGCGTCTTTCTCGAAAATGCCGCGGTACTCGCTGAACGTGGTGGCGCCGATGCACTTCATCGTGCCTGAGCTCAGCGCGGGCTTGAGCAGGTTGCTCGCGTCCAGCGTTCCACCCGACGCGGCGCCGGCGCCGATCAGCGTGTGGATCTCGTCGATGAACAGCACCGAGTTCGGCTGGTCCTTGAGGTGCTTGAGCACGCCCTTCAGGCGCTGCTCGAAGTCGCCGCGGTATTTTGTTCCGGCCAGCAACGCACCCATGTCGAGCGCATACACGGTCGCGTTGGCCAGCACCTCGGGCACCTCGCCCTGGGTGATGCGCCATGCCAGGCCCTCGGCGATCGCGGTCTTGCCCACACCGGCCTCGCCGACCAGCAGCGGGTTGTTCTTGCGCCGGCGACACAGGATCTGGATCACGCGCTCGACTTCGAGTTCGCGTCCGATCAGCGGGTCGATCTTGCCGTCGCGCGCGAGCTGGTTCAGGTTCTGGGTGAACTGGTCGAGCGGCGAGCCCTTGCCGTCACCGTCGTCCTTCTCGGCTTCGGCGCTGGCGCCATCGTTCGACTTGGCCGGCTCCGGCGGGTCGGACTTCTTGATCCCGTGGGCGATGAAATTGACCACGTCGAGCCGCGTCACGCCCTGCTGGTGCAGGTAGTACACGGCGTGCGAGTCCTTCTCGCCGAAGATCGCGACCAGCACGTTGGCGCCTGTCACTTCCTTCTTGCCGCTGCCGGTGGACTGCACATGCATGATCGCGCGCTGGATCACGCGCTGGAAGCCGAGCGTCGGCTGCGTGTCGACCTCGTCGGCGCCACCAACCGTCGGCGTGTTTTCCTTGATGAACTGCGCCAGGCTTTTTCGCAGGTCGTCGATGTTGGCGGAACACGCGCGCAACACTTCAGCCGCCGAGGGGTTGTCGAGCAATGCCATCAGCAGGTGCTCGACGGTGATGAATTCGTGTCGCTGCTGGCGCGCCTCGACGAACGCCATGTGCAGGCTGACCTCTAGCTCTTGCGCAATCATGCGGCCTCCATAATGCATTGCAACGGGTGGCCACCTCGCCTTGCGGCGGCCAGCACCAGCTCGACCTTCGTTGCGGCGACATCCTTCGAATAGACGCCGCACACACCGCGCCCCTCATGATGAATCTTCAGCATGATCTGGGTCGCGGTTTCGAGGTCGCGCTTGAAATACTCCTGCAGCACCATCACGACAAACTCCATCGGCGTGTAGTCATCGTTGAGCATGACCACCTGGTACATGCGGGGAGGTTCCGTCTTCGCCGCCTGCCGTTCGACAACAACAGCCCCTTGCCCATCATCGGGCTTGGGTGCCGCCGGCGGGGGCGTGGGCGTTGAGGAGGGCTCCACAGGCATGGATTCATTCTATCGAGTTGACGCGCCGCAGTCGCACTGTTGGCATATTGAGCCCATGGCCTCGACTGCAAGCCCGGAATTGCGTCACGTCGCCCCGCCATTTCAGACTTGCGTCAGCATCACCACGGCCTTCAAGCCGGCGCCTTGACAGTGCCCGGTGGCCCGCCCAGAATGCGCGGGCGAAGAAAAACGGAGGTGAGGTATGGCCCTCGGGACGGTCAAATGGTTCAACGATGCCAAAGGTTTCGGCTTCATCGAGCCGGAAGGTGGAGGCGAGGACGTGTTCGCGCATTTTTCCGCCATTCAAATGGATGGTTTCCGCACCCTCAAACAGGGGGGCAAGGTCAGCTTCGAGTTGGTCCAGGGCCCCAAGGGACAACTCGCACAGAACATCTGCCCGGTCGAGTCTGGCGCGCCGCCGGCCCGCCAGCCGTCGCCCGGAGCCCAGGCAATCGCCGGCTAGCCGCCGCCGAAGCCCGCTTCACTGCAAGCAAGAAAAAAGCCCGCCTTCCGGCGGGCCTTGCTTTGGTGAACCGCCGCAGCGGTCTACATGTTCGATCATCACTTCCCATTCTGGCGGAGAGCCAGTAGGCGCGCCAGTTCGCTAAAGCCAGATCAGCGGCGTGGCCCCACCCATGGCCCCGTTCCGCTCGATGCCGTTGATCTATACCCACAAGGTTGCCGTCTTGACGCGAAGCTCGATGCAGCTCATGGCACGAGTGCCTTCTGCATTGGATGCTCAGTTGCGGGCGCAGGCTTTGCATGGTGGCGTGGCGAAACGCCATCATCGCCGGTCGCGTCGATGCCCATTCGATACCCCATCGCGCGATAGCCTCGCTGTCGCTTGTCCCACATCCGCAGCAATGCCGGGTGGCCGGTGTCGACGAAGTCGATGATCCGTACATCGGTCTTGCTGGCGTGTTCCCGGTGCAGGCGGCCCGCGTACTGCTGCAGCGTGCCTTTCCAGGAAATCGGCATGGCCAGCACCAAGGTATCCAGCGGCGGATGATCGAAACCTTCGCCGACGAGCTTCCCGGTGGCCAGCAGGATGCGTGACGCCTGCGGCTCCAGTGCGTCAAGTGCTGCAATGAGGGCGGCCCGCTGCTTCTTCGACATTCGACCGTGCAGCACGAAGGGCGGCGGCACCTGTGCTGCCAGGGCCAAGCGGATGGCGTCGAGGTGCTCCGTGCGCTCTGTCAGCACCAGCACCTTGCGGCCTTGCTCGAAGGCCGCAGTGATCTCGGCGGCGATGGCTTCGGTCCGGGCCAGGTCATTGGCAAGGTGCCGGAACACGTCCTGAATGCCTGCTGTGGTCGGCAGGTCGATGCGGGAAAACCGTGATCGCGGCAACACCTCCAGGTCGTGCGGTGCACTGGCCGGCTTGGCCGCCGTGTGCCGGATCGGCCCGCATTGCATGAAGATGATCGGCTGCTGGCCATCGCGGCGAATCGGCGTGGCCGTCAGGCCGAGCACGAATTTCGCCTTGGTCCGTTTGAGGATGGCGTCGAAAGACGCTGCGCCCACATGGTGGCATTCGTCAACGATGACCTGTCCGTAGTTCTCGACCAGCGAATCGACCTCGCCCTGGCGGGACAGCGACTGCATCACGGCGATGTCGATCCTGCCCGTGGGTTTGGCTTTGCCGCCACCGATGGTGCCGACCACGCCCTTGCCTGCTCTGAGAAAAGCTTGCAGACGCTCCTGCCATTGCTTCAACAGCTCGGTGCGATGCACCAGCACCAGGGTGTTCACGCCGCGCCGGGCGATGATGGCCGCCGCCGTAACCGTCTTGCCGAATGCGGTGGGTGCGCACAGCACGCCGGCGTCGTGATGCAGCATGGCCGAGACCGCCACCTCCTGGTCCGGTCGTAAGGTGCCGACGAAGCCGACATCGATGGGCTCACCACCATACCGCTCGTCCCGGAGGTCGCAGCGAATGCCGTTGTCCTTCAACAAGGCTTGGGCGGCGTCGAGGCAACCGCGCGGCAACGCGATGTGCTGCGGGTAGTTCTCGGCATTGCCGATCACGCGCGGCTTGTCCCACACCGACATACGCATGGCCTGGGCCTTGTAGAACTCGGGGTTCTGGAAGGCCGCCAGCCGGATCAGGCGATTGGCCAGCGCTTGGGGCAGCGCGCTCTTCTCGAAATA
>JBGQEX010000321.1:0-4522 GCA_041496605.1 Piscinibacter sp.
ACATAGCCGTCGGCTACCGCCTTCTTCGCGTGCGGCGCCAACGCGCGCAGCGGGCCCGGCATGTCTTCGCTGGCGATCATCTCCATCGTCTTCTTGACCACGCTCACGTAGTCTTCGGGCAGCGCCTTGCTGTCGGTACGCGGGTAGGTCAGCACCTTGTGCTTTTCGTACAGCGCCTGCGCGATTGAGAGCGTCGTCTTGGCCGAGAAGCCGAAGCGTGAGTTGGCCTCGCGCTGCAAGGTGGTCAGGTCGTACAGGCCCGGTGCACTTTGCGTGCTCGGCTTGGCCTCTTCGGTGACGCTGGCCGGCTGGCCGCGCACCGCTTGCGCGATCGCCTGCGCATCGGCCTCGTTCCACAGCCGGTCGGCGCGCTGCTCGGCGTCGTCGGGGTTCTTCTTCCACTTCGGGTCGAACCACTTGCCGTCGTATTCGCCGGCCTCCGCGGCGAACGTGGCCTTGATCTCCCAGTAGTCGCGCGCCACGTGCTTGCGGATCTTCTCCTCGCGCTCGACCACGATCGACAAGGTCGGCGTCTGCACGCGGCCGACCGTCGTCAGGAAGAAGCCGCCGTCGCGCGAGTTGAACGCCGTCATCGCGCGCGTGCCGTTGATGCCGACGAGCCAATCGGCCTCGCTGCGGCTGCGCGCCGCGTCGGCCAGGCCCAGCAGTTCCTTGTCGCTGCGCAACTGCTCGAAGCCGTCGCGGATCGCCTGCGGCGTCATGCTCTGCAGCCACAGCCGCTTGATCGGCTTGTGGATCGGGCTCTTCTCGGTGCCGGCGTACTGCACGATCAGGCGGAAGATCAGCTCGCCCTCGCGGCCGGCGTCGCAGGCGTTGATGAGCTCGGTCACGTCCTTGCGCTTGACCAGCTTGACCACCGCGTTGAGCCGCGTCTTCGCCTTGTCGATCGGCGCCAGGTCGAAGTGCGGCGGAATCACCGGCAGGTGGGCGAAGCTCCACTTGCCGCGCTTCACGTCGTATTCCTCCGGCGCCTTGATCTCCACAAGGTGACCCACGGCCGAGGTGACGACATAGCGCTCGTTCTCGAAGTACTCGGCTTGCTTGTCGAACTTGCCGACCGACGGCGTGAGCGCGCGCACGATGTCCTGCGCGACAGAGGGCTTCTCGGCAATGATCAGTGTCTTGGTCATTGGGGCACCCCGCTCGCCGTGTACGGCGATCGACCCTCCGGGAGGGTCGGGCCTTGCTTGGGGCGGCCCGGCGCGGCGGCCCGTGAATTAGAGGTTTGCACTTGGTTTCTCATGGTTCTTTCTGCAGCGTCCCGCGGGCGGCCCGCGATGGCATCAATACAATCCGGGCTTCTCGCGCGCACACACGTACGCGCGCGCGCCCACAAATTCAATGTACCCAAAGAAGTCGATGACGCAAGCCGGTGCCGCCCAGACCCCCCGCTCTAAAGTTCCCGCCGCCGGCGGCCGTCGCATCCAGGTGCGCCGCTCGGGCGTGCACGGCAAGGGGGTGTTCGCGCTGGCACCGATCGCGAAGGGCGAGGTCATCATCGAATACAAGGGCGAGGTCATCGACTGGCCGGAGGCGCTGCGCCGCCACCCGCACGACCCCAAGGACCCGAACCATACCTTCTACTTTCACATCAACGACACGCATGTGATCGACGCCAAGCACGGCGGCAACGCGGCACGCTGGATCAACCACGCCTGCGAGCCCAATTGCGAAGCCGACGAGACCGACGGCCGCGTGTTCATCAAGTCGCTGCGGCCGTTGAAACCGGGCGAGGAGCTGTTCTACGATTACGGCCTCGTCATCGACGAGCGCTACACGCCGAAGCTGAAGAGGCAGTACGAATGCCGTTGCGGCAGCAAGAAGTGCCGCGGCACCATGCTCGCACCGAAGCGCAAGACTGCCCATGACTGAACCCCCGCTCGACTGGGGCGCCGAGGCCCTGAGGCGACAGCTCGCACCGCTGCTGCCGGGCCTGAGCGTCGAGGTCGTGGCGCAGATCGCTTCCACCAACAGTGCGCTGCTCGAGCGCGCCCGCAGCGCGTCCGACGTCGCCGAGGAAAGCGGCGCGGCGCGCGTGCGGCGCAGCGTCGAGAGTGCCGCGTTCGGGCGCCGCAGCGGCGATCTGCGACCCTGCCTGCTGGTGGCCGAACACCAGATTCAGGGCCGCGGGCGCCAGGGGCGCAGCTGGCAGTCGGCACCGGCCGCGTCCTTGACCTTTTCGCTCGCGCTGCCGCTGGCCCCGCAAGACTGGTCCGGCTTGTCGCTGGCGGTCGGCGTGACGCTGGCCGAAACACTGGACCCGGACGGTTCAAACATCGGCGTCAAATGGCCTAACGACCTGTGGGTCGTCGACGCGACCGCGCCGCGCTCGCGGGTCGGCCGCAAGCTGGGCGGCATCCTGATCGAGACCGTGGCCGCCGGCGCGCAGCGGCTGGCGGTCATCGGCATCGGCCTCAACGTGCTGCCACTGGTCACCACCGAAACGAGCAGCGGTTTTGCCTGCCTGCAGGAACTCGATGCCGAAACCAGTGCACCACAGGTGCTGGCCCGCGTGGCCCGACCGCTGGTCGAGGCCTTGCAACGCTTCGAGGGTGAAGGCTTCGCTGACTTCGCGTCGCGCTTCGCCGCGCGCGACCTGCTGCGCGGGCAGGCGGTGCGCACCAGCCAGGCCGACGCGGCCGAGGGCGTCGCCGTCGGCGTGGCGCCCTCGGGTGCGCTGCTGGTGCGCACGCCAGACGGTGTCGTGCAAGTCAGCAGCGGTGAAGTCAGCGTGCGCCTGGACGCCCCCGGCGAGGCGCCATGCTGAGAGCCTTCGTCTTGGTACTGCTGCTGGCGAACCTGGCCTTTTACGCGTGGACGCAGGGTTGGCTCGACAACGTGATCGGGGTGCGCGCGACCGGTGACCGCGAGCCCGAGCGTCTGGAACGTCAGCTGCGCCCGGAGCTGGTGAAGGTCCTCACGCCGCAGGCGGTGGCAGCCGCGGCGAGCGCGGCGGCCGAACGCTTGGTTTGCCTGGAGGCCGGGCCCTTCAGTGCGGTCGAGGCCTCGGCCGCCGAAGCGACGCTCGCGGCCGCATTGCCGGCCGGCAGCTGGGCCAACCTGAAGACCGACACGCCGGCGACCTGGCTCGTCTACATGGGCAAGTACGCGAATCGGGACGCGCAGCAGAAGAAGGAAGAGGAACTGGCGCGCGCCAACGTGCCGTTCGAAGCGGTGAAAGGCGTGCCCGAGCTCGAACCCGGCATCTCGCTCGGCCGCTTCGACGACCGTGCCGCCGCCGACGCCGCCCTGCTATGGCTGACGCAGCGCGGCGTGCGCAGCGCCAAGGTGATCGAATTCCGCAAGGCGTCGGTGAACCACATGTTGCGCGTCGACAGGGCCGACGCCGAACTCGCGGCCAAGGTCGCGGGCCTGAAGGCCGACGTGCTCGGCCAGGGCTTCGGCCCCTGCGGCAAGCCCTGACCGGCTCGCGCCGGATCAGCGGCGTCGCGCCACCGCCCCGACCGCCACTCCGAGCGCCAGCAGCCAGGCGATGCCGAGCGCGCCGCCACCACCGCCACCACCACCGCTGGTTGGAGCCGCGGTCACGGTGATGCTGCTGGTGGCCGATCCCTGCGCGCTAGCGCTGTCAGTGACCGTGAGCTTCACGACCACCGCACCGACGCCGGTGGTCGATAGCGTGGGTCTGGAAGTGCCGGCATTGCTCAAGCTGGCGATCGTGTCCCCGCTCGTGATCGTCCACTGGTAGCCGAAAACGGTACGCCCACCGACGGCCGTCGACGCCGATCCGTCCAGTGCGACGGCCGTGCCCGCGGTGGCGTTGGAGGTCGACGCGCTGATGGCAACGGTCGGCGGCAGCTTGACCGCGCCGGCAACGTCGAGCAAGCCGGCGCCGCAGGTGCTGGTCGTGCAGTTGCATTCGTCCTGCACGCCGCTGTTGGGGGCGTGGCAGGCCACCACCGACGCGTCGGCGCTGGTTGGAAACAGGCGTGCGCTGCTCTTCAGCGCGCCGCGGATCTCCGCCGGCGTCAGTGATGGATCCACCGACAGCATGAGGCCGACGGTACCTGCCACCAACGGTGCCGAGAAACTGGTGCCGAGCGACGAGTTGAAGCTGTCGCTGTAGGTGTTGGTGGCCGGCGTTGTCGTGCCGCTGTTGGTGGTGGTGAGCAGCGGGTACAGGCAGGCGCCGGTGGCGTTGACGCAGTTGCCTGCCGGCGCGCTCAGCGCCACCTCGGGCCCGACATTCGAATAGCCGACCTTGGTGCCGACGTGACGCACACCGCCGACAGCGATCACGCCGCTGCAATTGGCGGGTGCCGCGACCGCCAGGCCCTCGTCGTTGCCCGCCGACGCCACGACGGTGACACCGGCCGCGGTCAGCTGGCTGATCACCGGCGCGTAGCTCGACGGGCAGGCGCCCTGCGAACCGAGGCTCAAGTTGATCACCTTGGCCGGATGGGTGTTCACCACCGGATTGCTCGACAGGCCCGCGGCCCACAGCATGGCGGCCTGGATGTCGGAGTCGAAGCCGCCGCAC
>JBGQEX010000322.1:0-4508 GCA_041496605.1 Piscinibacter sp.
CCTTGGCGCCCATCACCGCGATCTCGGCGTTGGGCCAGGCGAAGTTGACGTCGCCGCGCAGGTGCTTGGAGCTCATCACGTCGTACGCGCCGCCGTAGGCCTTGCGCGTGATCACGGTGATCTTCGGCACCGTGCATTCGGCATACGCATACAGCAGCTTCGCGCCGTGCTTGATGATGCCGCCGTACTCCTGACTCGTGCCGGGCATGAAGCCGGGCACGTCGACGAAGGTCACCACCGGGATGTTGAAGGCGTCGCAGAAGCGCACGAAGCGCGCGGCCTTGATGCTGCTCTTGATGTCCAGGCAGCCGGCCAGCACCAGCGGCTGGTTGGCGACGATGCCCACCGTCTGCCCTTCCATGCGGCAAAAGCCGATCACGATGTTCTTCGCGTACTCGGGCTGCAGCTCGAAGAATTCGCCGTCGTCGGCGCACTTCACGATCAGCTCCTTCATGTCGTAGGGCTTGTTCGGGTTGTCGGGCACCAGCGTGTCGAGCGACATGTCGGCGCGGTCGGCGGGATCGTTGCTTGGCCGCACCGGCGGCTTCTCGCGGTTATTCAGCGGCAGGTAGTTGTACAGGCGGCGCAGCATCGCCAGCGCGTCGACGTCGTTCTCGAACGCGAGGTCGGCCACGCCGCTCTTGGTGGTGTGGCTCACCGCGCCGCCCAGGTCTTCGGCCGTCACCTCCTCGTGCGTCACCGTCTTCACGACCTCGGGGCCGGTGACGAACATGTAGGAGCTGTCCTTCACCATGAAGATGAAGTCGGTCATCGCCGGGCTGTAGACCGCGCCGCCGGCGCACGGGCCCATGATCATGCTGATCTGCGGCACCACGCCCGAGGCCATCACGTTGCGCTGGAACACTTCGGCATAGCCGCCCAGCGACGCCACGCCTTCCTGGATGCGCGCGCCGCCAGAATCGTTGAGGCCGATGACCGGGGCGCCGACCTTCATCGCCTGGTCCATGATCTTGCAGATCTTCTCGGCGTGCGCCTCGGACAGCGCGCCGCCGAAGACCGTGAAGTCCTGGCTGAACACGAACACCAGCCGGCCGTTGATCATGCCGTAGCCGGTCACGACGCCGTCGCCCGGGATCTTGCTGTCGGCCATGCCGAAATCGTGGCAGCGGTGCTCGACGAACATGTCCCATTCCTCGAACGTGCCTTCGTCGAGCAGCAGCTCGAGCCGCTCGCGCGCGGTGAGCTTGCCTTTGCCGTGCTGCGCGGCGATGCGTTTCTCGCCGCCGCCCAGACGGGCCAGTGCGCGCTTGGCTTCGAGCTGTTCAATGATGTCGTGCATGGTCGATCTCCTCGGTGCTCTAAGTTCTCTCGAAGCGGCTGAGCAGCAGGCGCGCCGCCGCCGATGGTGCAATTCGCGCGCTGCTCACGTCGCGCAGGGTGTGGGCCAGGGCCTCGCGCACCGCGGGGTGCAGGCGGAAGTCGGCGTGCAGGCGGGCATGGATCAGGTCCCACATCCAGGCCAGCGCCTGCTGCTTGCGGCGCGCGTCGAACTCGCCGCTGGCTCGCCGCTGGCGGTGGAACTGTTCGACCTGGGCCCAAAACTCATCGATGCCCTGCCCCTTCAGCGCGCTGAGCTGCATCACCTGGGTGTGCCATCGGTCGCTGCCGCGTTCGTGGTGGCTGAACATGCGCAGTGCACTGGCGATCTGCGCTTGTGCGCGGGTGGCCGCGGCGGGGTCGATGTCGGCCTTGTTGATGACCACCAGGTCAGCCAGCTCCATCACGCCCTTCTTGATCGCCTGCAGGTCGTCGCCGGCATTGGGCAACTGCAGCAGCACGAACATGTCGGTCATGCTGGCCACCGCCGTTTCGCTCTGGCCCACGCCCACCGTCTCGACGATCACGACGTCGTAGCCCGCCGCTTCGCAGACCAGCATCGCCTCGCGCGTCTTCTCGGCCACGCCGCCGAGCGTGCCCGATGCGGGGCTGGGCCGGATGTAGGCCGATTCGCTGACCGACAGCCGCTCCATGCGCGTCTTGTCGCCGAGGATGGAGCCGCCGGAAACGCTGGACGATGGGTCGATTGCCAGCACGGCCACGCGGTGGCCCTTGGCGATGAGCGAAAGGCCGAGCGCTTCGATGAAAGTCGACTTGCCGACGCCGGGCACACCTGAGATGCCCAGCCGCATGGCTTGGCCGGTGTGGGGCAGCAAGGTGTTGAGCAGGCCGTCAGCGCGTTCGCGGTGGTCGGCGCGGGTGGATTCGAGGAGGGTGATGGCTTTGGCGAGTGCGCGGCGCTCGCGGTTCAGGACGCCTCGGAGCAGCAGTGGGTCCCTCGATACCTCAGGATGAACGGTCGGTGGCTGGACAAAGGGCGTCTTCGCGGATACCCGTTCGGGCTGAGGTATCGAAGCCCCGTCCCGAGCGCCTTCATTCGCTGACCGTGACGAGCCCTTCGATACCTCAGGGCGAACGGCTGATGGCGGGTTGAAGCGTGTTTCCGCCAGCCGCCGTTCGGGCTGAGGTATCGAAGCCTGCAAGCGGTCTGGCATCGGATTGCGCGTCCCCCAGGCATGCTGCGCGATCTTGAGCCAGTCACCCCTGATCAGCGCTTCCTTCTTGACCCGCCCCCACCCCTTGATCCGCCGTTCAGCCGCCAGCGCCTCTTCGCGGCTCGCAGTCTCCTGCGACCAGACGAGTTCCACCGGTCGCCGCTCGTGCGTGTAGCCCTCGATCTCGCCGGCCTGATGCTGCGCGAACCGGTGCTCCAGCTCGTCGGTGTGGCCGACGTAGTACGAACCGTCGGAACAACGCAGCATGTAGACGAAAAATGGCTTCAACGAGAACCTCGGTGCGGGGGCTTCGATACCTCGGCCCGAACGGTGTGGTGGTTCAGCCGATGGCTTTCTTGATCTGTTCGAGCACATCCTTCGCGCTCGCCGGAATCGGCGTACCGGGGCCATAGATGCCCTTCACGCCGGCTTCGTAGAGGAAGTCATAGTCCTGGCGCGGGATCACCCCGCCGACAAACACGATGATGTCGTCGGCCCCCTGTGCCTTCAGCGACGCGATGATCGCCGGCACCAGCGTCTTGTGGCCCGCCGCCAGCGTGCTGACGCCCACCGCGTGCACGTCGTTCTCGATCGCCTGGCGCGCGCATTCCTCGGCGGTCTGGAACAGCGGGCCCATGTCGACGTCGAAGCCCATGTCGGCGAATGCGGTGGCCACCACCTTGGCGCCACGGTCGTGGCCGTCCTGCCCGAGCTTGGCGATCATCACTCGCGGCCGGCGGCCGTGCTCCTCGGCAAAGGCCGCGATCTCGGCCTGCAGTTTTTCCCAACCCTCGGCACTGTCGTAGGCGGCTGCATACACACCGGTCACCATTTGCGTATCGGCGCGATGGCGCCCCCAAACCTTTTCCAGCGCGTCGCTGATCTCGCCGACCGTCGCACGCGCACGCACCGCCTTGATCGAGAGGTCGAGCAGGTTGCCCTCGCCCGATGCGGCGCAGGCGCTGAGCGCTTCCAGCGCGCGGTTCACCGCGGCCGCATCGCGCTCCGCGCGCAGTTGCTGCAGGCGCTTGACCTGGTTCTCGCGCACCGCATGGTTGTCGATGTCGCGGCTCTCGATCGCGTCTTCCTTCGCGAGCTTGTACTTGTTGACGCCGACAATCACGTCGCGCCCGCTGTCGATGCGCGCCTGCTTCTCGGCCGCACTGGCTTCGATCTTCAGCTTGGCCCAGCCGCTTTCCACGGCGTGCGTCATGCCGCCCATCGCATCGACTTCCTCGATGATGGTCCAGGCCTTGTCGGCCATGTCCTGCGTCAGCGTTTCCATCATGTAGCTGCCGGCCCAGGGGTCGACGACGTTGGTGATGTGCGTCTCTTCCTGGATGATCAGCTGCGTGTTGCGGGCGACGCGCGCGCTGAACTCGGTGGGCAGCGCGATCGCCTCGTCCAAGGCATTCGTGTGCAGCGATTGCGTGCCGCCGAACACCGCGGCCATCGCCTCGACGGTGGTGCGCACGACGTTGTTGTATGGGTCCTGTTCGGTCAGGCTCCAGCCGGAGGTCTGGCAATGGGTGCGCAGCATCAGGCTCTTGGCGCTTTGGGGCTTGAACTCTTTCATGATGCGCCACCACAGCAGCCGCGCCGCGCGCATCTTGGCCACTTCGAGGTAGAAGTTCATGCCGATGGCCCAGAAGAAGCTCAGGCGCCCGGCGAACTCGTCGACGTCCAGCCCCTTGGCCAGCGCCGTCTTCACGTATTCCTTGCCGTCGGCCAGCGTGAACGCGAGTTCCAGCGCCTGGTTCGCACCGGCCTCCTGCATGTGATAGCCGGAGATCGAGATCGAGTTGAACTTCGGCATCTTCCTGGCCGTGTACTCGATGATGTCGCCGATCACCCGCATGCTCGGCGCCGGCGGAAAGATGTAGGTGTTGCGGACCATGAACTCCTTGAGGATGTCGTTCTGGATGGTCCCGCTCAACTGCTCCTGCGACACGCCCTGCTCTTCGGCCGCGACCACGTAGCCCGCCAGCACCGGCA